>LJVB01000176.1 GCA_001304215.1 Acidithiobacillales bacterium SM1_46 | reverse complement strand
CTATCGTTCAACCTACGACTCCCGACGCAGCCCCGATCGCAGCACGGTGGCCAGCCCGCTGCAGCAGCTCGATGTCCGACAGGACAGCGCCGCCATCTATGCGCAGCAGACCGAGGGGTTTGGCGCCACTACGTTCACGCTCGGCGCGCGTCTGCAGGAGGTCCGGCAACAGGGGCGTGATCTTGTGAATCCGTCGACCGTCGATCTCGATCAGCGCGATCGCGAGCACATGCTCGAAGCCGGCGTGCGCCAGGGCTTGGGGCAGTACTGGAGCCTGTTCGTGAAGGGATCGCGCAGCGTCCGGTTTGCCACGGTCGATGAGCTGTTCCGGCCATACTCCGTTCCCGACTTCGTTGCGCTCAAGCCCCAAATCGGGCGCGGGGCGGACACCGGCATCGACTACCGCCGCGGCGCGCTGCAAACACAGCTGAGCATCTATTACCTGGAGCTCGACAACGAGATTCACTACAACCCCGTCACTTATAGCAACGAAAATCTCGACCCGACGCGCCGCCACGGATTCAACCTCAGCGTCGCCACCGCGCTCATGGCGCACGTGCGCCTCTCGGCGGACTACGCCTATACGCGCGCAGAGTTTCGGGATGGCCCCTTCGCAGGAAACGAGGTGCCACTCGTTCCGCAACATACCGCCGCCCTGACGCTGCACTGGAAGCCGCAGCCGTCGACCGACGTCGCACTCGCCGGACGCTACGTGGGGAGCAAGTACTTCGACAGCGATGAAACCAACGACTTCTCCCAGAAGATTCCCGCCTACGAAGTACTCGATCTGCGACTCACCGAAACGCTCGAGCGCTGGCGCTTCCAGGCGGCCGTCTACAACATCTTTAATAAGCAATTTTTCGACTACGGGGTGCGCAGTACCAGCAACACGACGTCCTACGCCGCCTACCCCATGCCCGGACGCAATTTCATGCTGACGCTGGGGCGGGAATTTTGACCATGGCCGGGGCGCGACCAAAGACCCTGATATGGTTTGGAGCGCTATCCCTCGCCCTGCACGTCCTCGTGCTCGTGAGCCTGATGCGTCACTCCACGCCGCTCCCATCACGCCTCGGCGATGCACTCTCGCGCGATGGTGAGATCAAGATCGCGCTCACCACTCGCGCGCAGCCGCTGCCGAAACGCAACGCAGCACCCGACACGGGCTCATCCAGCGCGCAGCCGCGCGGCGGTCGCGTGCATGAATCTGCCCAGACCCGTCCTGCCCGTGACGCCGGCCATGACAAGGTCGCCACGGCCGCCGCCGTTCTTGGCGAGGTCCGCAGCCGCCTCGCGCGCTACCTCGCCTACCCCGCACTCGCCCGCGCGCGCGGCTGGGAGGGCACCGTCCTGGTCGGCTTTCGCCTTGCTTTGGACGGGCAACTCGAGGCGGTTCGCGTGGCGCGCAGCTCCGGGTATGACATTCTCGATGCGTCAGCGCTAGACTCGCTCGGCAAGGTCGGGCGGATCCACGATGTCGCCGGAACGTCCGCCGCGCATTCACAGCAGCTGGAGCTTGCCGTCATGTACCGATTGGCGCCGCCTTAATGGGCTACCGCTTGTCAAAGATCTATACGCGTACCGGTGACGACGGTACCACGGGGCTCGGCGATGGCACGCGTGTCGCCAAGGATGACGCGCGCGTGGAGGCGTTCGGCGCGGTCGATGAGCTGAACAGTTTTCTTGGCCTGCTTCTCGCGCATGAGCTGCCGAAACCCTTGCGGGCAGCGCTCACCACAATCCAGCATGAGCTGTTCGATCTGGGCGGCGAACTCTGTATTCCGGATCGAAGCGTCATCCAGGACGATCAGGTCACGCGTCTCGAGACGCTGCTGGACGAACTGAATGCGCCCCTCGCATCGCTCAAGGAATTCATCCTGCCGGGCGGCACCACAGTCGCGGCACTTGCGCATGTCGCACGTGCCGTCTGCCGCCGCGCCGAACGCCGGCTCACGACGCTCGCGCGCGACGCCAGCGTGAATCCGGCAAGTATTCGCTATCTGAATCGCCTCTCGGATCTGCTGTTCGTATTGGCCCGCCTGCTCAACGCCCAGGCCGGCCGGCCGGATGTGCTGTGGCAGCCGATGAACAAACCTGACTAGCGACGCGCGAGACTGCGCGCCGCGTCAAGCTGAGCGCACACCTGCTCGGCCGCGTCGAACACCCGTGGCCCGGGCCGGTGCATGAGATCGGCCGGCACGAAATAGAGTGCGCCGGAAGCAACCGCCGGCAGTTCCCTGCGCCGCTGCCAACGCTCGCGCCATGTTCGCCACAGTCTCTCTTCCCCGCCCGCGACGATGGCCTGCGGCCGTGCCGCGAGCACGGCCTCAATATCCACCCTCGCAGTGAGCAACGGCAGGTTAGCGAACACGTTGGTCGCGCCGCACTGCCGCAGCACATCACTGATCAGATGGGCGCCATTCACAGTCATGAGCGCCTCGTCGAGCAACTGATAGAAAACCCGAAGCTCCCGGCTCGCCCCATAGCGCTCCCCTAACGCGGTCTGGCGCGCGCGCAGCCGCGCGGCGGTTACGTTTGCTTGAGCCTCGGTTCCGGCAAGCGTCCCGATGCGTTCCAGCGCGGCTGGAATTTCCGCCAACGCGCGCACTTCCAGCGAGAAGACCTTGAGTCCCAAGGCGCGCAGGCGCTCGACCTGACGCGGAGGATTTCCGCTCCCCCAGGCAATGATCAGATCCGGCCTCGCCGCCACGATCGCCTCAAGATCCAGACTGTGGCCGCTGCCGATTCGAGGCAGCCGCGCTGCCGGGGGCGGATAGTCGCTGTAGGCCACCGCCGCGATCACTCGACTGCCGGCGCCGGCCGCGAACAGAAGTTCGGTGAGATGCGGCGCGAGACTGACGATGCGTTGCGCCGGATGCGCGAGGCGGATCTCGCGGCTGCTGTCGTCCAGCAAGCGGATATCCGCCATGGCCGCAGGGGCAATCGCCACCACTGCCAGCCACATGAGCAACAGGCGCATCAAAGCCGCCCGGCGTGGAACAGGAGTTCGGGAACGAGCTGCGCGCCGCGCTGGCGCACACGGATTCGGCTGATGCCGGCGGTGGGAACGGAGATCCGGAACACCCGGTGCAACGGAACCTCGAGCACCTGCCCGACCAAGGCGCGTATGACGCCGCCATGCGCAACGATCAGAACGTGGCGCCCGGCGTGGCGCACCACAACGTCACGCCAGGCTGCACCAACGCGTCCGGCGAAATCAGCGAGCGCCTCGGCACCCTCCGGACGGTTGGCGACCGGGTCTTCGCGGAAACGCTCAATCAGCAACGGATCAATCATCGTGAGCTCCTCCGGCGTGCGCCCTTCCCACGCGCCGAAGCCAATTTCCATAAAGCGCGGATCCGTTTCCAAAGGCAGCTGGTGGCGCGTGCTGAGCTCGCGCGCAAAAGCAAGGCAGCGCGAGAGCGTGGAACTCACGACCACCTCCCATGGCGGTGCATCGCCCACTGCCGAGCGCATCTGCGCCCAGCCCTTCTCGCTCAGGGGATCGTCGGTTTGGCCGCGGTAGCGCCGCCCGCCGACGGGCTCGCCGTGGCGAATAAGGTCAACGATGGTTTCCGTGGGAGAGCCAGGAGCGGCCATGCTACATCACCGCAAACAGGGCGGAGTCTCAGGCGCCGATGAGGCCCGCCACATGGGCGCCCGCCATCAGTACCCCGATCGCGAGCCAGAACAGCAGCACCCGCCAGACGAGCGCCACTGCGCGGCGCACGTGCCCGGGATTTGGCACGATGACGAGATCGACACTGCGTTCCTCGAACTCGTTCTCGTCCGGAGAAATCTCACAGGTCTGCATGTGCATGGCACCCAGTCCGGAGGCAAGCAGCGGGCCGCTATTGATGTCCGACCACACGCCGATCCGGCGCCGCCAGCAATGTAGCGCGTCCTCAAAGCTTCCCATCAGCGCATAGGAAACCGCGGTAATGCGCGCCGGGATCCAACCGAGCCGGGATCCAACCGAGGAGGTCGTCAAAGCGCGCCGCCGCCCAGCCGAACTCGACAAAGCGCTCATAGCGGTGGCCCCACAGCATGTCGAGAATCGACGAGAGGCGCTGCAGCACCGCGCCGAAGGGCCCGAACAAAATGAACCAGAAAATCGGCGAGACCACCAGCGAATTGCCCTGTCGCAAGACGGCTTCTACTGCGATGCGCGAAATAGTTGCCTCGCTCACATCAGGCGCTTCTTTGCCGGTCAATTCGCGCAGCTGCTGATTGGCCTCGTTGGCATCACCGCGGATTTGCCCAGGCGATATACGTCGAGACAGAGATAGAGCACGATCACGTCGAAGGCAAAGCGCAGTACCCAGCCGATCTCGCCGAGGACGTAGCGCACCAGAACAACACCCGCCACGATCGGCAGGATCGCAAGCAACGTTGCGCCAACGCCTTGCAGGCGCTTGCCGCCATTGAAGCGTTCCTCGATGGACTCAGCCCAGTCGCGGTACCAGAGGAAGGGCTGGAAACCCTGACGGTCCGGCACCAGGCGATCCAACAGAACCGCCAGCAGAATCGTGAACAAGATCTCGCTCATGGCGTCAATTATAAAGACTGCACCTGGAAAGCACACGCCGACGACGCGGCCAACGACAGGCTAGATTGAGGCGAGATAGCGCGGCCAGTTGAAATGCGGCCCCGGGTCGAGCTTGCGACCGGGCGCGATGTCCTCGTGACCATAGATTCGATCGCGCCGGATGTCAGGGTAGCGCGCCAGCAGGACGTGGGTGAGCTCGGCAAGCGTTCGATACTGCGCATCCGTATAGGGCTCTTCTTCACAGCCCTCCAACTCGATGCCAATGGAGAAATCGTTTACCCGAGCACGTCCCTCGCACCACGAGGCTCCTGCGTGCCACGCGCGACGAACCAGCGGCACAAACTGAAGCACCTCGCCGTCCCGGCGGATGAGCAAATGAGACGAAACCTTGAGCCCGGCGATGTCGGCATAATAAGGATGGCCGTGCGGGTCCAGGCAGTTGGTGAATAGCTGCTCGATTCCCGGCCCACCGTATTGCCCCGGAGGCAGGCTGATTGCGTGAATCACGAGCACCTCGGGAACCTGTCCCGCAGCCCGATCGTCACAGTTGGGCGATGGGACCTGGCGGGCCCCCCGGACCAGCCCCGTCGCGGGATCTACTTCTAATGATGTCATTGGCAGACTGCTCGACACATCAAAACCAGCGAAACTGTAACCATATCCTTGAAAAGACTCACGGATCCCCCCGCCTTTCGACCCGCTTGCAAAACGCCAGCCGTGTGCGAGACTCAACCTCAAAGAGCATGGCTAACTCGCTGGTT
>LJVB01000053.1 GCA_001304215.1 Acidithiobacillales bacterium SM1_46 | reverse complement strand
TCAGGAGGGTGGGAGTAGTGTCGCGCGAGTGCAGGCCCAAGTATAGACAGTGGATCCCGCGCCGGTTCGGACATGAGCCGCATGGGACCGCGCCGCCACCCACGCGGCTGGACGGATGCTCCCCTTGCGGGGTCGGGGAATTTAGGCGGTGACACGAGACGACCCGTTAACCATCGCGCTGACTCTCTGTAACGGCGTTGGCAGGGCGCTGGCCCCTAACGCTGATGGACGGCTTGTTTACCGGGGTCCGGGCCAGCGCAATTCTGGTGTGACACCCCGCGGTAATGCCGAACAGCACGCATGATGGCAGGACGTCAGGCCCGTCTTGGGCACAAATTGCCAGTTATGCAGCGGCTGGCATACGAGAGGAGCGAACGTAAGTTATTGAAAAAGAAGCCGCGCTATCTACATCGTGCAGGGCCAAGACGAACGGCATGACCCTTGCACTCCCGTCTACCCGTGAACGGCGCGGAAGCCGCAATCCGGGCCGATGGTCTAATCTGAATTGGCAGGGTGTGCTGCGCGCGGATCGCTGAAGTGCCTGCCTGTCAATTCATCGAAATTGAACAAAGGGGAGATCCCTAGTCATGAAGACACTCGTATCGTTTATTGTTGCCGGCGTGCTATTGGTGTTGGCGCCATTGTCGCTCGCCGCGATCCAGCCGCTCGATAAGGGTCGCGACGATCCGACCTACCCGCACCGAGCGAAGTATCCCGACACTCCCGTGATTGACACCGCTGAACTGACCAAGAAGCTCGGCGAGGTGGCCGTGGTTGATGTTCGATCAGAACTCGAATACAACACGCTGCGCGTGAAGGGTTCGACGAACATATCGGTTGATGACCCGCGCTTCAACGAGAAGGTGCAGGCGTTGCGCCAACAGACCAACAAGCCACTGGTCTTCTACTGTAACGGCAAGACCTGCGCCAAGTCCTATAAGGCCGCACGCCGAGCCATCCAGTCCGCCAAGCTGGACCAGTGCTTTGTCTACGATCCGGGCATTTTCGAGTGGGCGCGCAACAATCCGAATAATACCGAGCTGCTCGGCAAGGGTCCGATCAAGGTCGAGAGTCTGATCGAGAAGGCCAAGCTGGAGCAGCACATGCTCAAGCCCAAGGACTTTCTCGTTCGTGTGGACCAGGGTGCGATGGTATTGGATGTTCGCGACCTGGCTCAGCGAGATGTCGCGCTATTCCCTTTCAAGGAGAAGCGCGTTTCGCTCAGTCAGCCCAAAGCGCTCGACGCCGTGATTGAGCAGGCCAAGCGCGAGAAGAAGACACTGCTGGTATATGACAAGGCCGGTCACCAGGTGCGGTGGCTGCAGTATCACCTCGAAGAGGCGGGCTTGAAGGATTACTACTTCATGAAGGGCGGCGAGGCGGCCTACTTTCAGGAGACCCTCGGCGTAAGCACTGTCGACTCGCTCAAGAAGTACGAGAAGAAGTAGAGTAAGTTCAGAGCGCGACGTCTCCAAAGTCGCGCGCATGTGGGTGGCCGGCGGCTGGCAACGTGCCGTCGGCCGCACGCACCAGCTGCCAGGTCACATATCCCGCCGCCTTGGCGGCGTCCAGCTCCTCCTTGACGTCAGACAGGAAGACTATCTCCGTCGCGAGCCAACCGATCTGGCTCGCGATCTTGCGATAGGAATCCGGCTCGCGTTTGTTGCCCGTGGTGGTGTCGAAGTATCCGCTGAACAACGGCGTGAGGTCTCCCCAGGCGGTGTGCGCAAAGAGAAGCTTCTGGGCGTGGACGGAACCGGAGGAGTAGATATAGAGGCCAAGGCCCCGGGCCTTCCACAGCTTGAGAGTTTCGGCGGCATCGGGATAGACATGGCCCGTGAAGTCGCCATTGCGAAACCCCGCCTCCCAGATCATGCCCTGCAGCTCCTTGAGGGGTGCGACCTTGCGGTCCTGGTCACTCCAATGCAGAAGTTGAACGGTAACATCTTCGTCAGTCAGCGTGCCGCCGAGCAGTTCGCGTACCGCGTCGAGTTGGGCGCGCACGGCCGGCTCGTGCCGATGGGCGCGGATAAAGTCGGCGAGGCGCGTGTGAGCATAAGGAAAGAGCACGTCCTTGACGAATGAAAGTGAGGAGGTCGTGCCCTCGATATCTGTGACGACGGCCCGGATCATCCGCGTCAGTCTTCGTCACCGAGCTCGGGGCTCCAGCCGAGTTCGCGGGCACGGCGAATTGCTTCGGCATAGATACGCTCATGACGCTCACGCAGATCGTCGGGCAGGCGGCTGGCGAGGTGGCCATAGGGGCGCCAGGATTCGGTGACCTTGTCGTAAAGTTTCTCGAGGCGGTCGTGCGACCAGTTAGCGCAGGTTTCAGTTTCGGGAATCAGTCCGAATACCCAGGCATCCCGGATAACGTGTCCGATGGGCGTCATGCCGCCATAGGCGTCCTTGTCGATCCCGGGATAGATGGTAGTGCGCAGCATCAAGGCTCTCATGCGCGGTTCGTCGCGGATGGCGCGATTATATGGTAAAAATCACGGCGCTGCCGAGCGCAGCGATCGTGACGTGCGTGATTCCCGACCTACAACAACAAGGCTTCAATTGCGTCTCTGGTTTTCCTTGCTTTGCCTGCTCGCGTTAACGGCGTGCGCAAGTGTGCCGACGGGCGAGCCATCAACGCCCTCGAAGGAGGCTAGCGTTCCCAGCGCCTCGCCAGTGCAGACGGGGGGTGCCGCGGATCCCCTCGAGGGCTTTAACCGCGCGATTTACGCGTTCAACGACGGTTTCGACAAGTACTTGCTTGCGCCGGTCGCGCGCGGATATCGATGGGTGCTGCCACGCGTCGTTCGCGACCGGTTCTCAAGTTTCTTTAGCAACCTGCGCGAACCGATGAATGCGCTCAACAACCTGCTTCAGGGAAAGCCTTACGAAGCGCTGACCGATACCGCGCGACTGTTGGCCAACAGTACGATTGGGATAGCCGGATTGTGGGATGTTGCAACGCCACTCGGATTGCCCAAGCACGACGAGGATTTCGGACAAACGCTCGCGGTTTGGGGCGTGGGCGATGGTCCGTATCTGGTGCTGCCATTCCTTGGACCGAGCAACTTCCGAGATGGCCCGGCAAAGATCGTCAATTGGTTTACGCTGCCGCAAACCTACCTGGAGGATTCGTCCCTAACGTGGACATTGTTTGGTATGGAGTTCGTGGACACGCGCGCGCAGCTTCTTGATGCAACGGATATCCTTGAGCAGGCGGCGGGCGAGGATCCGTATGCGTTCGTGCGAGAAGCCTATCGGCAGCGTCGCCGCAGCCTCATCTATGACGGGCATCCACCCGCGGAGCGGCCGGACCCTTTGCTTTTCGAGGACGACGCGCCGGCTCGTGCCCCCGGCAGCAAGGGCGTACCGACACGTTAGTCTAGGCGCTCGTAGGCGTCGATCGTAAGAAAGTCCGGCAGTTCGACGGCCGCTACCAGACTGTCGAACAATTGCGCCGCATCCTCGTAGTGCCCGGCCGAGTATGCGGTTTCGCCGAGCCATCCCCGAACCTTGGCAAGTTCTTGCGGAATCATTTCGCGCACCATCTCGAGTGTCACCTTGCGGCCGTCTGCAAGCACGCCTTTCGGTGAGCGAATCCATTGCCACACCTGTGACCGGGAAATCTCGGCGGTGGCCGCGTCCTCCATCAGATGGTGGATTGGCACGCAGCCCGTGCCGGCAAGCCAGGCGCCGAGATACGCAATCGCCACCTCAATATTAAGCCGGAGCCCCGGCTCCGTGATGGGTGACTCGGGCGTGAAGGTGAGGAGATCTGCCGCGGATACCTGTACGTCCTCGCGTTGCCGGTCGATCTGGTTTGCTTGTGGCATAAGCCGATCGAAAATCTCGCGCGCCACGTCAATCAATCCCGGGTGTGCAACCCAGGTGCCGTCGTGGCCGTCGCGGGCTTCGCGCTCCTTGTCGGACCGCACGCGCGCGAGTGCCGCCTCGTTTGCGGTTGGGTCGTTCTTGATCGGAATCTGCGGAGCCATGCCGCCCATGGCGTGTGCGCCGCGGCGGTGGCATGTCTTGATAGCGAGCAACGAGTAGGAGCGCATGAATGGGGCGGTCATCGTGACGACTCCGCGATCAGCCAGCACAAACGCCGGGTCATCGCGGAAGGACTTGATACAGCTGAACAGATAATCCCAGCGTCCGCAGTTGAGACCGGCGGAGTGCTCGCGCAACTCGTAGAGAATCTCGTCCATTTCGAATGCCGCCGGTAGTGTTTCGATCAGCACCGTCGCCTTGACGGTGCCGCGCGGGAGCGCGATGTGTTCCTGCGCTCGCAGGAACACATCGTTCCACAGTCTCGCCTCGAGATGACTTTCCATCTTCGGCAGGTAGAAATACGGAGCACTTCCGCGCGCAACCAGCTCGCGCGCGTTGTGAAAAAAATACAGTCCGAAGTCGAATAGGCTCGCCGACATTGGCCCGCCGTCCACGCGCAGGTGTTTCTCTGTGAGGTGCCAGCCGCGGGGACGCGCGAATATGAGCGCCGGTTTGTCGCTCAGGCGGTATTGCTTGCCCTCGGGACTTACAAAATCGATCTGGCGGCGCTGCGCGTCTCGTAAGTTGACCTGCCCCGTGACCACGTTGTGCCAGGTCGGAGCAAGTGAATCCTCGAAATCCGCCATGAACACCTTGGCTCCGGAGTTCAGCGCATTGACGACCATTTTGCGGTCGACTGGGCCGGTAATCTCGACGCGCCGATCGGCAAGCTCGGTCGGGATGGGTGCGATCTTCCAGTCTGCCTCGCGCACGGCGCGCGTTTCGGGCAGGAAGTCCGGGCGGACGCCTCGGCTGAAGGCGGACTGCCGTTCATGCCTGCGTGCCAGTAGCGCCAGACGGGTTGGATTGAAAGCGCGCTGCAGGTCGGCAAGGAACGCCACTGCTTCGGTCGTGAGGACTGTCGCGACCTCGGGACTCTGGGGGGCCAGAATATCGACCCCTGGTATGGATCGGGCATCGTTCGGCATTGGGTGGCTCTTGCGGGGCTGGCGGACGGTGTCCGCGTGATTTTCGGACAATATCCGCCTGAAAACTGTCCGATTCAACCGTAAGAGAGGGGGGTGTTTGAAACTTGGTATTGCGTGTGCGCCTCAGGAAGGCCGGACGCGGTCGCAGGTAATTGAGCCGAAAGCAAAAATTCGCCTGCAAACCCCTTCTTTTTCCCCATTGTCACAGGTAAAATCGCGCGCTTTCCGGGGTTCTGCTCCGGGGTTGGCAACGAGGGAAAGCTGAGCATGGTAACAATTCGACTGGTCCGTAGCGGTGCGCACAAGCGGCCTTACTACCGCATCGTGGTGGCCGATCGCCGCCGCGCGCCGGAAGGCAACTGTCTTGAGCGCATTGGTTTCTTCAATCCGCTCGCGACCGAGAAGGAAGAGAAGCTGCGCGTCGACATGGCGCGCGTGCAGCACTGGATTGGCAAGGGCGCCAAGCCAAGCGACCGCGTCGCCGATCTGCTGAAGCAAGTTGCCGGCCAATAGGCGCGGCGGGCTGGCATCATCGCCAACCGACGCAGAGCCGGTGGTGATGGGGGAGATTGTTGGACTTTTTGGTGTGCGCGGATGGGTAAAGGTTCGCTCCTACACTCGGCCCATGGAAGGCATTCTGACCCATCGTCAGTGGCAGGTACGCCTGCATGACGAGTGGCATGGCATACAGTTGGCCGAGGGCCGCATACACGGCAAGGGTTTGGTAGCCCGACTGCGCGGTTACGACGATCGTGACCAGGCGGCCGTACTGGTCGGATCGCAAGTCGGGGTATGGGCTTCCGAGCTTCCACCGCTAGCACCTGGCGAATACTACTGGGCGCAGCTCGAAGGATTGCGTGTCGTCAATCTTGCCGATGAGGAGCTCGGTGTGGTGAGCCACCTGTTCGACACTGGATCGAATGACGTGTTGGTGGTCAAGCAGGGACGGCGGGAACGGCTTATTCCCTACACCCGGAATGCTATCCGTGGTGTGGATCTGGTGAAGCGCGAGATTCGCGTCGACTGGGACAAGGAGTTTTAGAACCGACGCGCGGGGGATGCATGCGAATCGATGTCGTAAGCATCTTTCCTGCGATGTTCGAGGCGGTCGCAAGCTATGGCATTACCGGGCGGGCCGCGAAGCAAGGGTTGCTGGCGCTGCAGGTCTGGAACCCGAGAGACTTTACGGAGGATCGGCACCGTACGGTGGATCACCGACCATATGGTGGCGGACCCGGGATGGTCATGATGGCGGAACCGCTCGCGCGCGCGATTCGTGCGGCGCGCGCGCAGCAGGACGCGGCGGCGAGGGTTCTGTACCTCACGCCGCAGGGACGCAGGCTTGATCACGCGGGAGTCGCGGAACTGGCAGAGCGGCCCGGCATGATATTGCTGGCTGGTCGTTACGAGGGAGTCGACGAGCGCTTGCTCGCGACCGAGGTCGACGAGGAGTGGTCGATCGGCGACTTCGTGCTCTCGGGTGGAGAGTTGGCGGCAATGGTGGTGATTGATGCCGTGACACGGCTGCTGCCGGGCGCATTGGGTGACGAGGAATCGGCGGAGCAGGATTCATTTGTTGGTGGCTTGCTCGATTGCGAGCACTATACGCGTCCCGAGGAATATGCGGGACGCCGGGTACCGGAGGTGCTGCTCTCCGGTGACCATGAGCGGATCCGACGCTGGCGGCTCAAGCGTGCGCTGGGACGCACGTGGGAGCGGCGACCGGATTTGCTGGACAGATTGCAGTTGAACGAGGAGCAGCGTGAGCTCCTCGAAGCGTACAAGCGAGAAGCGGGAGTTTGACATGAGCAAGGTAATTCAGGAACTGGAAACCCGCCTGGCGGGCGACAAGCAGGTGCCGGCGTTCAGCCCCGGCGACACCGTCACCGTGCACATCAAGGTAAAGGAAGGCGATCGCGAGCGCCTGCAGGCGTTCGAGGGGCTCGTCATTGGCCGCCGCAACAACGGCTACAATTCCTCTTTCACGGTGCGCAAGATGTCGTATGGAGAGGGCGTGGAGCGCACGTTCCCGATCCACAGCCCGTCCGTTGCGCGTATCGAAGTCAAGCGCAAGGGTGTGGTGCGTCGTGCCAAGCTCTACTATCTGCGCGGGCTGGAAGGAAAGGCCGCTCGCATTCGCGAAAAAGTCTGAACACATCAGTCGTGGCGGTGGCCCAAGGCCGGCGGTCGTACCGCCGGCCTTTTTGTTTATCTGGCGTCTGACGTATGCTTCGCGGCGCTATGAATCGGCGCCTGCTTCTCATTGGGATCGCGATAGGCGCGCTGCTCGGCGCGTGTTTGCCGGCGCGGGCGGCCGCCGAGCGTCTCGACCTGGCGCGTATCGAGGCGCTGGCCAAGGGCGGGGCGCCGGGACTCGCGCTCGCACTGTTCGAGCAGCATGCACCAGCGAGCGACGATATGAAGGCGTGGGTGCCCTGGGAGCGTCAGCGCGTCGCCATCTACGAATCGCAGCAGGATTGGGATGCGATTGCGCGGCGCGCTAGTGAGCTGCCATCGGAAGCGCCGGACGAATTTCGCCGCTGGATGTTCCGGCAGGCCGCGCAGGCGCGGCTCGCTGCGAACGATCCGGCTGGCGCGCGCCAATGGCTGCGCCGGCTGATCTTTGGCGAGCAGCCCGTCAGGGACGAGCTCGCCCAGTGGCAGCGACTCGTCGTCCGCAGTTATCTTGCGGAGGGAAACCTCGCCGACGCCCAGACCGCGTTGCTGCGTTACCAGCACGACTATCCCGCACGTAGCGACGTATGGCAGGTGTTGCATGGGGAGGTGCTCCTGCGCGCCGGCGATAACCGTGGCGCCTATGATGTGCTGGCCGGCGCGCAGTCCTTCGAAGGTCGACGGCTGCGGCTGCTTGCCGGTTTGCGAAGCGGCGCGCTGAAGCCCGCGTCGGTGCTGCGGGATGCTGAGGTGCTTGCCAGGAAGCTGGTCGCGCATCCGCAGGATGCGCGCGAGACGTGGGCGGTTGCGGCAGAAGGCGCCGCGCGCGCCAATGACACCCAGGCCCGGATTCGGACGCTCGAACAGGCGCTGCGCCTGCCGCAGCAGTCGGGCTCGCTCATGGCAACCAGTGCCGATGAGCTCTGGCAGGCTTACGACCAGCTTGCCGAACGCATCGGCAATTCGGCACGGCTCGTCATTGGTCAGGACTGTCAGTGGTTTCGCAAGGCTCGCTCGCTCGACCCAGCTGACCCGAAAGCCAAGCGCTCAGGCCGCGAAAAGCGCGATGCCATACAGGCGCGCGCCTTGTTTGCCTTCCTTACCACGCAGGCGCAGAGTGCGCGAGTGCGAGCGGCCGCGCATGAATGGCTCACCGCCTCGTTGTTCGAAGAAGGGGCGATTCAGCTCGTTCAGTCGCTGTACTTATCGTCTGTGCGCTACCCGGAAGTGAACCGAATGCCAACGCTGGTGCGCTATCGGTTGGCGGACAAGGCGTTGGCTGAATACAACGTGCAGCTCGCCGGAACGCTGCTGAAGGACATGCAGGCGCCACCTGCGGGCGAGGACGAGTCGCTGTGGCAGCTTCGCCGGGCGCGGGTGCTGGTGTACGCCGGGGACGATAAGGCTGCCGTCGAGCTACTACGTGGTCTTGTGGCGGAGCGGCCGGCGCTCGACTTGGACTTTGCCGACCGCCTCCTGCAAGTGATATTCGATCTCCAGGCGGTTGGCAGGCATGCCGAGGCCTTGCCGCTTCTCGAGGCCGTGTATGCACGCGTCGACAATCCCCGCATGCGCCGCGAGTTGTTGTTCTGGCAGGCCGAGTCCCAGGCAGGCCTCAAGCACTATCAGAATGCCGCGGAGCTATTTCTGCGTTCAGCAACCTTCGGCAATTCCTCGGGCGGTGACCCTTGGGGTCTCACGGCACGCTTCCATGCGGCCGAAACGCTTGCGAAAGCCGGTTTGACGCAGGACGCACGCAGTGTCTATAACAAGCTGCTCGCGGTAACCGATGATCCGCGCCGGCGCGCAGTAATTGAGCGAAACATCCAGCAGTTATGGCTGATCGAACGGAAGAAATCCACACCGTGATCCCGGCGCGGTTGGCCGGGCTCGGGGCGAGCCTGCATGGCAGTGCGCCCGTCAACACCGGGGCTCCTTAATGAGCGCGGCCGATAGGATACTCATCGGACAATTTCTCGATGTGCTCTGGGGTGAGCGCGGATTAAGCGACAACACCCTGGCAGCCTACCGCAGCGATCTCTCACTTTTCGCTAGTTGGCTGCGTGCTCGCGGGCGTGAGCTCGCGGAAGCCACGCGCGACGACTTGCAGGCGTACCTCGCGCAGGGTGTGGTGAAGGGAGTGCGGCCGCGGACGACGGCGCGCACATTGTCGACTCTGCGCCGCTTCTACCGCTATCTCACGCGCGAAGCGCTGATTGACACCGACCCGACGGCACTCATTGAATCTCCGCGTCTCGGGCGTCCGCTCCCGAAGCTGTTGACCGAGGAACAGGTCGAGAGGCTGCTCGAGGCGCCCGACGTTGGTACCGTGCTCGGCTTGCGCGACCGGGCCATGTTGGAAACGCTTTATGCGACGGGCCTACGCGTGTCAGAGCTGGTTGGGCTTACGATGTCGCAGCTCGGTATCGGCCAGGGAGTCGTTCGCGTCATCGGTAAGGGCGACAAGGAAAGACTGGTGCCACTCGGCGAGGAGGCCATGGGATGGCTCGATCGCTATCTGCGAGAGGGACGTGGAGCGTTGGTGCGATCTCGCGCGTCGGATGCGCTATTTCCTTCGCGCCACGGAACCGCGATGACGCGGCAGGCGTTCTGGCACAATCTGCGACGCCACGCCAGCACGGCGGCTATTACGACGCCGCTCTCGCCCCATACACTACGTCATGCGTTCGCTACGCATTTGCTGAACCACGGCGCGGATCTGCGCGTGGTGCAAATGCTGCTTGGCCATGCTGATCTCTCGACAACGCAAATTTATACTCAGGTCGCGCGCGCACGACTGAAACAGCTGCACGCCCAACACCATCCACGCGGCTGAGCCGGGATGGCTAATGGTAGGTGCGTGGCCAGTCGGTGATCTCGCCACTTGTGTCCATGCGAAACACATCGAGCCCCTGTTCCTGGCGAAGCCCGAGGATCAGTGCGATCTTGTTGGTGAGCACCTTCCAGTCGACGGCGGCGATCCGATTGCGCAGCACCTCATTCAGTTCCGCGCCTAAACGCTCGCGTTCAGCGTCCAGGGTCGGCAGACGATGGAAAAAGTCGTAGGCGAACCAGCCGCATGCCGCAGCACCCAGCTTGACCATCCAGTGCGGCTGATCCATGCCGATCCACAGCAACACGTTCATGACCAGCAGCGTGAGGAAGGTTAGCGCGTAGCCCGAGGCGCGCGCACGAGCCTTGCGGTTGTCGGTCTGGCCTAGCCGGATGCGCACCTCGGCATCGCGCGAGGCGACGGCATGTTGGTAGTGCACGGCCCGGAGCCTGGCGAGAACGCGCATCAGGCGCTCCCGGTGGTGCGGGCGGTTGATCTCGAGCGCGCCCATCTCGGTGGCAAAGCGCTCGCGGAATTCTCGATAGTCAGGCGTGAGATCTGGTGGCGGCGCGCTGTCGACGCTGTGATTGATCAGCGCACGCAACTCGAGAACGTCGGCAACCGGAAGCGGAAAACTGAGCGCCATAAGGCGCCGGTAGAACGCCGGGAAGCCCTCCGGCGTAAGCGTAGCTCGCAGGGTGCTGGAGAGTTCAGGGCTCATGGCGCGATTCCGTCGTTCGGGAGGCCCGGGCGCGGTGGACTAACCTGCCAATATGGGCAATACGTAAATTCATGTCTATTCGCGTGGCATTCCGTTGCGGTCCCATGCCCCATTGGGTGCGCCAAACAGCCGGCGTTCCTTCTTCCAAGTCCCTCTCCAAACATAGTCCATCTGCCGGCAGCGTCGAAAACCTGACACACATCAAGAGTTTCCAAGCAAATGGCGCAGATGGCGCAGATGATCGTCGGCGCATACGGGGCCAGCGCCGGGAGTTGCGGCGGATTGTTGACCGTCCCACACCAGATCCGCTTCGGGCAATTCCGAGAGAAACCGGCTCGGCGCGCATTCCACCACCTCACCGTAGCGCTTTCGCTGCAGGGCATAGCTGAAGGTGAGAGCGCATTTGGCGCGAGTGATGCCTACATAGGTTAGGCGACGCTCCTCTTCGAGACCGGCGACGTCGGCGACATTCTCCGAGAGGCTGGATCGGTGCGGCAGAAGACCTTCTTCCATCCCGACGATAAAGACGTAGGGAAATTCGAGCCCCTTGGCGGCGTGCAGCGTCATGAGCGATACCTGGTCCGATCGATCTTCCTCCTCGTCATCGAGCATGCCGATCAAGCTGAGCTTGGCCACCAGCTCGGCGAAGGCGGGCGGTTCCTGCTCCTGGCGGGCGAGACGCGTCATCCAGCCTGTGAGTTCAAGGACGTTCTGCATGCGCCGTTCAGCGACCTGGACGCTGTCGCAGGTTTCCTTGAGCCACGCGTCATAGGCGGTGTCCGTGAGCAGGGACGTGAGCACGGCGGATACTTCATCCTGCTGCGCGCGCTCATGCAGGTCCCCTAGCCACACCGCGAAACGTCTGAGCGCGGCAATCGATCGATCGCCGAGATGTTGTGCGAGCCCCAGCTCAAAGCAGGCCGCATACAGGCTCTGATCGCGCGTCTGCGCATAGGATGCGAGTTTCTCGAGGGTGGCCGAACCGATTTCGCGGCGCGGCGTATTGACCACCCGCAGGAATGCGCTGTCATCATCGGGATTGGCAATCAGTCTGAGATAGGCCATGACATCGCGCACTTCAGTGCGCTCGAAGAAAGATAGTCCACCACTCAGGTAGTACGGAATTCGCTGCTCACGCAGGACACGCTCAAAGACCCGCGCCTGGTGGTTGCCGCGATACAGAATGGCATAGTCGCGGTAGGCCCCGCGGTGCTGGAAGCGATGCTGCATAAGCGCCGAGACGACGCGCTCGGCTTCGTGTTCGTCATCGCGGCAGCTCAGTACGCGCGCCGGCTCGCCGGTTTCAAGGTCGCTCCAGAGCCGCTTCTCAAAGACGTGCGGGTTGGCGGCGATTAGTTGATTGGCAAGTCTCAAGATTCGTGCACTGCATCGGTAGTTCTGCTCGAGCTTGATAACCTTGAGGTTCGGATAGTCGCTTGCGAGCGACCGCAGGTTCTCGGGCCGAGCGCCGCGCCATGCATATACCGATTGATCGTCATCGCCGACGACCGTGAAGGCTGCGCGCTCACCGGCAAGAAGCCGGACCAACTCATACTGCGCCAGATTGGTGTCTTGGTACTCATCTACCAGCAAGTAGCGAATGCGGCGCTGCCAGCGGAAGCGGACGTCGGCATGTTCGCGAAGCAGCCGGATTGGCTCATTAATGAGGTCGTCAAAGTCGAGCGCGTTGCAAGCCCGCAAGGCTCGCTGGTATTGCGGATAGACGCCTGCGGCAGCGAGTCGCAAGGTATCCTCAGCGACTTGGGCTGCGGCGTGTTCCGGCGAGATGAGAGCGCTCTTCCACTGCGAGATTTGCCAGTGCATAGCCTCGGGCGCCGCACCCCGGACGCCGCGCGCAAGTTCACGCACCAGATTGAGTCCGTCCTCGCTGTCGTGGATGGAAAAGCCAGCCTTGAATCCGCTGAGCGCGAGTTCGTGTCGAAGTATGTTCAGGCCGAGTGTGTGGAACGTCGAAATCGAGAGGCCGCGCGTGTCTTCTCCGTGCAACAAGGTAGCGACGCGGGCTTTCATCTCGCGCGCCGCCTTGTTAGTGAAAGTGACCGCGGCGATCTCGCTGGGCGTACAGTGACCGGCTCGAATCAGCCAGGAGATCTTCTGCGTGATCACTGCGGTCTTGCCGCTGCCTGCGCCGGCAAGCACGAGCAGCGGGCCGTCCGTGTGGTGAACCGCTTCGCGTTGTGGGGGGTTTAGTCCGACCAAGGTGACGTCGGTAGATGCGGCGTGCAACGTTATCCGGATTGTAACCGTCTGTGCTGGCAACGCCTACGTTGATTTTTTGGGACGGCTGTGTCAGCTATCCGGTTGTCGCATCTGTGCGAGGTGGGCAGATACCAGTGCGCGCGCCTCGTGCGGTGCATCGAGAACGAGTGCGACAAGGGTCAGCAACGGAAAGCGTGTCCACTCGAAGAGCCGATGTTTGCGAATCATTGCCAGTGCGTGCGGGCCCTCGCCCTGGAACGGCCCGGGTTCTGCGCGTGCCAGCGCTCGGCCAAGTGCGTGGTGATGGGAACCTTCGCTGGTGGCTGTGGTGATGAGGTCGCCGAGTCCCGCAAGCCGGTACGCGCTTTCCGGCGCGCCACCGAGCGTCGTGACGATGCTGGCCAGTTCTGCGAGCGTGGAAACGGCCAGGTACCCGCGCATGTTATCGCCAAGCCCAAGCTCGTCCGCAACGCCGAACAGCATGGCGTAAACGTTCTTCAGCACAGCGCACCAAGAGATTCCATCGACGTCATAAGTGTGACGCAGCATGAGCGCGGAGGGCGCGAACAACGCAGCAACGCGTGCGGCGTAGGCGGCATCGCGGGTACCGATCGCCGCAAACGCGGGCCGATCAGCGCGGATTTCCTCGGCGATCATCGGGCCGTACAGAACCGCGCACGGTTGGTCGCCGAGCGCTTCGCCAAGCGTCTCGGCCGCGGTGCGTCCTTGGTCGTCGAGGCCCTTGGCCGGCGTCACGCAGATCGTGTCCGGCCTCAGCGCGTCACCCAGGCGCGCCGCGAGCTCCGAGTGCGCCGGCGTGGGAACGCAGAAGAACACGACGCCGACCTCCTGCGCCCAGGGCACAAGCGTATTCGCGGCATCCGGCGTCCGCCGCTGCCAGACGCGCAGTCGTGCATGTGGTTCGAGCAGATGGCGGATCGCCTGGCCAATCTCACCTTGGCCAATGATAAGAACGTCGGCGTCATCGGAGCGTGGCATGACCTCTAGCCTGCGACATTCACCGGCAGCACTCAAGTGGTGCCCCGACTGCGCCGGCGCAGAAGGGCGCGCCGTATGGCAGCCCGCGCCATTTGCTAGAATCGCGGCCAATATGTCGATGCCCCGGTGCCTTTCGGTCTC
>LJVB01000052.1 GCA_001304215.1 Acidithiobacillales bacterium SM1_46 | reverse complement strand
AGTGTGGTTTGATACGCCGGAATGTACCACCTGCGACGAATGTATCAACATCAACCCGAAAATATTCGCGTACGATGATAACAAGCACGCCTACATCAAGGATCCACGCGGCGGCCCCTACAAGGACATCGTGCGCGCGGCGGAGAAGTGCACGGCCGGAGTCATTCATCCCGGCACGCCATGGAATACTACCGAACCGGGGTTGGAAGGTCTCAGGAAGCGCGCGGCCAAGTATCATTAAACAGGCGCAGCAACGGGTGGAGGGAGTATCGCCCGGCCAGCAGCACGACAATATGGGGCGGCGCAGCGGCTGCAATGCACCGTGGAGCAGACAACGATGCTGAGTCTGTTACGCAGAAGCTTCGCTCACGGCATCCACCCGCCGGGGCACAAGGACACCACGGACCGTGCGATTCGGCGGTTCCCGTTCGCGCCGCGTCTCATCGTTCCGCTCTCCCAGCACATCGGCAAGCCGGCGGTGCCCGTCGTACACCCGCATCAGGAGGTGGTGCGCGGCGAACCGATCGCGCGCGCCGACGGTTTCCTCTCGGTACCCATGCATGCGCCCGCAACCGGCGTGGTCGAGACCATCGAGCCGGTGGCTGACGCCCGTGGCGGCAAGAGCCTGTCGATTGTTCTGCGCCCCTACCCCGGCGACGATCAGCGCGTGCGATACGGCGCGCCACGCGAGACCGATGCGTTGTCACACGACGAGCTGATCCAGGCAATTCGGGACACCGGCATGGTGGGTCTGGGCGGGGCGGCGTTTCCGACGCACGCCAAGCTCACGGTCCCGCCGGGCCACGCGATCGACACACTGGTAGTGAACGGCTGCGAGTGCGAACCCTACCTCACGAACGACGCCCGCGTGATGGTCGAATGGGCCGGCGACCTGCTGCGCGGAATCCATCTCGCCATGCGCGCCTGCGGTGCCACCCGGGCGGTTATTGGCATCGAGGACAACAAGCCCGATGCCATCGGGGCATTGCGCCGGCATCTTGCGCATGATAGCGCGGTGAGCGTCGAGCCGGTCGCCACGAAGTACCCGCAAGGCGCGGAGAAGCTCCTGATCAAGACGCTGCTCGGGCGTGAAGTGCCCTCGCGCGGTTTTCCCTACCAGATTGGCGTCGTTGTGCAAAACATCGCCACGCTCGCCGAGATCGGCCAACTCCTGCCGCAACGCCGCGGCCTCATCGAGCGCGTAATGACTATCAGCGGCGACGTCGAGCGGCCCGGAAACTATTTGGTGCCACTCGGCACGCCGCTGCGCTACCTGCTCGCACAGGCTGGCTTTCATGGAAGCGCCGCTGAGGTAATTCTCGGCGGACCGATGATGGGCAACACCGTCGCCTCGCTCGATGTGCCAGTGACCAAGGGCGTGTCCGGCATCCTCGCTCTTACAGCTGACCACCAGCTCACCGAACCACGAAAAATCTATCCGTGCATCCATTGCGGCCAGTGCCTGGCGGCCTGCCCAATGCATCTCAATCCTTCCCATCTCGGCATGCTTGCCGCCAAACGCGAATACGGCATCATGGCCGAGCAGTTCCACCTCGATGACTGCTTCGAGTGCGGCTGCTGCACCTATGTCTGTCCGTCGCGTATCCCGCTGGTACAGTACTTCCGAATCGCGAAGCAGATGAACCGCGAGACCAAGGCCGCCTGACATGCCCGAACCCCTGCCCCAACTCGAACTGCGCAGCGGCCCACACCTGCACGCGCAGCGCTCGGTCGAGCAGATCATGCGCAACGTGGTCTATGCCCTGCTACCGCTGTGTGCGTTTGGCGTGTATGCCTGGGGGCTCTCGGCTGCAGCACTGATCATTGTCGTGACGCTGAGCTGTGTCGGCACCGAGCAGTTGTTCAACCGGCTTGCGAGGCGCGAAAGCACACTTTCTGACTGGAGCGCCACCATCACCGGCGTCCTGCTCGCGCTCACTCTGCCACCGGGACTTCCATTGTGGATGGGAGCGGCTTCCGGATTCATCGCAATCGGTCTGGGCAAGGCACTGTTCGGCGGCATCGGATTCAACGTGTTCAATCCGGCGCTCGTTGGTCGCGCCTTTGCGCAGGCCGCGTTTCCCGTGGCAATAACCGCCTGGACGCCGCCCTTCCTGGAGGGTCGTTTCACACATTTCATCCCTTCCACACTTGCCGTGCCGCTCATGATGCCTGGGCCCGAGCGCATATGGGCTGGCGTGCCGATTGATGCGATCAGCGGCGCAACACCGATCGCGGCGCAGAAGTTCGATCAAACACTGCACTCCTGATTTTCGTGTGCGGGGCTTACCTCGCGGTGCGGCGCATGCTCGACTGGCGCATTCCAGTGGCGGTGCTGCTCTCCGCAGCACTCGTGACGTGGGCATTCCATGCCTTCGATGCATCACGCTATCCAGCACCGCTTTTCATGCTGCTGTCGGGCGGGCTTATGCTCGGGGCCGTGTTCATGGCAACCGATATGGTTGGCTCGCCGGTGACACCGCTTGGCGTGTGGATCTATGGCGCGCTGATCGGCGCGGTCACCATCCTGATCCGGCTCTTTGGTGCGTTACCCGAGGGGGTCATGTACGCGATCCTGCTCGGCAACGCCGCGACGCCGCTTATCGAGTCGGTCACCCAGCCACGCGTGTATGGAACCCGCGGCGCAACGGTGAAACAACGGGCCAGCAAACCATGAGCGCGATCTTGCCTGGCGCCGCACCGCCCGTGTCGGCGCGACGAATGATCGCGGTGCTCGGCATCGTCGCATTCGTGGCCGGCGTGCTGGTCGTGACGGCCTATGAATTTTCGCTCCCGCAGATCGAGGCGAACCGGCGCATTGCCCTGACACAGGCGGTGAACGCCATCTACCCCACCGCCAGGACGCGGCGCACGTATGTTCTTGCCGCCGAGGGTCTCGCTGCGAGCAGCGAGACCCTGCCCGCCGGGCAGGTTGCCTACGCAGTGTTTGACGAGAACAGCAACTTCCTTGGGATTGCCGCCGAAGCGGCTGCACGCGGCTACCAGGACATTATCCGCGTGCTCTACGCTTACTCGCCCGGTTGTCAGTGCATTACCGCCCTGCATGTGCTGCGCAACAACGATACGCCCGGCATCGGCAACAAGATATCCAAGGACCGCGAATTCCGTGAAAATTTCCGTGCGCTCGATGTTCGGCTTACGCCTGACGGAAGCGCGCTTGCGCATCCCATCGTGACCGTCAAACACGGAACCAAAACGGAAGCTTGGCAGATTGACGCCATCTCCGGCGCTACGATCACGTCCAAGGCGGTTGGACGCGCATTGAACGAAAGCGCGCAAACCCTCGTACCGCGCGTCACTGCCGACCTGAAGCGGGTCTCGCAAGCGGGAGTCGCGCCATGACACCGGCCGAGAAATCACCACCACTCGACTTCGATACCTTTCTCTCCGGCGTGTGGCGCGAGAATCCGGTGCTGGTGATGCTGCTTGGTATGTGCCCGACGCTCGCCGTCACGAATAGCGCAATCAATGCGTTCGCCATGGGCGCCGCGACGACATTCGTGCTGGTTGGCTCGGGGGCACTGGTGTCGCTCCTGCGTCGGCTGGTGCCGGGCACGGTCCGGATCGCGACATATATCGTGATCATCGCGAGCTTTGTGACCGTGGTCGACTATCTCATTCAAGCGGTCAGCCTTGCGCTTTATGCAGCGCTCGGCGCCTTTATCCAGCTGATCGTCGTAAACTGCATCATTCTCGGGCGCGCTGAAGCCTATGCCTCCAAGCGACCGCTCGGCCACGCCATCGTCAACGCCGCCGGGGTGGGCACCGGATTCACGCTCGGGCTGCTGCTGCTCGGGTCGGTGCGCGAAATCCTCGGTGCCGGGACGCTGTTCGGCCTACCCCTGTTCGGCGAGCAATTCCAGCCTTGGGTGGTGATGCTGCTGCCGCCAGGCGGTTTCTTCGTGCTTGGTATGTGGCTGCTCGTCTTCAGCTGGCTACGCGAGCGCAGAGGGAGACCGCACGCCGAAGCGAGGCACATTCATGGCCACTGAATCGCTGGCCACTATCGCCCTCAACGCGCTGCTGGTGAACAATTTCGTGTTCAGCCTGTTCCTCGGACTGTGTCCGTTCCTCGGCGTCTCCGGCAGGCTCAATACCTCCTGGCCGATGGGGCTTGCCACCATGCTGGTGATGTTCGTGAGTTCGGTGTGTGCATTTGCCATCAACTGGCTGCTGACCGTGGTGCAGCTCGAGTTCCTGCGGTTGATCTGCTACATCGCAGTGATCGCCTCGGCGGTGCAACTGGTCGAAATGAGCATGAAGAAATTCAGCCCCACCCTGTTCCGGGCACTAGGCATCTATCTCCCGCTTATCACCACCAACTGCGCCATTCTCGGCGTAGCGTTGTTCCAGACCGCCAAGGAATACGATTTCGTCCAGAGCATGGTCTACAGTCTTGCCGCCGGCGCTGGCTTTACGCTGGCCCTCGTGCTCATGGCTGGCCTGCGCGAGCGACTCGAGCTTGCGAGCGTGCCTAAGGTAGCGCAAGGCGCTGCGCTCACCCTGATGCTTGCCGGCACCTTGTCACTGGCGTTCATGGGATTCGCTGGCCTCGGGGGCGCCGAATGATAGGCAATCTCCTTATGTCGATCGGTATCATTGTGGTGGCGCTTGGCGGCTGGCTCACGGTGCAAGCCGCGGCCCGGCGACTTGCCGCGCGTCGTCCCGAATTTGGACCAGCACGTGAGGAATGCGCTGGTGGTTGTGCCGGCCATGGCTGTACCAGGAACGAAACGACCTGCAAGCGTGAGGCCGATTCTTGACGCTTGACCGGTTGCCGCGATCGGGTTCAGTGTAGGAACAGTTTTGGCGAACGGGGGCGCAATGCGTGAGTACGTAGTGGGGTTCGAGTCGCTCGGCATGGGGGATGTCGGCCGCGTAGGCGGCAAGAACGCCTCACTCGGCGAAATGATTCGCAGCCTAGAGGGAACCGGCGTGCGCGTTCCGGGCGGCTTCGCGACGACTGCCGATGCCTTCCGGGAATTCCTCGCGCATGAGGGGCTTGCCGAGCGCATTCATGCGCTGCTCGACAGGCTCGACGTTGAGGACGTCACCGCCCTCGCCCAAGCCGGCAAACTGATCCGCCAGTGGATCGTCGACACACCCTTCCCGAAGGCGCTCGAACGGACCGTCGAAGAAGCGTTTGGCAAACTCGAAAAGAGCGCGGGTCACGCGCTTGCTGTCGCGGTTCGATCCTCCGCCACCGCCGAGGACCTGCCCGAAGCATCGTTTGCGGGCCAGCAGGAAACCTTCCTCAACGTGCGCGGTATCGGCAACGTGCTGGTGGCGATCAAGCACGTATTCGCGTCGCTCTATAACGACCGCGCCATTTCCTATCGCGTGCACCACAAGTTTGATCACCGCGAGGTGGCGCTGTCGGCGGGCATTCAGCGCATGGTGCGTTCCGATATCGGCACGAGCGGAGTGATGTTCACGCTGGATACCGAATCAGGCGGGAGACTGTCGTGCAGGGCGCTGTCAATCCGGACGAGTTCTATGTCTTCAAGCCCACGCTCGCGCAAATGCGTCCCGCCATCGTGCGCCGCAATCGCGGTGGCAAGGCGATCAAGATGATTTACAGCGACGACAATGCGCACGGTCGCTCTATCAAGACCGTCGACGTGCCGGTTGCAGACCGCATGCGCTTTTGCCTGACCGACGCGCAGGTCGAGGAGCTGGCGCGTCATGCCGTTTCCATCGAGCAGCACTATCAACGCCCCATGGACATCGAATGGGGGCTCGATGGCGAGGATGGTGGTCTCTATATCCTGCAGGCGCGGCCCGAAACAGTTAAGAGCCGCGCCGCGGGGCAGGAAATCGAGCGCTACGAGATGAAGGGTAGCGGACCCATGCTGGCGCAAGGCCGCGCCATCGGCCAGCGAATTGGCGCCGGGCGCGCCAAGGTAATCATCGGCGTCGAACAAATCGCGCGCGTGCAACCCGGCGACGTGCTCGTCACCGACATGACCGATCCCGACTGGGAGCCGATCATGAAGCGCGCGGCGGCCATCGTCACCAATCGCGGTGGACGCACCTGCCACGCGGCGATCATCGCGCGCGAGCTCGGCATACCCGCCGTGGTCGGATGTGGCAATGCCACGGAGGCGGTACCGGACGGCGACGAGGTTACCGTGTCGTGCGCCGAGGGCGATACCGGAACAATCTATCGCGGCAAGCTCGACTTCACTGTCGTCCGCACCCAGGCCGGGGAAATGCCGAAAATTCCCACCAAGATCATGATGAATGTCGGCAACCCGGACCGAGCTTTTTCCTTCGCAATGATTCCGAATGAGGGCGTGGGCCTCGCGCGCCTCGAGTTTGTCATTAACAACATGATCGGGGTACATCCGAAGGCGTTGCTCGAGTTCGATCGTTTACCGGCTGAACTTCAGGCGAGTATCCGGGAGAAAATGGCCGGCTACCCCGATCCGGTGGGCTTCTATGTTGAGAAGCTTGCCGAGGGCATCGCCAGCATAGCTGCTGCCTTTTACCCCAAACCGGTGATAGTGCGTCTCTCCGACTTCAAGTCGAACGAGTATGCGAACCTGCTTGCCGGTGAGCGCTATGAGCCACATGAGGAAAACCCGATGATCGGGTTTCGCGGCGCATCGCGCTATGTCGCTGAGTCATTTCGCGCCTGCTTCGAGCTGGAATGCCGCGCGGTGCGGAAGGTGCGTGATGACATGGGCCTCACCAATGTCGAAGTAATGATCCCCTTCGCACGCACGGTTGCCGAGGCGGCCGCGGTGGTAAAGCTGCTTTCGGATAATGGACTCAAGCGCGGTACTAACGGCCTGCGCGTAATTATGATGTGCGAGATTCCCTCGAATGCGCTGCTGGCCGATGAATTCCTCGAACACTTCGATGGTTTCTCGATTGGCTCCAACGACCTCACGCAGCTCACGCTTGGCCTCGACCGAGACTCGGCGCTCGTCGCGGCGTCGTTCGATGAGCGCAATGCGGCGGTCAAGAAACTGCTGCGCATGGCGATCCAGGCCTGCCGCAAGCACAACAAGTATGTTGGCATCTGCGGACAGGGTCCGTCGGACCATCCGGATCTCGCCGAGTGGCTGCTCGCCGAGGGAATCGGCAGCATTTCGCTTAATCCGGACACCGTCATCGAGACCTGGCTGCGACTGGGCGAACAATCTGCTGGCGCAGCGGCGAGTGGCGGCGCCGGCAGCCGATGAGCCGCAGCGTCTTCTACCTTTCGGACCGCACCGGCATCACGGCCGAAACGCTCGCCCACAGCCTACTCACGCAATTCGAGGGCATCGCGTTCACGAATGAGAGCTGTCCCTATCTCGACAGCGTCGAGAAAGCACACGAGATCGTAACTCGCATCAACGCTGCTGCGAGCCGCGATGGCCTGCGCCCGTTGCTGTTCAGCACGCTGATCGACCCCGCAGTTCGCGAAGTGGTGGCGACTAGCGACGGGTTGCTGATCGACTTCTTCGATACTTTTATCCAACCACTTGAGTCCGAGCTCGGCGTACGCTCGTCGCACGCGGCCGGCCGCTCGCACGGGCTTGGCAACTATGGTGCATACAAGGCCCGCATCGATGCGGTGAATTTTGCGCTCGGTGCGGATGATGGACTCAACAGTCACCACTATCCGCAGGCAGACATTATCCTGCTTGGGGTATCCCGTACCGGCAAGACCCCATCCTGCCTCTACTTTGCGCTGCAATACGGTATCCTCGCCGCCAACTATCCGCTCACTGAAGACGATTTCGCCAAACCCGGCTTGCCGACCGTGCTCAGGCCGTTTCGCCAGAAACTGTTCGGGCTCACCATCCGTCCGGATCGGCTTCGTGAGATCCGCCAGGAGCGCCGCCCGGACAGCCGCTATGCCTCGCTCGCCCAGTGCGAGAGCGAAATCCGCGCCGCCTCCGCGCTGATGCGGGCCGAGGGGATCGTGACGATCGACACGAGCACGATGTCTGTAGAGGAAATCGTCACCACCATCCTGCACCAGACCAAATTGCACCGTCGCCTGTACGGATAGCCACGGCGCTAATGTGGATGCTGCCGAGCCCCTCCGGCCCACTACTTGGGCGCGAACGGCGAGGTGGCGCAACGCTCCCGACCGACGCGCTTTACCTCAGGCACCGAATCGTCTAATTTTTGCCAGAGCGTCTGGGATTGCTGCTCGGACTTCCCCCAGACCGCGGAATGTCATGACCCGTCCGCAGAAGTCGCCGGAGATCTTTCTGTCCATGCCGCACCCGTGCAGCTACCTGCCGGGCAAGACGGCCACCACCCTGTTCGTCGACCCGCGCTACACACTCGACCTCAGGCACTTCACACGCTTCATGCAACTTGGCTGGCGTCGCAGCGGCGATCTCGTTTACCGTCCGCACTGCCACGACTGTGACGCCTGTGTGCCGTTGCGAATTCCAGTCGCTAGCTTCACGCCACGCCGCGGGCAGCGCCGCATACTGGCGCGCAATTGTGACGTCGCCGTGACGACTCGCGTGCCACGCTACGATGCTGCCCACTTTGCGCTGTACCAACGTTACCAGCGAGAGCGCCACCCAGGCGGTGGTATGGACGACGCCGATCCGCAGAAGTACATCGATTTCCTTGTCGGCCGACACGTTGAAACATCGTTCTTCGAGATGCGCGTCAATGACCGGCTGCTTGGGGTGGCGGTGGTCGATCACCTTAGCGATGGGCTGTCGGCCGTCTACACATTCTATGAGCCCGCCGAGAAGGCGCGTGCGCTGGGCGTCTACGCTGTCCTTTGGCAGATTGAGGAAGCGCGCCGCCTGGGTCTTACTTATGTCTATCTCGGCTACTGGATCCGCGAGAGCCCCAAAATGGCCTACAAGGTGAATTTCCAGCCGGCCGAGGCCTATTTTGGCGGGGTCTGGGCACCTCTCGATCCCACGGGACCCTAAGCCCAGCGCCTGAGCCATCCACGGCCCGGCGGCCCGTTTGGCACGCCCCTTGCAACGGTTTCCGGCATGGAAACTGTCATGCAGCAAGAGGCGGCCACGATGCTGAGCTTCCTGAACTCCCTCGTCAGGGAATTCCGCGCTGAGCACGGCTACGCACCCAATCTGGTGTATCTCTCCGCCGCGCACTACGACAGGCTCACCAACGAAGTGCCGCAGTTTCAAAAGCACGACCAGATCACCCAGTTGCTTCAGATGGAAGTCGTGATCAGCAACGATGCCATGCATCCGCACGTTGCCTGGATCCGCCCCCGCCACCTGCGCTACGCCGTCGCCAGCTGATTCGGCGCGCGGGCTTGTTGCCGCCGCGCTTTACCCTGATACCCCGATGCGGCATGATACGCCGCCGATTCGTCCCGGCTGGCCGGGATGCGGTGTTATTGACCAAGGTATCTGAGGAAAGGCGTGGCGAAAGAAGAGCACATCGAAATGGAAGGGACCGTCATCGAGACGCTCCCCAATACGACCTTCCGGGTCAAGCTCGACAATGGGCATATCGTCACGGCCCATATCTCCGGCAAGATGCGCAAGCACTATATCCGCATCCTGACCGGTGACCGTGTCAACGTGCAGGTCACACCATACGACCTGACCAAGGGACGCATCATCTTCCGGGCGCGCTAGGCTGGCGCTCGATAGCCCAACAAGACGAAGGCCCCGGTGGCGCCTAGGCGCCACCGGGGCCTCGCGTTTCCCGTACCCGCTCCGCTAGTCGCCGTCGCTATCGATGCGCGCCGGCACCTTGGTTGACGATGGCTCGATCAAAAAGCGTAGATCGTCCTCGTCAGCCGAGACCCTGACGACACCGCCGTTCGACAGCTTGCCGAACAGCAGCTCGTCGGCGAGTGGCTTCTTGACCTTCTCCTGAATAAGACGCGCCATGGGGCGCGCGCCCATTGTCGGATCATAGCCACGCTTGGCAAGCCATTGGCGCGCAGCCTGGTCCAGCTCGATAGCAACATGCTTGTCATGCAGCTGAGCCTCGAGTTCTAGCACGAACTTGTCGACCACATGCCCGATAGTGACCTCGTCGAGCGCCTTGAACTGAATCACTGCATCGAGCCGGTTGCGAAACTCTGGAGTAAAGAGCTTCTTGACCTCATCGAGGGCATCCACAGCATGGTCCTGACGCGTGAAACCCATGCTGGTGCGCGCCGCGCGCTCGGCGCCGGCATTGGTCGTCATGACAATGATGACGTTGCGAAAGTCTGCCTTGCGGCCATTATTGTCGGTGAGCGTGCCGTGATCCATGACCTGCAACAGCAGGTTGAACACGTCCGGATGCGCCTTCTCGATCTCGTCGAGCAGCAGAACCGCGTGCGGATGCTTGGTGATGGCCTCGGTGAGCAATCCACCTTGATCGAACCCGACATACCCCGGTGGAGCGCCAATGAGGCGAGACACCGTGTGCCGCTCCATATACTCCGACATATCGAAGCGGATCAGTTCGAGTCCCATCACGTGCGCCAGCTGACGGGTCACCTCAGTCTTGCCAACGCCGGTCGGGCCAGCGAACAGATAGGCTCCGATCGGCTTCTCGGGATGACCCAAACCGGCGCGCGCGAGCTTGATTGCGGTGGAGAGGGCCTCGATGGCCTCGTCCTGCCCAAAGACGGTGAGCTTCAGGTCGCGCTCAAGCGTCTTCAGCGCCTCGCGGTCGGAAGTCGTCACGTTCTTGGGCGGAATGCGCGCAATTTTGGCAACAATGTCTTCGATATCATGCACGCCGATGGTTTTCTTGCGGCGCGTGGGCGCGAGCAGCTGCTGTGACGCGCCGGCCTCGTCAATGACGTCAATCGCCTTGTCCGGCAGGTGACGGTCATTGATAAATCGGTGCGACAACTCCGCCGCCGTGCGCAGCGCCTGCTGCGTGTAACGCACGCCGTGGTGCGCCTCGAAACGGCCCTTCAGGCCACGCAAAATCTCGACGGTTTCGTCCACCGACGGTTCCGTGACGTCGATCTTCTGGAATCGACGGGACAGCGCGCGATCCTTCTCGAAGATGTTGCGATACTCCTGGTAGGTGGTCGAGCCAATACACTTCAGGTCGCCACTCGAGAGCACCGGCTTTAGCAGGTTGGAGGCATCCATGGCACCGCCCGACGCGGCGCCCGCCCCGATGATGGTGTGAATCTCGTCGATAAAGAGTACTGCGCCCTCCTGCTTCTTCAACTGCGCAAGCACCGCCTTGAGGCGCTTCTCGAAATCGCCACGATACTTGGTGCCTGCAAGCAGTCCTCCCATATCGAGAGCGTAGATCGTGCTACCCTGCAGGACCTCCGGTACGTCACCCTCCACGATCTTTTTCGCGAGCCCCTCGGCTATCGCCGTCTTACCGACCCCGGCCTCTCCTACAAAGAGCGGATTGTTCTTGCGCCGGCGGCAGAGCACCTGGATTGTCCGCTCAACTTCGCTATCGCGCCCAATCAGGGGGTCGATCTTGCCAATTCGCGCCTGCTCATTCAGGTTCACCGTGAACACGTCGAGCGGACTCTTCTCGGTGGCCGGCCCTTCCTCGCCCTCCTCGCTGCTTGGGGATTCCGGCTGCGACTCACCCGGAACCTTGGAGATGCCGTGCGAGATGTAATTCACCACGTCGAAGCGGCTGATGTTCTGCTTGTGCAGGAAATAGACGGCGTGCGATTCCTTCTCGCCGAAAATGGCAACCAGCACGTTGGCGCCCGTGACCTCCTTCTTGCCCACCCCCTGCACGTGCAGAACCGCGCGCTGGATGACACGCTGGAAGCCAATAGTCGGCTGGGTATCGGCCTTGCTGCTCGCCGGCAGTTTCGGAACATTCTCATCGAGGAAGGCAGACAGGCTGCGGCGCAGCTCGTCGATATTGCCGCCGCAGGCACGCAGCACGCGCGCTGCCGACGGATTGTCGAGAAGCGCCGCCAGCAGATGCTCGACGGTAATAAACTCGTGGCGTTTCTCGCGTGCCGTCTGGAACGCGCTGTTCAGAGAAAACTCAAGTTCCTGGGACAACATTTTGGCGCCTCCGGGGTTCTACCCCCGTACTCAATGCATAAACTATTCCGGCTCCATGGTGCACTGGAGCGGATGCTTGGATTCCTGGGCAAACGCCAGGACCTGCCGCACCTTGGTTTCCGCCACTTCCCGGGTAAACACGCCACACACCCCCACGCCCTTCTGGTGCACATGGAGCATGATGCGGGTCGCCTCCTCCCGGTTCTTCTGGAAGAAACGTTCAAGCACCACCACCACAAACTCCATAGGAGTGTAGTCGTCATTCAGGAGAATGACTTTGTAGAGGCGCGGCTTCTGGAGTTTCGGGCGCGTCTCCTGAACGACGGGCCCTTCCAGATACTGCGGCTGCTTCTCGCTCATAGGTGCAAGATTAGACCAGGGTTAACACGGGAATTCCCGCCACGACCCTTGGATTTGGTGCGCCAAACCCACGAATCTCCGATACATTTTGCGACCGACGCGCCAAATTTCAACCCCGACAAACGTGCGCGCCTGACATACAGACTGGCTTGACTGCGCAGGCCGAAGGCGCATCATGAGCGGCTCCCGTGACCGCCTCGTACCGCATGCGCGGCGGGACCGGGGCCCGGGGAAGGACCTCGGGAGACCACGTGGTTCAACGCGCCAGGGGGCAATATGGCAACTGGAACCGTAAAGTGGTTTAGCGCCAGCAAGGGATATGGCTTCATCAGTCCCTCGGAAGGCGGCGATGATGTGTTCGCGCACTACTCTGCCATCGATATGGAGGGCTTCCGGACGCTCCGCGAGGGGGCGACCGTGGAGTTCGACATCCAGGAGAGCCCGAAGGGCCCACAAGCGACACATATCCGCGCCGTCTCGACACAATAACGCTGACGCCGACCGGCTCAACTCAGTCTTTCTTGAAGCCCGGCTGAAACCGGGTTTCTTTTTGAGTCGAGACAAGAACTGTCTGGAGCAGTTGCCGGGAACCACCACCCTTGCATTCGCGTTAAAAATGATTCGTTAGCGGTGCGCGCGCCGCCTAGTGCTGGTCTTCTTGCGCGCAGCTTTTGCACCCCGCGGCTTGGTGACCGCCTTCTTTGCCTTGCGTACTGGTGACTTCTTCTTTCGCGCCGACATGCCCCGGATCATGGCATCGCCAAAGGCCGAGCAGCTTACCTTCCTGGCGCCCTTTAGCTGACGGGCAAAGTCATAGGTCACCGTCCTGGCCAGAATCGCGCGCTGCATGCCCGAGACGATCAGGTCCGCCGGCGCGTTCCAACCGATGTGGCGCAACATCATTTCAGCCGAGAGCACGATGGAGCCCGGATTGACCATGTCCTTGCCCGCATACTTCGGTGCCGTTCCATGTGTTGCCTCGAACATCGCTACGGTGTCGGAGAGGTTGGCGCCAGGCGCGATGCCAATCCCACCAACCTGCGCGGCCAATGCGTCCGAGATGTAGTCGCCGTTCAGGTTGAGCGTGGCGATTACGCTGTACTCGGCCGGCCGCAGCAAAATCTGCTGCAGGAAGGCGTCGGCAATAACGTCTTTGATGACAATTTCATTGCCACTCTTAGGATTCTTTATCCGCATCCACGGACCCTGGTCAATGAGCGATGCGCCGAATTCACGGCGAGCGAGCTCATAACCCCAGTTCTTGAAGCCGCCTTCCGTAAACTTCATGATGTTGCCCTTGTGCACCAGCGTGACCGACGAACGATCCTGGTCGATGGCGTACTGTATCGCGCGGCGCACAAGCCGCTCGGTGCCCTCGCGCGAAACCGGCTTCACACCGATGGATGAGGTCTCCGGGAAGCGGATTTTCTTTACCCCCATATCGCGCTGCAAGAAGCCGATCACCTTCTGAGCCTCGGGGGTGCCGGCATTCCACTCGATGCCAGCGTAGATGTCTTCCGAGTTTTCGCGGAAGATCACCATGTCGGTCTTCTCTGGCTCCTTGACCGGACTCGGCACGCCCTTGAAGTAGCGAACCGGCCGAAGGCAGACATACAGATCGAGCTCCTGGCGCAGCGTCACGTTGAGCGACCGGATGCCGCCGCCAACCGGGGTCGTCAGCGGACCCTTGATCGAAACGACGTAGTCCCGGATCGCCGACATGGTCTCGTCCGGCAACCAGGTATCATTGCCGTACACCCTGACCGCCTTCTCGCCGGCGTAGATCTCCATCCAGGCGATCCGGCGCTTGCCACCGTAGGCCCGGGCCACTGCAGCGTCTACTACCTTGCGCATCACAGGCGTGATGTCGACCCCGGTCCCGTCCCCTTCGATAAACGGGATGATTGGATGGTCGGGAACGTTCAGCGACAAATCGGCGTTCACGGTGATTTTCCGTCCGTCAGAGGGAACGACGATGTGCTGGTAGGCCATGGCTGCTCCAATCGGGAGTCGAGATCGGGGGCGGATTCTACAACGTCGCGCGCGGTCCTGTAATCTATCGGTATGAAGACCCGCTACTCCGATATCTCTGCCTTCACCACCAAGGACGGCTCGCAAATTCGCGAACTAATGCACCCCGCGCAGCACCGAAATCGCAACCAAAGCCTCGCCGAAGCCACCATCGCGCCCGGCCAGACGACGGCGCTGCACCGTCACCTTGCTAGCGAGGAGCTATACCACATCGCCAGCGGCGACGGCCGCATGCGTCTTGGCAGCGAGGAATTCAACGTACGATCCGGCGATACCATCTTTATCCCGCCGGGCACAGCGCACCGCATCACGAACACCGGTACGCAGCCGCTACGCATCCTGTGCTGCTGCTCACCTCCCTACGCGCACGAGGATACCGAGCTGCTGTAATGCTCATCCTCTTCAATAAGCCCTACGGAGTGCTGACGCAGTTCACCGACAGCGAGGGTCGCACGACGCTCGCCGACCACATTAAGACGCCCGGCGTCTATGCCGCCGGTCGACTCGACCGCGACAGCGAGGGATTGCTGTTGCTCACTGACGACGGCCAATTGCAGCACAAGCTTAGCGACCCGCGCCACAAGATGCCCAAAACCTACTGCGCGCAAGTCGAGGGAGAACCCACCGAGGAGGCGCTTGAGCGGTTGCGCCGCGGCGTACTGTTGGACGGAGAGCGGACCCGGCCCGCGCGGGCACGCTGCATTCCCGAGCCACCACTATGGTCGCGCGATCCGCCGGTGCGATTTCGACGAAATATCCCGACAAGCTGGATCGAGCTCATCATTACCGAAGGCCGCAATCGCCAAGTACGGCGCATGACTGCAGCAATCGGTCATCCTACACTGCGTCTGGTGCGGGTGGCAGTTGGTCCCTATCAGCTCGCGGATCTTGCCCCCGGGGAATGGCGCGAGGCGGATTCGCGGCTGGTAGAATCGAGCCATGATCTGGAAACCCAACGTCGTGGTCGCGGCGATCATCGAACGCAACGGCAGGTTCCTGCTGGTCGAGGAAGAAGCCGACGGCGCGGTAGTACTCAACCAGCCCGCCGGCCATCTCGATGAGGGCGAATCGCTGCTCGACGCCGTCGTGCGCGAGGCGCTCGAGGAGACCGCCTGGCACTTTGAGCCGCAAGCCCTGGTCGGCGTCTATCGCTGGCCTCGTCCCGGCAAGCCCGTCACCTATCTGCGCTTCGCATTCAGCGGGAAGGTCACCCGTCACGATCCCGGGCGAGCGCTCGATCATGGCATTGTTCGCGCCGTCTGGATGAGCGCTGAGGAGATCCGCTCGGCACGTCCCCGCCACCGCAGTCCGCAGGTCGAGCGCTGCATCGACGACTACCTCGCGGGCCAACGCTATCCGCTGGGATTGCTCAAGGAGCTGACCAACTGACCCGGGGCCGATCGAACGCATCCCCTTAACTGTCTGGAGGTACACCATGGCCAATTCAAACAATGCCGACATCCTGCGCCACTCTCCGCTCGGACGCGAGCTGACGGACGCCGAGATCGACGCGCTCGCGAAACTCATCGTGGTGCGCGACCTGAAGGACGGCGAAGTGCTGCTGGCTGAAGGTATCAGCGACAGCAACATGCATGTGGTCGTGGACGGCGCGATTGCCGTGGCCAAGCCGGGCGATGGCGGAAGGTGGAACACCCTGCATATGCTCACACCCGGCGATTTCGTCGGCGAGCTGTCCTTTATGGACAATGCGCCACACTTCGCGGCGCTGATCGCCTCCGGTCCGACCCGGGTGTTCAGCCTCAGTCGCGAAAAATTCGAAACACTGATCGATACCCACCCGCGCGCGGTCTACAAGGCGATGTGCACGATCATGCGCGTGGTACACGCGATCCAGCGCCGACTCAGCATGCAAATCGTCGAGATGCAGAACTACTTCTTCAAGGTCCATGGACGCTACTGACCCTAGAGGCGCCGCGGTTCGCGGATTTGCGCGACCGACGTCGAGCGTGAGCATGCACTGATGAAAGTAGTAGTTGGCATATCCGGTGGAGTCGATTCTGCCGTGGCCGCATTGCTGCTCAAGCATGCCGGCCATCAAGTCACAGGCGTCTTCATGAAGAACTGGGAAGAAGACGACACCGCCGAGCACTGCACGGCGGAAGAAGACCTCAAGATGGCGCGAGCGGTCTGCCAGCATCTTGATATCGAGCTTCGCACCGTGAACTTCTCCGCTGAATACTGGGACCGGGTGTTCAGCTATTTTCTGGCCGAATATCGCTCCGGCCGCACCCCGAACCCGGACGTGCTGTGCAACAAGGAGATCAAGTTCAATGCCTTTCTGGAACACGCGCTCGCACTCGGTGCCGACAAGATTGCCACCGGGCACTACGCGCGGGTAGCTTTCATTGATGGCCGCCACCGCCTGCTCAAGGCCGCGGATGCCGGCAAGGATCAGACCTATTTTCTGTACCTGCTCGGGCAGAAGGAACTCGCGCACACGCTGTTTCCGATCGGCGATCTTATGAAGGAAGAGGTACGAAGGATCGCAGAGGAAGCAGGCCTGCCCAATTTTGATCGGCGCGACTCCACCGGCATCTGTTTTATCGGCGAGCGCGACTTCCGCAGTTTCCTTGCGCGCTATCTGCCGGCCACGCGTGGTGAGATCCGCACGCTCGCGGGCGAGCATGTCGGCGAACATGAAGGCGCCATGTATTACACCATTGGCCAACGCCACGGGCTTGGCATCGGTGGGGCCGGGGACGCCTGGTACGTCGTCGGCAAGGACGCCGAGCGCAATCTGCTCTACGTGGCACAGGGCGAACATCACCCCGCGCTCTACTGCGAGAGCCTAATTGCCGGCACAGTCCACTGGATTGGCGCTGCGCCCAGGCTACCGGCAGCGCTTGCGGCCAAGACCCGATATCGCCAGCCCGAGCAGCCCTGCCGTGTAGGCGCAGCGGAAAGAGGTCTGCACGTGAGCTTCAACGAGCCGCAGCGCGCTATCACGCCCGGGCAGTCCGTCGTGATATACCAAAACGAAGAGTGCCTTGGCGGTGCTGTCATCGAACAGGCGCTGCACAGCATGACGGACGCAGGCGTTGGCACCTGAGAGGCCGCTTGCGTTCCCTTCTGGTAAGATTGCCCGGCCAATCCCCGGCGATCTCCCATGAATAAGCCAACGACCCCCACCGCCCTGCAACTCGACGCGCTCACTGCCCTCTCGCCGCTGGACGGACGTTATGAAGGCAAGACCGCGGTCCTACGCCCGTATTTCAGCGAGTTCGGTCTGATCCGCCGGCGCGTGCTGGTTGAGGTGCGCTGGCTGCAGGCACTCGCGGGTCACGGCCAGATTAAGGAGGTCCCGGCACTGACAGCGGCTGCCAATACGCTGCTTGATGGCATCGCAACCAACTTCTCACAGTCGGATGCTCGCCGGGTGAAAGAAATCGAGTCTACGACGAATCATGACGTCAAGGCTATCGAGTACTTCCTGAAGGAGAAGACCCTCGGTAATGCGGAGATCGCCAAGGTATCCGAGTTCATCCACTTCGCCTGCACCTCGGAGGACATCAACAACCTGTCCTACGCGCTGATGCTCAAGGATGCGCGCGACCAGGTACTTCTGGGGCGAATGGATCGCATTATCGAGACCATCCAGGATCTCGCGCAACGCTATGCTGCCGAACCGATGCTCGCGCGTACCCATGGCCAACCGGCTTCGCCCACGACGGTCGGCAAGGAACTGGCCAATGTCGCCTGGCGCCTACGACGTGCGCGCGAACAGGTGGCGCGCGTAGAGCTGCTCGGGAAGATTAATGGTGCGGTCGGCAATTACAACGCCCATCTCATCGCCTACCCAAACGTTGACTGGCAGGCATTTGCCCGACATTTCGTAGAGGGTCTGGGCCTTGGCTGGAACCCTTACACCATCCAGATCGAACCGCACGACTATATTGCGGAACTGCTGCAGGCGCTCTCTCGCTTCAACACGGTTTTGATCGATTTCAACCGCGACGTCTGGGGTTACATCGCACTGGCCTATTTCAGGCAAAAGGCAGTCAAGGGTGAGGTCGGATCTTCTACCATGCCGCACAAGGTAAACCCAATCGACTTCGAAAACGCCGAGGGTAACCTGGGGCTTGCCAACGCGCTCTTTCATCACCTCGCCGAAAAGCTTCCCATCTCGCGCTGGCAGCGCGACCTCACCGATTCCACGGTGTTAAGAAATCTCGGCGTGGGTTTCGGCTACAGCGTGCTGGCCTGGGATTCCTGTCTGCGCGGGCTCGGCAAGCTCGAAGTAAACAGCGCGCGCCTCGCGGAGGATCTGGACGGGAACTGGGAGGTGCTGGCCGAAGCGGTGCAGACAGTCATGCGCCGCTACGGCGTGCCCGAACCCTACGAGAGGCTGAAGGAATTGACGCGCGGGAGATCCGGCATCACGCGCGAGATTATGCAGGAGTTCATCCGTGGCCTCGCCATTCCGGACGATGCCAAGCGCCGCCTGCTGGCACTAACGCCGGCGACGTACATCGGCAATGCTGCGGCGCAGGCCGCGGCAATTGGCAAGTAGTTTCCCGGGCGCCGCACGGCGCCCGGGAATGTCACTCAGCGACGACGCTTCTTCGCCGGCGCTGCTTTGGGTCGTGCCCGACCCCCGCGTGCCGGTGTGCCTGCGCTCTCTTGTGCAGCCTGCGCCTGCATCACGAACAGATAGGCGGCGGCGGCGGTGTTCAACAGCAGACTGATCACCGTCCACGTCGCCTGCGGCATGTACTTGGCAATTAACATTTGATAGCCAGCTACCACTGCCACTACCGCCAGTGCCGCAGCCGAGCCCGCCACAATGCCGGGCTCTGGTTCCGCCGAGGCGATCAGCAGCATTGCGCCCAACCCAAACAGGGCAGCGGCGAACATGCCAGCCATGCCGGGGTTGTAGGGCCCGGTATTGACCATCTGGTGAGCCGTTTCGGGCGCCACCAGGAAGGTGATCGCCCACACGAGATACAGCAGCGCCGCCAACCCCAGCGCCAGTTGCACATATCCTCGCATCATCAAGTCGCTCCTTTCCTTTGAGTGGTGATCCCGGGAACGGCTTATATACTTGCTCTTATAGACAGAGTGCCCCGGGGCACAAATCAGTATATCCACCCAGGCACAGAACACAGAGCGATCGATTCATGGCCGAGACCCCCGCCCCGACCAACCCGCCCGCTGCCCCGGAGACCGCCCGCGGGGAGGAAGCCA
>LJVB01000051.1 GCA_001304215.1 Acidithiobacillales bacterium SM1_46 | reverse complement strand
GCGATGGTCCCTTCGGCATCATCGAGGTGGCCTTTGATGGCCGGGCGATCGATCGGCGACGGCAACAACTCAATCACTGAGTCGAGCGCGGCCTGCACGCCCTTGTTCTTGAAGGCGCTACCGCACAGCACCGGTACAATTTCGAGCTTGAGGTTGCGTTCGCGCAGCCCCGTCTTGATCTCATCGGGCGACAGTGTGCCTTCGCCGAGGTATTTCTCCATCAGCTCTTCATTGGCCTCGGCTGCGGCCTCGACCATCTTCTCGCGCCATTCCTTGCACGCGGCCTGCATCTCGGCCGGGATTTCCTTTTCCTCGAACTTCATACCCTGAGTGGCGTCGTCCCAATAGATGGCCTTCATCTTGACGAGGTCGACGACACCCTTGAAGTTGTCCTCGGCACCGATCGGCAGCTGAAGCGGCACGGCATTGGCGCCGAGACGCTCCTTGACCTGCTTCACCACGGTGAGGAAGTTGGCGCCCGCGCGGTCCATCTTGTTGACGAACGCAATTCGGGGAACCTTGTACTTGTTGGCCTGGCGCCAGACAGTTTCCGATTGGGGCTGCACGCCACCCACGGCGCACAACACGAAGATGGCGCCGTCCAGCACGCGCAAGCTGCGCTCGACTTCGATCGTGAAATCGACGTGTCCCGGTGTATCGATGATGTTGAAGCGATGCTCCGGGAAATTGCCGTCCATGCCCTTCCAGAAGCAGGTCGTGGCCGCCGACGTGATGGTGATGCCGCGCTCCTGCTCCTGCTCCATCCAGTCCATGACAGCCGCGCCATCATGTACCTCGCCAATCTTGTGCGAGACACCGGTATAGAAAAGGATACGCTCCGTGGTCGTGGTCTTGCCGGCATCAATGTGCGCCATGATGCCGATGTTACGGTAGCGTTCGATCGGGGTAGTGCGAGCCACGACGATATTCCTCTATATATATAAAGAGCGAGAGCCGGTTCGTTACCAGCGGTAGTGCGAGAAGGCCTTGTTGGCCTCCGCCATGCGATGCACGTCTTCACGCTTCTTGATGGCGTTGCCGCGCTTCTCGGCAGCGTCGAGCAGCTCATCGGCGAGGCGCGAGCCCATAGACTTGCCTCCCCGGCCGCGGGCGGCATCCGAGATCCAGCGCATCGCGAGCGCCGTCTGGCGCGCGGGGCGAACCTCGACCGGTACCTGGTAGGTGGCGCCACCGACGCGGCGGCTCTTCACCTCAACCAGCGGGCGAACGTTTTCAAGCGCCTGCGTGAACAGGTCAATAGGATCCTTCTTGGAGCGTTCGGCCATGATGTCCAACGCGCCGTAGACAATCTTCTCGGCGGTCGACTTCTTGCCGCTCTCCATCAGGACGTTGACAAACTTGGCAACGGCCTCGCTGCCAAACTTGGGATCGGCTGTAATTTCCCGTTTGGGAACTTCGCGTCTTCTCGGCATACGCTAACCTTAAGTGCTGTAAATAGAACGCCGCGCCGTGCGGGCGCGGCGTCAAACCATCCGGACTACGAAGACTTCGGGCGCTTCGCGCCGTACTTCGAGCGGCCCTGCTTGCGGTCCGCCACACCCGCGGTGTCGAGGGTGCCGCGCACCGTGTGATAGCGCACGCCCGGCAGGTCCTTCACGCGCCCGCCGCGGATCAACACCACGGAGTGCTCCTGCAGGTTGTGGCCCTCGCCACCGATATACGTAATTACCTCGTAGCCGTTGGTCAGGCGAACCTTGGCGACCTTGCGCAGCGCAGAGTTCGGCTTCTTCGGCGTCGTGGTGTACACACGCGTGCACACCCCACGCTTCTGCGGGCAACTCTGCAGCGCCGGCACCTTGCTCTTGCTCGTCAGGCGCTTGCGCCCCCTGGCGACCAACTGATTGACTGTAGGCATAAATCCTTTCCAGAAAACAAGCAGGCCGGCGGCACCGCCGGCCTGATTTGAGGGGCGCGATTCTAGGGATCGCCCCTTAAAGTGTCAAGGCCATTTCGGCCCTAAGTGGCCGAACCTGCCGGGGTTTTTGCCGGTTCCGGCACCTTGGCAGGCACCCGGAACCGGCCCGCCCGGAAACGCTAGGATCCGACCGCCTCTTCCCCGCCCCGCGCGGCCTTGGTTCCGGAGTACGCGGAGAGGGCTTGCTGGAGTTCCACCGCCTCTTCCTTGGCCTCCGAGCGCTTGCGCTTGCGTTCCAGGTGGTGCGCCAGGCCACTACCGGCCGGAATCAGGCGGCCAACAATGACATTTTCCTTCAGGCCCCGCAGCAGGTCGCGCTTGCCGGTGATAGCGGCTTCTGTAAGCACTCGCGTGGTCTCCTGGAATGACGCCGCCGAAATGAACGATTCGGTCGAAAGCGACGCCTTGGTGATGCCAAGCAGCATCGGCTCCCAGACCGCCTCCTTCTTGCCAGTCCTGGCGATCTCCTCGTTCTCTTCCTGGACGCGCGAGCGCTCGATCTGCTCGCCCGGCAGCAGCAGGCTGTCGCCCGGATCGACGACCTTCACCTTGCGCAGCATCTGCCGAACGATGACCTCGATGTGCTTGTCGTTGATGCGCACGCCCTGCAGCCGGTAAACGTCCTGGATTTCATCGACGATGTAAGCGGTCAGCGCCTCGACGCCGAGGAGCCGCAAGATGTCCGAGGCTACCGGCGCGCCGTCCACGATTACGTCTCCCTGCTCGACCGTCTCACCCTCGAACACGGTGATATGGCGCCCTTTCGGGATCAGGTATTCGTGCTCGGTATTGGCCTTGTCGGTAATGATCAGGCGCTGTTTGCCCTTGGTCTCCTTGCCAAACGACACCACGCCGCTGGTCTCTCCAAGAATCGCATGGTCCTTCGGCTTACGAGCCTCGAAGAGCTCCGCAACACGCGGCAAACCGCCCGTGATGTCGCGGGTCTTAAGTGACTCCTGCGGGATGCGCGCGAGGATATCGCCAACGCCGACCTTGTCACCGTCGTTGACCTGGATCGTCGCCCCCGGCGGCAGCATGTACTTGGCCGGAATTTCGGTGCCCGGAATAGTCACCGGTTTACCGCGACCGTCCACCAGCGTGATTACCGGCCGGATGTCCTTGGCCCCGGCACGGTGCTTGGCATCGAGCACGATGTAGCTCGACAAGCCCGTCACCTCATCGGTCTGGCGATTGACGGTCACGCCGTCGATGAAGTCCGCGAACACGAGCTTGCCCCCCACCTCCGTGATGATCGGATGGGTATGTGGATCCCAATTCGCGACCACGGCGCCGGCCTTTACCTTGGCGCCATCACCGACTGTAAGGACGGCACCGAACGGCACCTTGTATCGCTCGCGGTTGCGGCCTTGCTCGTCCTGCACAATGAGCTCGCCGGAGCGCGACACCGCCACGTGGTTACCGCTGGCGTGCTTGACGACCTTCAGGTTCTTCAGTCGCACGGTGCCGGTGGTCTTGATTTCGATCTTCGAGACCGCCGCCGCCCGCGAGGCCGCACCACCGATGTGGAACGTGCGCATCGTGAGCTGCGTGCCAGGCTCGCCAATCGACTGCGCGGCGATCACACCTACCGCCTCACCACGATTGACGAGATGCCCGCGCCCCAGGTCACGTCCGTAGCACGCGCGGCAAATGCCATAACGTGTTTCGCACGAGACCGGTGAGCGAACCAGCACCTGATCGATGTGCTTTTCCTCGAGCAGCGCAACGTGCCGTTCCTCGAGCTGCGTGCCATCGGCAATCAGTACCTGCTTTTCGTTACCCGGCTCCTTGATGTCCCCGATCACCACACGCCCGAGGATGCGATCGCGCAGCGGAATCACCACTTCACCGCCCTCGACCAGCGCGGACTTGGTCACGCCATTGGTGGTGCCGCAGTCGTCCTCGGTTACCACGAGATCCTGACATACGTCGACCAGGCGGCGTGTGAGGTAGCCCGAGTTCGCGGTCTTGAGGGCAGTGTCAGCCAATCCCTTGCGCGCGCCGTGCGTGGAGATGAAGTACTGCAGCACGTTCAGGCCTTCACGGAAATTCGCCGTGATCGGCGTCTCGATGATCGAGCCATCGGGCTTGGCCATCAAGCCGCGCATGCCAGCGAGCTGACGAATCTGCGCTGCCGAGCCACGCGCGCCGGAGTCAGCCATCATGTAGATCGAGTTGAATGATGGCTGCTTGACGGTGTGGCCCTTGGCGTCCGTCACTTCTTCGCTGCCGAGCTTTTCCATGAGCGCCTTGGCGACGCGCTCGGAGGTATGGGTCCAGATGTCCACGACCTTGTTGTAACGCTCGCCATCAGTGAGAAGACCGGAGGCATACTGGTTCTGGATGTTCTTCACCTCGGTCTCGGCGTGACCCAGAATCTCGGCCTTCTCGGCGGGAATCTGCATGTCGTCCATGCCGAATGACACTGCCGCGCGCGTCGAGTAAGAAAAGCCCGTGTACATCAACTTGTCGGCGAATATCACCGACTCCTTGAGCCCGACGGTACGATAGCAGGCATTGATCAACTCGGAGATGGTCTTCTTCTTGAGGTCTCGGTTTACGAGCTCGAAGGACATCCCTTCCGGCAGGATCTCGGAGAGCAGCGCCCGGCCGATAGTCGTGTCATAGAGCTTCGCCGACTCGTGGGGCTTGCCCGCATCGTCGAACCGGACTTCCCGAATGCGCACCTTGACCTTGGCCTGCAGCGCCACCGCACCGGAGGTATACGCGCGGTGCACCTCTGCCACGTCGGCAAATGCCTTGCCCTCGCCCTTGGCATTGATGCGCTCGCGTGTCATGTAGTAGAGACCGAGCACCACGTCTTGCGACGGCACGATAATCGGGTCGCCGTTGGCGGGCGAGAGCACGTTGTTGGTCGACATCATGAGGGCGCGGGCCTCGAGCTGCGCCTCGACCGACAACGGAATATGAACCGCCATCTGGTCGCCATCGAAGTCGGCGTTGTACGCCGTGCAGACGAGCGGATGCAGCTGAATAGCTTTGCCTTCTATCAGCTGTGGCTCGAACGCCTGGATGCCGAGACGATGCAGCGTTGGCGCCCGATTCAGCAGCACCGGATGCTCGCGAATGACCTCTTCAAGGATATCCCATACCTCGGGACCGGCCTGCTCGACCATCTTCTTGGCCGCCTTGATGGTGGTGGCAAGCCCCTTTGACTCGAGCTTGGAAAAGATGAACGGCTTGAATAGCTCCAGCGCCATCTTCTTCGGCAGCCCGCACTGGTGCAGGCGCAGCGTCGGGCCGACCACGATGACCGAACGACCGGAGTAGTCGACACGCTTGCCGAGCAGGTTCTGGCGGAAGCGACCCTGCTTGCCCTTGATCATGTCGGCCAGCGACTTCAACTGGCGCTTGTTTGCACCGGTGATCGCGCGACCGCGCCGGCCGTTGTCGAGCAGCGCGTCGACGGCTTCCTGCAGCATGCGCTTCTCGTTGCGCACGATGATATCCGGGGCGTTCAGATCGAGCAGGCGCTTCAGGCGGTTATTGCGGTTGATGACGCGCCGGTAGAGATCATTGAGATCCGAGGTCGCGAAGCGGCCGCCGTCGAGCGGCACCAGCGGGCGCAGCTCCGGCGGCAGCACCGGCAGAATCTCAAGCACCATCCACTCCGGGCGGTTGCCGGAATTCAGGAACGCCTCGATCACCTTGAGTCGCTTGGTGAGCTTCTTGATCTTCGTCTCGGAACCGGTCTCGGCGAGCTCGCCACGCAGGCGCTTGGCCTCGTCCTCGAGATGGATGCCCTTCAGCAGGTCGCGGATACCCTCGGCACCCATGCGTGCATCAAATTCGTCACCGTACTGCTCAAGCGCATTGAGGTAGGCGTCCTCGGAGAGCAACTGAGCGCGCTCGAGCGGGGTCATGCCCGGGTCGATGACGACATAAGCTTCGAAGTAGAGCACGCGCTCGATATCGCGCAGCGTCATATCGAGCATGAGCCCCATGCGAGAGGGCAGCGACTTCAGGAACCAGATATGGGCAACCGGCGAGGCCAGATCGATATGACCCATGCGCTCGCGCCGTACCTTGGAAAGCGTCACCTCCACACCACACTTCTCGCAGATCACGCCGCGATGCTTCAGGCGCTTGTACTTGCCGCACAGGCACTCGTAGTCCTTTACCGGTCCGAAGATCTTGGCGCAAAACAGCCCATCGCGCTCCGGCTTGAACGTGCGGTAGTTGATCGTTTCGGGCTTCTTTACCTCACCATATGACCACGAACGGATCTTCTCGGGCGATGCAAGCCCGATACGGATGGCGTCGAAATCTTCCTGCTTGGCTTGCTGCTTGAAGAGGTTGAACAAGTCTTTCAAGGTTGTCTCCTGCTCGCTTAAGCGATGCGTATGCTGTTCCGGTTCGCGCTGGCGTGTGCGTTTGCCGTCTATTCCTGCTCGAGTTCGATGTCGATACCGAGCGCCCGGATTTCCTTGACCAATACGTTGAAGGACTCGGGCATTCCGGCCTCCATGCGGTGGTCGTTCTTCACGATGTTCTCGAAGATCTTGGTGCGTCCCGTCACGTCGTCGCTCTTGACGGTCAGCATCTCCTGCAGGGTGTACGAGGCGCCGTAGGCCTCGAGCGCCCAAACCTCCATTTCGCCGAAGCGCTGGCCGCCGAACTGCGCCTTGCCGCCGAGTGGCTGCTGGGTGACGAGCGAGTACGGTCCGGTCGAGCGCGCGTGCATCTTGTCGTCGACCAGGTGATTGAGCTTCAACATGTACATGTACCCCACCGTCACGGCGCGTTCGAAGGCCTCGCCCGTACGCCCGTCATAGAGCGTGGTCTGGCCACTGCGCGGCAGGCCCGCGAGCTCGAGCATCTCCTTGATCTCGTCCTCGGTAGCGCCGTCGAAGACGGGGGTCGCCACCGGCACGCCTTCGCGCATGTTGCGCGCGAGTTCGACCACCTCGTCGTCCGTGAGCGACTTGATATCTTCCTTGTGGCCGCCCTTGCCGGCGTGGTTGTAGATCTTCTCGACCAGGCGGCGGACTTCCTCGGCCTTGCGCTCCTCATCGAGCATCCTGCCGATCTTGTCGCCAAGTTCACGTGCCGCCCAACCCAGATGCACCTCGAGCACCTGCCCGACGTTCATGCGCGAGGGGACGCCGAGCGGATTCAGCACGATGTCCACCGGTGCGCCGTCGGCCATGTGAGGCATGTCCTCTACCGGCACGATGCGCGAGATGACGCCCTTGTTGCCGTGGCGCCCAGCCATCTTGTCGCCGGGCTGAAGGCGACGCTTCACGGCGACGTAGACCTTCACCATCTTCAGCACGCCCGGCGACAGGTCGTCGCCCGAGGTGAGCTTGGCTTTTTTCTCGGTGAAGCGCTGGTCGAAGTCGCCTTTCAATTTTGCGAGGTGACCGCGGATTTGCTCCAGGGACTGTGAGGCGTCCTCGTTCTTCAGGCGGATGTCGAACCACTTTCCGCGCGGCAGCTCTTCGAGATAACCCTTGGTGATCTTGTCTCCGCTCTTCAGACCCGCCGGGCCGCCATCGGCGAGCTTACCGATCAGCTGGCGCTCAAGGCGCGCATAGGCGTCGTCCTCGACGATGCGAAACTGGTCGTCGAGGTCCTTGCGCACCGCGGCAAGCTCCATCTCCTCGATGCTCTTTGCGCGCGCATCCTTATCGACGCCCTCGCGGGTGAACACCTGCACGTCGATGACCGTTCCGGAAATTCCGGAGGGCACGCGCAGCGACGTATCCTTCACGTCTGAGGCCTTCTCGCCGAAGATGGCGCGAAGCAGTTTCTCTTCAGGCGTCAACTGCGTCTCGCCCTTGGGCGTGACCTTGCCGACCAAGATGTCGCCGGCGTCGACCTCGGCGCCGATGTAGACGATGCCTGACTCGTCGAGCTTGCCGAGCGCGGCCTCGCCGACGTTCGGGATGTCGCGCGTGATCTCCTCGGGGCCAAGCTTGGTATCGCGGGCTACGGTCTGCAGTTCTTCGATGTGAATGGTGGTGAAGACGTCCTTCTCCACGACGCGCTCGGAGATGAGGATGGAGTCCTCGAAGTTGTAACCGTTCCAGGGCATGAAGGCGACCAGCACGTTGCGCCCGAGTGCGAGTTCACCCTTGTCGGTGGACTGGCCATCGGCCAGCACGTCGCCCCTCGCGATCAGGTCACCCACCTTCACGCGCGGTTTCTGGTTGATGCAGGTGTTCTGGTTGGAGCGCTGGTATTTGGTCAGGTTGTAGATATCGACGCCGACTTCGCCCGGGCGCGTCTCGTCATCGTTGACGCGCACAACAATGCGCGAGGCATCGACAGAATCAACCATGCCGCCACGGCGCGAGACCACGGTCGCGCCGGAGTCGATCGCCACAATGCGCTCGATGCCGGTGCCGACCAGAGGTTTCTCGGTCTTCAGCGTCGGAACAGCCTGACGCTGCATGTTCGAGCCCATCAATGCGCGGTTGGCGTCGTCATGCTCGAGGAACGGGATGAGCGAGGCCGCGACCGACACGATCTGCGAGGGCGCGACATCGATGTACTCGACCTTGTCCGGAGTCGAGAGCATGAACTCGTTCATGTAGCGGCAAGAAACGAGCTCGTCGGTTAGGCGCCCGTGGCTGTCCAGGGTTGCGTTCGCCTGCGCGATCATGAACTTACTTTCCTCGATGGCCGAGAGGTAATGCACTTCGTCGGCGACTCGGCCGTTGTTTACCTTGCGGTAAGCAGTTTCGAGGAAACCATACTCGTTGGTTCGCGCGTATACCGCCAACGAGTTGATGAGACCAATGTTCGGGCCTTCCGGCGTCTCGATCGGACACACGCGACCGTAATGCGTGGGATGCACATCGCGCACTTCGAAACCGGCACGCTCGCGAGTAAGACCGCCGGGGCCGAGCGCCGAGACACGGCGCTTGTGTGTGATCTCGGAGAGCGGATTGGTCTGATCCATGAACTGCGAAAGCTGCGAGCTGCCGAAAAATTCCTTCACCACCGCCGAGACCGGCTTGGCGTTGATGAGCTCCTGCGGCATGAGACCCTCGCTCTCGGCGAGCGAGAGTCGCTCCTTCACGGCGCGCTCGACGCGCACCAGTCCGACACGAAACTGGTTTTCCGCAAGCTCACCAACCGAGCGCACCCGGCGGTTGCCGAGATGGTCGATGTCATCGATCTCGCCGCGGCCGTTCTTGAGTTCGATCAGGATTTTCATCGCATCGACGATATCCTCCTTGGTGAGGATGCCCGGGCCTTCGTCCTGGCCGCGGCCGACGCGACGATTGAACTTCATGCGCCCGACCGCAGAGAGATCGTAGCGGTCGGCACTAAAGAACAGGTTGTTGAACAGCGTCTGCGCCGCATCGCGGGTCGGCGGCTCACCCGGGCGCATCATGCGGTAAATCTCGATCTGTGCCTCGAGCGCATCGCGCGTCGGGTCGAGCCGCAGTGTGTCGGAGATGAATGGCCCGCGATCAAGATCGTTGGTGTAAATGACGCGCACCGTGTCGATGCCTGCCTCGCGGAATTTCTCAATCATGTCCTGCGTGATCGGGTCATTGGCGTTCGCCAGCACTTCGCCGGTGGCGGTGTTGATCACATCATCGGCGAGCGCCCGACCGACGACGAACCCGACCGGCACGTTGAGATACTTGAGACGGGCCTTCTCGAGCTCGCGCACGTGGCGACCCGAGATGCGACGACCAGCCTCGACGATCACCTCGCCCTTCGGCGTGGCAATCTCAAAGTCGAGCTGCAGCCCGCGCAGGCGGTTGGCCACCAGCTCGAGACGCAGATCTTCCTTGCCGATATGGAAACTGTCGGTCTCGAAGAAGGTCGCGAGGATTTCGGGCGTTGTCATCCCGAGTGCCCGCAGCAGCACCGTGGACGGCAACTTGCGCCGGCGGTCGATGCGCACGTACAGGTAGTCTTTCGGATCAAATTCAAAATCGAGCCACGAACCGCGATACGGGATCACGCGCGCGGAGAACAGAAGCTTCCCGGAAGAGTGCGTCTTGCCGAAGTCGTGCTCGAAGAACACACCAGGGCTTCGATGCAGCTGCGAGACGATGACACGCTCGGTGCCATTGATAATGAAGGTACCGTGGTCGGTCATGAGCGGGATCTCGCCCATGTACACTTCCTGCTCCTTGATGTCGCGCACGGTCTTGGCACCAGTGGCCTCGTTCTTCTCGAACACCACGAGGCGCACCAGCACGCGCAGCGGTGCGGCATAGATGAGGCCGCGCTGCATGCACTCCTTCACGTCGAAACCTGGCTGGCCGAGTCGATAGCTCACGAACTCGAGCGCGGCGTTTCCGTTATACGACTCGATCGGGAACACCGTCTTGAAGGCGGCCTGAAGCCCCTGGTCGATGCGCTGTTCCGGCGGCGTGTCCGCCTGCAGGAACTGGCGGTACGACTGCTTCTGAATCTCCAGAAGGTACGGCACCTTCAGGATGCTCGGACGCTTGCCGAAGTTCTTGCGGATGAGTTTCTTCTCGGTAAATGAGTAGGTCATGCTCTTCCTCAGCGCTTTAGCGGCGCGATCTCGTATGGTGATCCACGCCGGTGACCGGGTTGCCCCGGAAAAACCGGAAACGGCAGCAGGCCGGTGGGAATCCCCACCAGCCAATCCGCCTCGATACTGCTACCGCGACACCCGGCGCACGCGGCACCGGGTGCTTTCGCAAAACTCAAGGTCCTACTTGAGCTCGACCTTGGCGCCAGCCGCCTCGAGGTCCTTCTTCATCTTCTCGGCCTCTTCCTTCGGCACGCCTTCCTTCACGGTCTGGGGCGCGCCCTCGACGAGGTCCTTGGCTTCCTTCAGGCCCAACGTCGTCACGGCGCGCACGGCCTTGATGACGCCAACCTTATTGTCGCCGGCGGCGGCCAGCACGACGTCGAAGCTATCCTTCACTTCGGCCGGCGCGGCGGCCGCGGCTCCCGCAGCCGGGGCGGCAACGGCAACGGCTGCCGCCGAGACACCGAACTTCTCTTCCATGTCCTTGATGAGCTCCGAGAGCTCAAGCACGCTCATGCCAGCGATGGCATTAAGAAGGTCTTCTTTGGATACGGCCATGATCAAATCTCCTGCAATAGTCTTGAGTAAGGGTTGAACCGAATCAGGCGGCTTTTTCCTTGGCGTCGCGCACCGCTGCCAGGGCACGAACGAACTTCGCCGGGACCTCGTTCAAGGTCTGGACGAACTTCTGGATCGGCGCCTGCATGGTGCCCATGAGCATCGCAATCAGCTGGTCGCGACCCGGCAACTTCGCCAGCGCGTGCACCTGATCGGCTGTCATGAGCTTGCCGCTCATCGCGGCAGCCTTGATCTTGAGCAGGTCGTTGTCTTTCGCGAATTCGCTCAGGACCTTGGCGACGGCCACGGGATCGTTCGAGATCGCCACCGCAAGCGGACCCACCATCTGGTCTTTCAGGCACTCGAACTCCGTGCCCTCGACCGCCCGGCGTGCCAGGGTGTTCTTGACCACACGCAAATAGACCTGGCCGTCGTACGCTTTGCGACGCAGCTGGGTCATCTGTGCGACGGTCAGACCGCGATACTCGGCGAGCATGGCCGCTTGGGCGCCGGCAAGCTTCCCGGACACCTCGGCGACAACCGCCTTTTTCTCTTCCATCGTCAGACTCATACGAGTCACCTCCAAATTGGAAGCACGCGAGGTCCGACACCTCTTGCGCTTCTCTGTCACACTTACGGTGACCGTATCCAGGAGTCATCCTGCATTCGGGACCACCGTCTGCGCAGGCCGAACTTCCGATTAAGCCCCCGTCGGCAAACCACACCAGCGGGCGCGCCTGCGGTCTTTGACGTACGTCGCGCAGGCAAGACCTGCGCGGCGCCCCAAAGTTCCTTACAACCCCGCGATGTCCAGGCGAACGCCCGGGCCCATCGTGGTCGAAACCGTTACCTTCTTGATGTAAACACCCTTGGCCGTCGATGGCTTGGCCTTGTTGAGAGCGGCCATCAACGACATGAAATTCTCCTTGAGAGCTTCTGCGTCAAACGAAGCCTTGCCGATCGCGCAGTGCACGATCCCGGCCTTGTCCGTGCGGAACTGCACCTGACCGGCCTTGGCGCTTTCCACGGCTTTCGCCACATTCGGCGTAACCGTACCGACCTTCGGGTTCGGCATGAGTCCGCGCGGGCCAAGAATCTGGCCGAGCTGGCCGACGACCTTCATGGCCTCGGGCGTCGCGATGCAAAGATCGAAGTTGATCTGGCCGGCCTTGATCTGATCGGCAAGGTCCTGAAAGCCGATGATGTCGGCGCCCGCCTTCTTGGCCGCCTCGGCGGCCGCGCCCTCGGCAAACACTGCGACGCGCACCGTCTTGCCCGTGCCGCGCGGCATGACTGCCGTTCCGCGCACATTCTGATCCGACTTCTTGGCGTCCACGCCGAGGTTGATCGACACGTCTACGGACTCGTCAAACTTGGCGCTCGCCGTTTCCTTGATCAGCTTCAGCGCGTCGTCTAGCGGGTAGTTACGCTCACGCTCAACCTTGGCAAACTGGGCCTTAAATCGCTTGCCGTTCATGTTACATGCCCTCCACGTCAACGCCCATGCTGCGGGCGCTGCCGGCGATCATCTGCACGGCCGCATCGAGGTCATGCGCATTGAGATCCGCCATCTTGGTCTTGGCGATTTCCTCGAGCTGCTTGCGCGTAATCTTGCCGACCTTGTTCTTGTTCGGCACCCCGCTACCTGACTCAATGCCGATCGCCTTCTTGATCAGCACCGTCGCCGGCGGCGTCTTCATGATGAACGTGAAGCTCTTGTCGCTGTAAGCGGTGATGATCACCGGGGTCGGCAAACCCTTTTCCATCTTCTGGGTCTGCGCATTGAACTGCTTGCAGAACTCCATGATGTTCAAGCCGTGCTGGCCGAGCGCTGGACCGACCGGCGGACTCGGATTGGCCGAGCCCGCTGGCACCTGCAGCTTGATAAATGCGGTTACTTTCTTTGCCACTGTCTGCTCCTTACGGGTGCGAACGGCTGTTGTCAGCCTCCCCGCAGTTCATTGATCAGGCCTTCTCGACCTGGGAAAAATCCAGCTCCACCGGCGTCATGCGCCCGAAAATCGACACCGACACCTTGAGCTTGCTCTTCTCGAAATTCACGTCCTCGACCGTGCCGTTAAAATCGGCGAACGGCCCGTCGATTACTCGCACTGCCTCGCCCGGCATGAACGAGAACTTCGGACGCGGCTTCTCCACGCCCTCCTGCATCTGGCGCACAATCGCTTCGGCTTCCTTCTCCGAGATCGGGGTCGGTCGCGTCCCCGAGCCGCCGATGAAACCACTTACCTTGGGCACGTTCTTCACGAGATGCCACGTCTCGTCATCCATCTCCATCTTCACCAGCACGTAGCCGGGAAAGAACTTGCGCTCGCTGGTACGCTTCTGGCCGCTCTTCATCTCCACCACTTCCTCGGTCGGCACCAGAATTTCGCCGAACTTGTCCTCCATGGCGGCATTGCGGATGTGCTCCTTCAGGGAACGCGCAACGTGCTTCTCGAAACCCGAGTGCGCCTGCACGACATACCAACGCATCGTCATGATCTAGGCTCCCGGTCCCGTCAGCACGCGCATCATCTTCAGCAGTCCCCAGTCAACGATCCACAGGAACAGCGCCACCAGCACGACCAGCCCAAATACAACCAGCGTAACCTGCATGGTCTCCTTGCGCGTCGGCCACACCACCTTGCGCAGCTCCTGACGCGCGACCTTGGAAAATTCCCAAGCCGCACGGCCCATGGCGGTCTGCAGCGCCACAAGCGCCGCAAGCGCCGCGGCACCGAGCACCATCAGCACGCGCAGCCAATCCGGCTTGTCGCCGAAGTAGTAAAAGCCGCCGATGCCGACCGCGAGGATCAACACCGCGGCAAAAATCTTCAAAATGTCTGCCACAACACCTGTTTCCCCGGTCGGACACTGGCAGGCCAGGAGGGAATCGAACCCCCAACCTGCGGTTTTGGAGACCGCTGCTCTGCCAATTGAGCTACTGGCCTATGTTCATCGACCCGCGAGATAGTCAGGTCGTGAGGTCGCAATTAAAAAGCCTGTCCCCTCCCGCCTTTTCGACCTCACGAGGGTTTGCTACTCGATCACCTTCGCCACGACACCGGCACCGACGGTGCGCCCACCCTCGCGGATGGCAAAGCGCAGGCCCTCTTCCATCGCGATCGGGGCGA
>LJVB01000050.1 GCA_001304215.1 Acidithiobacillales bacterium SM1_46 | reverse complement strand
CCCGTCCGCGCGCCGGCAACAGGCCGGCTGAGCGCGGGAGATCAGACGGCGCGCGCCCGTCCGGTCGGCGCACCCTCGGCATCGAGCAGGCCGTGGGCGATAAGCCAGGCGCGCGCATCCGCGGCATCCTGCTCGAACCACGCAAGCGCGGAACCGAGCCGGAACGTGTAGCCCCAGGCATCCATGTCGGCGCAGATTGCCTCGCGCGTCACCCCAACCTCCCCGGCCAGGACCACCTGCAGGTAGCAAACCGCATTCTCCTCAGAATAGTCCCCGCCAGCGTCGGTATCGAGCGCCGCACGCCGTATCGGATCCATGCAGATTGCGTGACACGCCTCGTGGAGTACGGAGTGCAACGGGGTATCGGGCCGGACGTGGACGGTCGCACCGATCAACCCCGCTTCCGGCGCCCCCCAATATGAACCAGGGATCGCCTGGCCAGCAGCGAGCCGGCTCAGCTTAAGCCCGTAACGCCCGAGCAGGCGCCCAAGCGGCCCGAGGATCGCCTCGTCACAGCAGTGCATGGGAATGGGGTTAGAGGCTCGCCTCGCGGGCCTGGGTGCGAACCTCGTGCCACTCGTTCTCGTTCAGCGCCAACACCTCGAAGAGCGGCTTGGGGCGGTCGAGACCGAGCCCCTGACCGTAATCCACTCCGACTTGGCGCAGGCGCGCGATCACGGCATCACTCTCGACGGACTCGGCCACGGTGGCGAGCCCCATGACGTGGCCGATCTGCGCGATGGCGTCGACCATGGCGTAGTCCACGGCATCCTCGACCATATCGGTGATGAAGTCACCGGCGATCTTCACGTAGTCAACCGGCAGGTTCTTCAGATAACCGAACGACGAGAGTCCCGAACCGAAATCGTCCAGCGCGAAGCGGCAACCCATCTTCTTCAGGCGCGCGATGAAATGATGTGCGCGGGTGAGGTTCGAAATGGCCGCGGTCTCGGTAATTTCGAAACAGATGTTGGCCGGTTCAATGCGGCTGCGCACAAGGTGCGAAACGATGAACTCCAGCAGTCTCTCGTCTCCGAGCGACTGACCCGACAGGTTGATGGAAAAGCGCGCCGGCTGCGTGCCGGCCCAGCGGCTCGCGCGTTCGTAATAGCGCGAAAGCATCTGGAAGGTGCTGTAAATCACCCAACGGTCGATCTCGGGCATCAGATGATAGCGCTCCGCGGCCGGGATGAAGACCGCCGGCATCACGAGGTCGCCATCACGCACGCGCATGAGCACTTCATAGAACGGCGCCTCGGCCGGTGCATCGCGCCGGAGCGGCACGATGGCCTGTGCATGCAGGTCAAAACTGTTGTTGTCGAGCCCGCGGCGAAGGCGATGCACCCATTGCATCTGCCCATGGCGCTGGGTGAGCGCAACGTCATCGACCTGATAAACGTGGATGCGGTTTCGGCCGTGGTCCTTCGCCACGTAGCAGGCCGAGTCTGCGGCGCTCAGCACATCAGTCAGGGCACCGCTATCCGCCGTGACCGGCACCAGGCCAATCGAGGCGCCGATCTCATAGGTGCGGTTCTGCCAAACGAAACGGAAATCCTTAATGGTCTGTAACAGCATCTCGGCCAGGCGCTTGGCCTTATCGATGCCGCAGTTCTCGAAAATGACTCCAAACTCGTCACCTCCGAGCCGGGCCAGTACGTCGCCGCTTCGCACTTCGCGTGCCAGATGATGCACCAGCTGCTTGAGCAATTCGTCGCCCGCGATATGCCCACTGGTGTCATTGACGATTTTGAACTCGTCGAGATCGAGATAGCAGACGGCGTGCATCGTTCCCTCGTCGCGCGCGCTCTCCAGTGCCTGATTCAGACGATTCTCGAATTCGCGCCGGTTGAGCAGCCCGGTGAGCGGATCATGAGAGGCCAGAAATGCCATGCGTCGCGCCATGTGCTGCATCTCGGTCACGTCGCGGAACACCACGACCGCACCCATGATGAGGCCGCCGCGATCCCGGATCGGCGCAGCCGAGTCCTGAATCTCAAGGCGCGAACTGTCGCGCCGCAGTAGCAGATGGTGGGCATCGTGCCGAACGACCCGGCCGTGCTTGAGCGCCTGGCCGAGCGGATACTCCTCGGCGCGCTGGGTGGTTTCGTCGAAAATGCGGAACACTTCGGTGAGCGGCTGCCCTGTCGCCTCCGACGAGGCCCAGCCGGTGTACTGCTCGGCGACCGGATTCATGTAAACCACGCGCCCGCGCGAATCCGTGCTGATCACGCCGTCGCCAATCGACTCGAGCGTCACTTGCGCGCGGACGTTCTCGAGGATCAACGCATCGTGCATCGGCTTCGAGCCGTGGCGCCGCGCCGCACCCAGCGCCTCGGCGAGTGTGTTGATTCCGGCCGCGAGCATGCCGAGCTCTCCGCCCGGCGTGTTGGTGGCGCGCGCTTCCGACGCGCCGGCGTTGATGCGCCCGAGCGTATGGACGAGCGAATTGACAGGCTGGCACCAGCGGCGCAGCGCAATCGCCACCGCCACGCCCGCCACGGCGAAACCGATAAGGCCGGCGAGCACGGCGATCAGCAAAGCGCGCGAGCGTTCCGCCCGGAGCGTCGACTCGCTGAGATAGGCGGTGACCGCGGCCGGAATCGGGCCAGCAACCTGGTCCCGCCCGCCCGGACTCGACACAGGCACCGGCACGGAGCCGACCGCAGGCGAGACGGTTGATCGGAATGCCCGCACCGGGGCATCGCCAGGCCCGGCCAACGCACCGGGTTTGGCGTCGGCAATCAGCCTGCCTTGGCTATCCTGCACCACGACGCGGGCGATACTGGATTCGCGCAGCGCCTCGCGTGCAACGCGCTCGGGAATTGCCGAAGCCTGACCAAGAGTAGTTGCGAGCTGACGCGCGATCAGCTCGCCGCGCATGACGAAGGAATCTTCCAGACTGGTGAATTGCCAAGCCGTGCCAAGCGCGACGAGCGCAACCAGCACCGCGGCGATCGGCACGAGGATAAGGGCCCCCATCCTGGCGGCGAGACTGGCGTTCCCTGTCATAAGAGGACTTCGCACAAGAAGCGCTAAGATGCTCTAGCAGCGGGCGCGCGTCAACTAGACGACGGTCACGCCATCGCCCGGCTTGAGGCCCAACTGACGGGCGGCGTGGCCGCGGTTGATTGCGACCTCGACAAGTCCCAGGGAGTTCTCGTACCAGAAGGCGCTTCCCACTGGAACCTCGGCAAACACCCGGGCGCGGGGCAACGCCCGGTCGCCGACCTGGAGGTGAGAGCCGGGCGTCAATGCGCCCGCCCGCAGGCCGGTGAAGCAGTTGCCGAAGTGATCTATATATATGATCTCGGGGAGGTCATCCGGCCAGTCGCGACCAACCGGCGCGAGTGTCGCCGGGTCAGCGGCAACCTCGACGCCGCGCGCAAGCCGGGCCGCTACCGGGGCAAACAGGTCACGCCCGTGAAAACTTTCCGATAGCGCCGGCGGGCGCCACCGAATCGCGCGGACCTCTACCACACGACAGCGGCGCGCGATGATTTCGAACAGACCATTGTCCGGTCCGACGTACCAGCGCTCATCGGCCTGCACCATGAGTGCCTCGCGCGTTCCGCCAACGCCTGGATCCACGACGCATACGAACACGCTGCCCGCCGCAAAACTGGGCGCCAGGGCCGCAAGCAGATAGGCCCCGGCCCGGGCGTCGAACGCCGGAACGGTGTGCAGCAGGTCGACCACCGCCACCCCCGGCGCCTCGCGCGCAAGCACGCCGTGCAGTTGCCCCACGTAGGGGTCGGCAATTCCGTAGTCGGTAAACAGGACGATCATGCGACCAATGGTACTGGCGGCGGTCGGCTTGGTCCAAGCTCGGCGCACAGGCCCCGAAACTAAAGAGGCCGGGCAATGCCCGGCCTCCTCGGCTCGCCACGGCGCGCGTGGCCTACTTCGCCTTCGCGCCCTCTGCAGCGGGCTTGCCTTCGGCGGCCGGCGCCTTGCGCTCGACGAGCTGCACGAGCGCGAGCGTCGCGGCATCACCCGCACGATAACCCATTTTCAAGATACGAAGATAACCGCCCGGGCGCTTCATGAAGCGCGGTCCGAGCTCGTCAAACAGCTTGCCGACCAACTCGCGATCGCGCAGGCGCGAGAACGCCAGTCGACGATTGGCAAGCGTCGCTTTCTTGCCTAGCGTGATAAGCGGCTCGGCGACTCGGCGCAACTCCTTCGCTTTCGGAAGCGTCGTGACGATCTGCTCATGACGCAGCAGCGAGCAAGTCATATTGCGCAACATCGCGCCGCGGTGCGCGCTGGTGCGGTTCAGTTTGCGGCCGCTTTTCTTGTGGCGCATGGCTTCACCTGTTCCGTAATGTTAGCCGGCCGAACCGGTTTCGACGACCTTCTGCTTGTCGCGCAGCGCGGCCGGCGGCCAGTTCTCAAGGCGCATGCCTAGCGACAGCCCATGCTGTGCCAGGACGTCCTTGATCTCCGTGAGCGACTTCTTGCCGAGGTTCGGTGTCTTCAACAACTCGAACTCGGTGCGCTGGATCAGATCGCCGATATAGAAGATGTTCTCCGCCTTGAGGCAGTTGGCCGAACGGACGGTAAGCTCGAGATCGTCCACCGGACGCAGCAGCAATGGATCCATCTCCGGTTCGCGGCGCTCCTCGTGACGCGACTCGGGGCTCTTGAGCTCCACGAAGATCGAAATCTGATCCTGCAGGATGTTGGCCGCGCGGCGCACCGCCTCTTCCGGATCGATTGCGCCATTGGTCTCGATATCCAGAATCAGCTTGTCGAGGTCAGTGCGCTGCTCGACGCGCGCATTCTCGACCGTGTACGACACGCGCCGAATCGGGCTGAACGAGGCATCAAGCTGCATCGAACCGATCGTGCGCCCGCCTTCCTGAGGCCGTGCCGTGACCGGCTGATAGCCACGCCCGCGGTTTACCTTGAGCGTCATGTTGAGCGTGGCGCCCTTGGTGAGCGTCGCGATGTGCTGCTTTGGATCAACCACTTCGACGTCGTGCTCGAGCTGGATGTCGCCGGCCGTTACCGCACCGGGACCCTGCTTGGAAAGCTTGAGTGTGGTCTCGTCGCGCCCGTGCATGCGCAGCGCGACGGTCTTGAGGTTGAGCAGGATCTCGATCACGTCCTCTTGCACGCCCTCGATGGTCGAGTACTCGTGCAATACGCCGTCGATTTTCGCCTCGGTAATGGCGCTGCCCGGCATCGAAGACAGCAGAATGCGGCGCAGCGCATTGCCGAGCGTATAGCCGAAGCCGCGCTCAAGCGGCTCGAGCGTAACCTTGGCGTGGGTCGGCGAGAGGCGCTGCACATCAACGCGGTTGGGCTTGAGAAATTCGGTCGCGGAACTCTGCATGAATGCGTCCTCGCTGCTGCTAACTGCAAATGGCCAAAAGAAACTGCTTACTTGGAGTAGAGCGCTACGACAAGGCTCTCGTTGATCTCGGACGGAAGGTCCGCACGATCCGGGGCACGCTTGAACACGCCCTTCATCGCCTTGATGTCGACCTCAACCCACTCCGGAATACCACGCTGCTCGGCCGCCTCGAGCGACGCCTTGATGCGCAATTGCTCGCGCGACTTTGGCGAGATCTCGATGACATCGTTTGGGCGCACCTGGAACGACGGCAGGTTCACGCGCTTGCCGTTCACCTGGACGCCGTTATGGCGGACCAGCTGGCGGGCCTCGGTACGCGAAATGCCGAATCCCATGCGGTAGACCACGTTGTCCAGCCGCCGCTCCAGCAGGCGCAGCAGGTCTTCGCCGGTCGAGCCCTTGTGACGCGCGGCTTCCGCATAGTAGTTGGCGAACTGGCGCTCAAGGACGCCGTAGATGCGACGCAGCTTCTGCTTTTCGCGCAGCTGCGTGCCGTAATCGGACACGCGGGTACGACGCTGGCCATGTTGGCCCGGCGCGTACGAACGCTTCTCCACCGGGCACTTCTCGGTGAAGCACTTCTCGCCCTTCAGGAACAGCTTGCCGCCCTCACGGCGGCAAAGGCGACACTTCGAATCGGTATAACGCGCCACTTAGGTAGTCCTCTTCACTCGATTACACGCGACGCCGCTTCGCCGGACGACACCCGTTGTGTGGGATCGCCGTGACGTCGATGATGTTGGCGATTTCGTAGCCCAGCGCGTACAGCGCGCGCACCGCGGATTCGCGACCCGGGCCGGGACCCTTCACGCGCACCTCGAGCGAGCGCAGCCCGTATTCCTGCGCCGCGCGACCCGCCTTGTCAGCCGCCACCTGGGCGGCGAACGGCGTGCTCTTGCGCGAGCCGCGGAATCCCGCGCCGCCACAGGTCGCCCACGACAGGACATTGCCCTGGCGGTCGGTGATCGTGATGATGGTGTTATTAAAGGAAGCGTGCACATGCGCCAGACCTTCCGAAACGCTGCGACGTGCGCGCTTCTTCTTGGCCGGGATAGCTGCCTGCTGGGTTTCAGGGGTGTTTGCCATGGATTGCTGACTCTCTATGAGCGATTAGGCGCCGGCCGGCTTGCCAGTGCCACGCACGACGCCCTTGCGCGGTCCCTTGCGGGTGCGTGAGTTGGTGCGGGTGCGCTGACCACGGACCGGCAAGCCGCGGCGATGGCGCATGCCGCGGTAGGTGCCGAGATCCATCAGACGCTTGATGTTGAGCGAGGTCTGGCGACGCAGGTCACCTTCGACCGTCAGCTTGGCGATTTCCGCGCGGATCTTGTCGAGATCCGCCTCGGTCATGTCCTTGACCTTCGTCGACTCGGCGATGCCCGCTTTCGCGCAGATCTGGCGCGAACGCGTGTTGCCGATGCCATAGATCGCCGTCAAGGCGACCCAAATGTGCTTCTGACTCGGAAGGTTGATGCCTGCAATACGGGCCATGTTTAGCCTATCTCCACCTTGGGATTCCCCTCTTTAGACCTGTCCGGGGGGCGCGGAAAAGCGCGCAAGTTTACGTGCTCCCCGCCAAAAGATCAACTTTTTCCCGGACTTAGCCCTGGCGCTGCTTGTGGGTCGGGTCCGAGCAGATCACGCGCACCACACGCTTGCGGCGCACGATCTTGCAGTTCCGGCACATCTTCTTTACTGAAGCCCTGACTTTCATTGCACTTCCTCCAACAAATCACACAGTTCTGCCTGGCTAGCGCGGAATACCCATGCCGCCGGTCAAATTCGCCTTCTTGAGCAGGCTCTCATACTGGTGCGACATCAGGTGCGCCTGCACCTGGGCCATGAAATCCATGCACACCACCACCACGATCAGCAGCGAGGTGCCGCCGAAGTAGAACGGCACGTTCCACTTCACGATCATGAACTCCGGCAGCAGGCACACGGACGTGACGTACAGCGCGCCCCACAGCGTGAGCCGGGTCATGACCCCATCAACGTAGGTTGCGGTCTGATCGCCCGGGCGAATGCCGGGAATAAACGCCCCCGACTTTTTCAGATTATCCGCCGTCTCCTTCGGGTTGAACTGCAACGCCGTATAGAAGAAGCAGAAGAAAATGATCGCGGCGGCGTACAGCATCACGTAGATTGGCTGCCCGGGCGAGAGCGTCGTGGCCACATCGCGCATCCAGCCCATGCCCTCGCTCTGGCCGAACCAGCTCACCACCGTTGCCGGCAGCAGGATAATCGACGAGGCGAAAATTGGCGGGATCACGCCGGCCATGTTCACCTTGAGCGGCAGGTGGCTGGTCTGCCCGCCCATCATCTGCCGGCCAACCTGTCGCTTGGCATAGTTCACCGTGATGCGCCGCTGGCCGCGCTCGACCAGCACCACGAACCACGTAACGCCCAGTGCGATCGCAAACAGGATCAGCGCGAACAATGGATTGAACGTGCCACGCCCGACGAGCTCCAGGGTATGCCCGATGGCGCCCGGCAGGCCCGCCACAATACCGGAGAAAATGATGAGCGATATGCCGTTGCCGATGCCGCGCTCGGTAACCTGTTCGCCGAGCCACATGAGAAACATCGTGCCGGTCACCAGCGTGACCGCCGCCATGAGCTTGAAGCCGAACCCGGCCTGGATCGCCACGCCTTGCGATTCGAGCGCGATCGAGATGCCGATCGCCTGGAACGTCGCCAGCACCACGGTAAAGTAGCGGGTGTACTGGGTCATCTTGCGGCGACCCGACTCGCCTTCCTTTTTAAGCTGCTCGAGCTGCGGCACGACCGAACCCATGAGCTGCATGATGATCGACGCCGAAATATAGGGCATCACGCCGAGCGCGAAGATCGAGAAGCGGCTCAACGCACCGCCCGAGAACATGTCGAACAGGCCGACGATGGAACCCTGGGTACCGCTAAAAAGCTTGGCGAGTTCCGCCGGATTGACGCCCGGCACGGGCACATGGGTGCCGATGCGATAGACGACGAGCGCACCCAGCACAAACAGCAGCCGCTGCTTGAGGTCGGAGAACTTCCCGAGACCCCCGAAACGCGCGGCCGGACTGCTCATCAGTCTTCGACCTTGCCGCCGGCCTTTTCAATGGCCGCCCGCGCGCCCTTCGTGACCTTGATGCCCTTTAGCGTGACCGCCCGCTCGATCTTGCCCGACAGGAAGACCCTGGCGCGCGACGCTTCGGCGGGAACGACATTCGCCTTCTTGAGTGCCGCCAGATCGACCATCGCGCCCTCGACGCGCGAAAGTTCCGACAGACGCACCGAGGCCGACTCGGCGCTCATGTGCGAGTGGAAGCCGCGCTTCGGCAGACGACGCTGCAGGGGCATCTGACCGCCCTCGAAGCCTACCTTGTGATAACCACCGGCGCGCGCAATCTGCCCCTTGTGACCTTTGCCAGAGGTCTTTCCGAGGCCCGAACCGTGTCCACGACCGAGACGCTTGGCCGCGGGCTTGCTGCCGGCGGCCGGCTTGATTGAATTCAAACGCACGTCAAACCTCCTCGCACTTCAACATGTACGCCACGCGGGCGATCATGCCGCGAACCGCTGCGGTGTCCTCGACCTCGACCGTATGGTGACGGCGACGCAGTCCCAGACCGCGCACGCACGCCATGTGGACCCGGCCGGTGCCGTACGGGCTCTTCAGCAGGGTGACGCGCAATTTCTTGCCGGACTTGGCGCTCGTCATGACGACACCTCTTGTTAACCGAGAATCTCTTCAACCGTCTTGCCACGCTTGCGGGCGATGGCTTCCGGGCTCTTCACGGCGTCAAGCGCCTTGAGCGTGGCACGCACGACGTTGACTGGATTACGCGAACCAAGACACTTGGCCAGCACGTCCGTCACGCCCGCGACCTCGAAGAGCGCGCGCATCGCGCCACCGGCGATGATGCCGGTGCCGACCGAAGCCGGCTTCACGACGACTCGCGACGCGCCATGCGCCGCCTCGACGGCGTGGTGCAGCGTTCCGCCCTTCAACTCCACGCGCCTCATGTTCTGACGCGCGTTCTCCATGGCCTTCGACACCGCCGCCGGCACCTCGCGTGCCTTGCCGCTACCAATGCCGACGCGGCCAGCTCCATCGCCAACAACCGTGAGCGCTGCAAAGCTGAAGATCCGACCACCCTTGACGACCTTCGCCACGCGCCGGACCGACACCAGCTTCTCTTTCAGGCTGTCGCTACGTCCTTCCGAATCCGTATATGCTGCCATGGGAACTGTCCTCAGAATTGCAGGCCGCTTTCGCGCGCCGCATCAGCAAGGGCCTTGATCCGGCCGTGATACTTGAAACCCGCGCGGTCGAAGGCCACCTGGGTGACACCGGCAGCCTTCGCCTTTTCGGCGATACGCTTGCCGACCGCTTTGGCGGCCTCTACGTTGCCGCCGTTCTTCACCTGCCCGCGCACTTCCGCCTCGAGCGTAGAGGCCGACGCGAGCACGCGCGCACCGCTGCCGTCGATGATCTGTGCATAAATATGCCGTGGGGTGCGGTGCACCGTTAGGCGTTGCGTTCCAATGCCGCCGATCTTACGGCGGATCTTGCGCGCGCGGCGCAGGCGTTTATCAGCAGTGCTCTTCATGATTCATGACCTTGCCATTACTTCTTCTTGGCTTCCTTCTTCGCGACGTGCTCTTCGGAATAACGTACACCCTTGCCCTTGTAGGGCTCCGGTGGACGGAAACCGCGAATCTCTGCCGCGACCTGACCGACCAGTTGACGGTCGGCACCCTTGACCACCAGGCTCGTCTGGTCCGGCGCCTCGATGGTGATACCTGCTGGGATGTCGTAGGCAATCGGATGCGAGAAGCCGAGCGTGAGATTGAGTTTCTTGCCCTGTACCGCGGCGCGGTAGCCGACGCCGATAATGCTCAGCTTCTTCTCGAAACCCTTGCTCACGCCCACGACCATGTTGTTCACGAGCGCGCGCGTCGTGCCGGAGATGGCACGTGCCAGCGTTGAATCATTGGCGCGCTCAACCTTCAGAAGGTTTCCCTCCTGCTTCACCGTCACGAGCGGATGCAGCCCCTGCTCGAGCTGTCCCTTCGGACCCTTTACGTTCACTTTGCCCGGCTGGAGCTTCACCTCCACACCGCCCGGGACTGCCACCGGATTTTTTGCTACACGGGACATAGTCGTCGCCCTGGTTACGGGTTCCTTTACGAAACGATACAGATGATCTCGCCGCCCAGCCCGGCGCTGCGCGCCGCGCGATCGGACATGATGCCGCGCGAGGTCGAGATCACCGCCACGCCAAGCCCACCGGAAACGCGGGGCAAGCGTGTCTTGCCGGTGTAGCGCCGGTAACCCGGGGCGCTCACCCGCTCTAGCCGCTCGATCACCGGCTTTCCCTCGAAATACTTGAGGACCACTTCGAGCACGCCCTTCGTGCCATCACGGCGCTCGGCATAATCCTCGATATAGCCTTCGTCCTTCAGCACCTTGGCAATCGCGCTCTTTACGCGCGACAAGGGCATGCGCACGCTGCGCTTCTCGGCCTGCTGGCCGTTGCGGATGCGCGTCAGCATGTCTGCAATCGGATCGGTCATCATAATCAGTTCACCACTCGCTTCCTGGCTTTCGCCTGCCTGAGCTGGACTACCAGCTCGCCTTTACCACGCCCGGCGCCTCGCCGCGCATCATTACCTCGCGCAACTTGCTACGCGAAAGCCCGAACTTGCGATAGAAACCGCGCGGGCGCCCGGTGAGTCCGCAGCGATTGCGCTGGCGGGTGCGCGCCGAATCGCGTGGCAGCTTCTGCAGCGCCATCATCGCCGCGTGACGATCCTCATCAGATATCTTGAGGTTCTTGGCGCGATCACGCAGCTCCGCGCGCTTCGCCGCGTACTTGGCGGCAAGTTTGCGACGCTTAACGTCGCGATTGATCATGGATTTCTTGGCCATCCGGGCGTCAGCTCCGCAGCGGGAAGTTAAAGGCTTCGAGCAGCGCGCGTGCCTCCGCATCGGTCTTCGCGCTGGTGACGATTGTCACGTCCATGCCGCGCACGGCATCGACCTTGTCGAAATCGATTTCCGGAAAAATGATCTGCTCCTTGATGCCCATCGAGTAGCTACCGCGCCCGTCGAAAGAGCGTGACGGCAGCCCGCGGAAGTCGCGCACCCGCGGCAACGCGATATTGATGAGGCGATCGAGGAACTCATACATACGCGCGCCACGCAGAGTCACCACGCAGCCGATTGGCCAGTTCTCGCGCACCTTGAAGGTCGCGATCGACTTGCGGGCGCGAGTGATCTTCGGCTTCTGGCCGCTGATCTTCGTCAGGTCAGAGGCGGCATTGTCGATCATCTTCTTGTCCGACATCGCCTCGCCCACGCCCATGTTGATCGTGATCTTGGTGAGTTTCGGCACCTGCATCACGTTTGCGTAGCCGAACCGCTCCCTGAGCTTCGGCACCACATCCCGCTTATAGACTTCCTGCAATCTGGCCATACGCGCCTACCTTGATAACTACTTTACGTCCACTACTTCGCCGCCCTGCCTGAAGTAGCGAACCTTCTTGCCATCAGCGAGCATCTTGAATCCCACCCGTCCCGGCTTACCGGTCGTCGGGTTGAGCAGCGCAACATTCGAAACGTGAATGGACGCCTCCTTGTCGATGATGCCCCCCGTCACGCCGCGACCCGGATTCGGCCGGGTGTGGCGCTTCACCACGTTTACGTTCTCCACCAGCACGCGGTCGTTCGCTAGCACCCGCAGCACCGTGCCACGCTTGCCGCGGTCCTTGCCGGTCAACACGACCACCTGATCACCCTTGCGAATCTTGTTCATATCAATTCCTGCCTTACCGCACGCTCACAGCACTTCGGGTGCGAGCGAGATAATCTTCATGAAATTCTCGGTACGCAGCTCGCGCGTCACCGGTCCGAAGATGCGCGTGCCGAGCACTTCGCGCTTGTTGTCGAGCAGCACCGCCGCGTTCGTGTCAAAGCGGATGAGCGAACCGTCCGAGCGACGCACGCCCTTTCGCGTACGTACGATGACAGCATCATAGACTTCGCCCTTCTTCACCTTGCCGCGCGGAATCGCTTCTTTCACGCTCACCTTGATGACATCGCCAATATTGGCGTAGCGGCGCTTCGAGCCACCCAGTACCTTGATGCACTGCACGGTCTTGGCGCCACTGTTGTCCGCCACCGCGAGAACTGTCTGCATCTGGATCATTTGCCTGCTCTCCGTACCCGCCCCGCGAAGGGAAACGGGTGATTATACCACTCAGCCGCCGATACCGGCCGCCTAAACCTCGCGCGCGCGCTCGAGCACCTTCACCAAACGCCAGGACTTGGTGCGCGACAGCGGACGACACTCCTCGATCTGCACCAGGTCGCCTTCCTTGCACTCGCGATTTTCGTCATGCGCGTGCAGCTTGCTGCGGCGCGTGATGTACTTGCCGTACAGCGGGTGCTTGACGCGACGCTCCACCACGACCGTGATGGTCTTCTGCATCTTGTTACTCAGCACCCGACCGCTCACCGTGCGTTTGGTCGAGACTTCAGTCTGCTCGCTCATCACTGCTTGCCCTTCTGTTCGTTCATCACCGTGCGCAGACGCGCAATGTTGCGTCGCACCACGCGCAGGTTGGCCGTCTGGGCCAGCTGCCCGGTCGCCCGCTGCATACGTAGATTGAACTGCTCCTTGAGAAGCCCCATGAGCTCCTTCTGACAATCTTCAGCGCTCATCGCGCGGAGATCCTTGGTTCTGGTTGCCTTCATACAGTCACCCTAACGCGCGACAAAAATGGTGCGCAGCGGAAGCTTGGCCGCAGCCAGCCGGAAGGCCTCGCGCGCCTCGGTCTCGGTCACGCCTTCCATTTCGTACAGCACCGCCCCGGGGCGGATTGGAGCGACCCAGAACTCGGGATTGCCCTTGCCGGAACCCATACGCACCTCGAGCGGCTTGCGCGTGATCGGTTTGTCCGGAAACACGCGGATCCAGACGCGCCCGCCCCGCTTCACGAAGCGTGTCAGCGCACGGCGCGCGGCCTCGATCTGGCGCGAAGTGAGATTGCCGCGAGTAGTGGCCTTCAGGCCGTACTCGCCAAAGCTCACCTTGTTGCCGCGCGTCGCAAGCCCGCGATTGCGGCCCTTTTGCTGTTTGCGGAACTTCGTCCGTTTCGGTTGCAGCATGTCGAATGACTCTCTCTACGTTAGGCCGCGGCGCCCTTCTTCAGGGCCTCGGCATCTTCAACGCGCGGTGTCTCCTTGTCGAAGACCTCGCCCTTGAAGATCCACACCTTTACGCCGATCGCGCCGTACGTCGTATGCGCCTCGGCGAAGCCGTAATCGATATCGGCGCGCAGCGTGTGCAGGGGCACGCGACCTTCGCGATACCACTCGGTACGCGCGATCTCGGCGCCGTTCAAACGACCGGCAACCATGATCTTGATGCCAAGCGCGCGCAGGCGCATGGCGTTCTGCACCGTGCGCTTCATGGCGCGGCGGAACATGATGCGCTTCTCGAGCTGCTGTGCCACATTCTCGGCAACGAGCTGTGCATCGAGCTCCGGCTGGCGGACTTCCTCAACCGCGAGCTGCACCGGGCGACCAGCCAGGCGTCCGAGTTCGGCACGCAGGCGCTCAATGTCCTCGCCCTTCTTGCCGATCACGATGCCGGGGCGCGCGGTGTGCACGGTGATCGAGATGTTCTGCGCCGGGCGCTCCACAACGATCTGGCTCACCGCAGCACCCTTCAGGCGTTCCTTCAGGAAGTCGCGCAGTTTCAGGTCCGACAGCAGGTTCTGCGTGTAATGGTTGCTGCCCGAGTACCACTTGGCGGTCCAATCACGGATCACGCCAAGGCGGAACCCGATGGGGTTAACTTTCTGACCCATTACTTGCTCCCCTTCTTCTTCGTGG
>LJVB01000049.1 GCA_001304215.1 Acidithiobacillales bacterium SM1_46 | reverse complement strand
GCGGCAGGAGATCGGACGGTGTTTCGCCCTCGATGAGTTTAACGTGCGTGGCATCGGCACCGACCTGGCCAAAGGTGGGATCGACCGCAATCCAGCCATTGTCCAGCAGGCTTTCCGCCCAGGTGTGATAGTAGAAGCCGGCGTAGTCGTCCGAGTAGACGATGCCATTTACCACGCGTGTCGGAATACCGAGCGCGCGCGCGAGCGCTGCGTACAGAAAGCTGTGGCCCTGGCACTCGGCCTTACGGCTATCGAGCACATCAAGCGCAGAGAACACGTCATTCGGCCCTTGCGCAACGTTCTGCTGCAACCACGCAACGATAGCTGTCGCCTGCGCGGTCCGGCCGCTCGCACGGGCGGCAATCTCTCGCGCAAGTTTCGCGATCCGGGGATGACCGGTCGGTACCGCGACGCTCATGCCTAGATCCGCGACGCGCGGTGCAGGCGCCCGGTCGGCCGCCGGATCGCCCGGCGCGATCCGGTGCAACGCGCAGCGCAGCTGGTTGCGTTCATACGTGCAGTGCTGTTGCGGCGTCGGTGCGAGGAGAAAGCGGGCATCGAGGCCAGCGATCTCGAGATCCAACGCGACTCGATCGCGCGGCTTCTCGAGGGGAGGTTCGAGCGGGATGCGGCTGAAATCGAGAATCATGTCCTTTTTGTTCAGACTCGCAGCAGCGAGATAGCGTTTGGCGCGCGTCTCGTCTTCCAGCGCCGAGATTAACACGCCATTCAGCGACCGCTCGAGCACCGGCAGCCCGCGCGTATCCATCCAGGTGGTGGTGGTCTGTCCCTGGTAGGTCGTGTCGATGCGAAACGCCGCTCCGTCGAACAGCTCGCTGCGCTCGAAGGCGAGTATCCGTTGTTCTGCCTCGGCGACCGTCTGGGTCTCACCACTGTAGGCCAGATACCTGTAGGTGCGGCCGACCGCAAGGCCGCTGCGGATCGGAAATAGGCCCATGGCGGCTGCGGGATAGAGCGGGCCAGAGAGGGGCAGCATCTGGGCGGTGACGTTATCGCGCGTGCGAATCTCGCCGCGCAACATGCGGTCACGTACTTCACCGCGCACCTGCTGGCGGATGCCGTCGATGTCGTAGTCGTAATCGAAGCGCACAAGTTGCAGGTCGGCACCTATCTGGTCGACGCTCTTCATGCGAAATTTCCTCTCCACGCCTAGAAAGCGCAGTAGAAATGCCGCTTCGGAATGGATCTCGAATTCGCCGGACTGTGATGCGGGCGCGATGCGCGTGTGCGAGAAACCGATTTTCTCGCCGTTAAAGACAATGCCTGTCCAGTAGCCCTGCCACGGCAGGTGGTCGAGCGAAAACCGCGGCGGCGGGTCGGGTGGGGCGCCCGCGTCCTGAAAGTAGAGGCTCGCGCAACCGTTGAGCGCAAGCAGCGCCAGCAGTCCGAGGCCTGCGACAGGGATGCGACCGAACCGCCTGAGAATGCTGCGCGACACGAGCGCAGGATAACTAATTTGCGGTCGCTGGAACCAGCAGAGCCGCACGGGTCTGCTTGCGTGCGGCCCAGTGACGGCGAACCTCGACCACGCTCTCGGGCGGCGTCGTGCGCTGCGCAGCGACCGCGGTGGCATCCGGTGCGCGGTCATAGAAGGGCTTTTCGTCAAGGGGAATGCCAAGCTGTCTGGCGTCGTCAACCAGCATGGCGAGATACTCGGTCAGATGCTGTGCGGTATCGACATTGAGGTCGTGAAAGGTCACCACCACCGGCGTGCGTCCGTTCCAGACCGGCATATCGTTACGCGCGAGGGCCGCCCGCACATGTTCAAGTTCCGCACGAATATGACTATAACGATTGAACCAGGTGTGGAAGGCGAGGCGCGAGCCGTCGGCGCCATTGATGTCGGTGAGCAGCATCTCGAGACCATTCTCGGCGTAAGTGCGGCGAGTGCTCTCGTTGTGTCCCCAGAAGGTCGGCCGCACGAAGCGCGGGGCCTCGCCAGTCAGCGCCGCGATATCGGCCTTTCCATCAATGAGCGACTGCGCAAGCTCCTCGGGCGACATCTTGGTGTGGCGAATATGTCCCCGGGCCGAGCCGCTGTGCAGGCCGATGACGTGGCCGGCCGCGAGCGCCTGGCGCAAGATCTCCTTGCCACGGGCGGTCCCGCCGCCGTTGCGGTTGCGCGTCTGCACAAAGAAGATGGCCTTGATGCCCGGTTGCACCGGATTGTTGGCAAGCTGCTCGTGAATCGCCAGCGTCGGGTTGTAGTCCTCGAGGATGCTCGGTCCGTCGTCGAACGTAAGCAGAAACCGCACCGGTGCGGTTTCCGGCGGAAGTGGGGCCAGGGCTTCCGGCGAAATGGAGTGGCAGCCGGCGAGCGATACGCCAAGCAGGATAAGGGGCAGCAGGCGGGGCTTCATGCAGTCAGCGGCGGGTTGTTCTTCCTAATATATATAGATGCATCACCCGTGCCGCCGCATTGCGCTGGTTGATCTGGCCCCTGGTGATCCCGCAAGGCCCTCAGGACGACGGTTTTTTGGCGCGCTCGCGCGCCACTGCCTCGGCGAGGGTTGCCGTGCCGGCGCGGGCCACGCGCTCGGCGAGGCCGGTCACGATCTCCCGCACTAGCCCCGGTCCACGGTAAATGAGGGCGGAATAGACCTGCACTGCGTCGGCACCGGCGAGCAGTTTCCCCCAGGCATCCTCGGCGGTCTCGATGCCGCCGACACCGATAATGGGCACCTCACCCTTGAGATGCGCGAACAGCTTGCCGACCACAATGGTCGAGGGCGTTTTCAGCGGCCGGCCGCTCAGGCCACCGGCCTCGTTGCCTAGCGGATGGTCTTCGACGCCGGCGCGGGCCAACGTGGTGTTGGTGGCGATGACCGCATCGAAACGGTGCGCGCGAACCAGCATGGCGATCGCGGCAATCTGACCGTCGTCCAGATCCGGCGCGATCTTGAGGGCGATTGGAACATACTGGCCGTGCTGCTCGGCAAGGACAGTCTGTTCGCGCTTCAGTGCCGCCAGCAGTGAATCGAGGTGCTCGCTCTGCTGCAGGTCGCGCAGACCAATAGTATTGGGGGAGGAAATGTTAACCGTTACATAATCTGCATGTGGGTACACCGCGCGCAGCGCGTCGACATAGTCATCGTTGGCACGCTCCAGCGGCGTGTCGCGATTCTTGCCGATGTTGACGCCGACCGGACAGGCTGGCTTGCAGCTCGCCAGGTTATTCAGAAATAACGCGAGTCCGACATTGTTAAAGCCCATGCGATTGATGATGGCACCGTGCTCCGGCAGACGGAACATCCGCGGCGGAAGGTTTCCGGATTGCGGGCGCGGCGTCACGGTGCCCACCTCGAGCCAGCCGAAGCCGAATTGGGCGAGCGCACAGGTGCACTCAGCATTCTTGTCGAGACCCGCCGCGAGTCCTACCGGATTGGCGAGATCCATACCCATGATCCGGACCGGAACTGGGGGCACGGTACCGCCACGTGCCAACCGCAGCAACGCGCCTGTGCCCGGCAGGCGCTGCATCGCGGCAAGCGTGTGCACCGTCAGATCATGCGCGGTTTCGGGGTCTAACTGGAACAGCAGGCTGCGAAGAGGAGCGTACATCGGGATCAGGCGCTGTGATGGGCGTGCATTGCTGGCATGATAACGTAGTGGCGCGTGGGCGCACACTGCGCTGATCCCGCAGGGTCGTTGCGGTGCGAGCCGGCGAGAGTCTGCGAGGGCAGGTTGAGAAGAGCGACGCGACATGGCAACTGACAGTTCGCTGCGTGTGCTGAGTCACGCGGTCCGCTTCCCTGTGGTCCTCAGGTATCTGGGCGAGCTGCTGCTTGCATTGGCGGCACTGACGCTGGTTCCCTTCGCAGTAGCGCTTGCGGTGGGCGAGCCGTCGGTCGCGTGGCGCCTTGTCCTGGTGTCGGGCGGGCTGGCCGCGATCGGCGCATGGGGTGCGCGCCGGCGTGCGGCGGCACCGGTACAACCCAACGAAGCAATGGTCGTAACGGCGCTGGCGTATCTCGCGGCATCCCTTGTCATGGTTTATCCGTTTATGGCGGCAGGCATCGATCCAATAGATGCATGGTTCGAGGCGGTGTCTGGAGTAACGACCACCGGGCTCTCGACGCTCGGTAGTGTCGAGGCCTTGCCGCGTTCACTGCTGTTTGCGCGTGCCTGGATGCAGTGGTACGGCGGTCTTGGAATCGTCGTGTTGACCGCGACGCTACTCTCTGCGAACGACGTCTCGGCCCGGCGACTGGTTCTGCCCGCGGAAAGCGAGGAGAACCTTGTAACCACGACACGCGTGCACGCGCGGCGCATGCTGGTGGTCTATCTGCTGCTGAGCGGTGTGGGAATCGGCGTGCTGTTGATCCTGGGGCTCGGCGCGTTCGACGCCGTCTGTCACACGTTGGCCGCGATCTCGACCGGCGGCTTCGCGACGCACGATGCGAGCCTCGCGGCCTTTGACGGATGGGCGGTGCGCGGTGCCGTGCTTGGCATCGCGTTTTGCGGTGCGGTGGCGCTTCCGCTCTACTATCGTGCGCGCCATGAGGGCTGGCGGGTGCTCGTGCGTGACGAAGAACTGCGGTTGTTGACTGCGCTCACCCTCGTTGTGGCGCTGCTGCTATTTCTGCTTGAGTTCGGGCCGGGCGGCGCCAGTGCCGATGCCATCGGGCATTCGCTGCTGACAGCGGTTTCGGCTCAGACCACGACCGGGTTTGCGACCTATCCCGCGGCGGAGCTCAATGCCGGCGCCAAGGCGGTCTTGCTGTTTGCCATGGCAAGCGGCGGCAGCCTCGGTTCAACGGCCGGCGGGTTCAAGCTGCTCCGGTTGTTGATGCTGGGCCGGCTGCTGCGGTTATGGTTGCGGCGCTTCTCGTTGCCACCTCATGCAGTTGCCGACCTGCGAATCGGCGGGCACAGGGTGGAAAGCGACGAGGCACTGCGCGGGATTGGGCTGATACTGGTTTTCATTCTCACGGTACTGGCGTCATGGATTCCGTTTCTCGCGTACGGCTATGATCCGCTCGACGCGCTGTTCGACGTGGTCTCGGCAACCGCCACAACCGGTCTGTCCACTGGCGTGGTGTCCACGGCGCTCGAAAGTCCGCTGAAGGTCGTGTTATGTCTGGACATGCTACTCGGGCGGCTGGAATTCATGGCAGTATTGATCCTGTTCTTCCTGCCCACATGGTGGGGCCAGAGGGGTGAGAGCAAATGAGAGCGGTATTTATCGGTGCGAGCGCGCTCGCGGTGATGACAGCGCGGCTATTGCTCGGGCGCAGTCATGAAGTGGTCATCATCGAGCAGGACAAGGAGACCATCGACTCGCTGAAGGAGGAACTCGATTGTGGTTTCCTGCATGCTGACGGCAGCCGCCCGGGGGTACTGCGCGAGGTGCATCCGCGCGAGAGCGACTATCTTTTTTGTCTCACCGGCAACGATAAGTCAAATATCATTGCGAGCCTGGTGGGACGCTCGCTCGGCTTCGGCCGTGTCATTACCAAGATAGACGGTCCCGATTTCGAGCATATTTGCATGGAACTGGGCCTCGAGGACGTGGTCATTCCGGCGCGCACCATCGGCCGTCACCTCGCGGACATGGTCGAGGGCCGCGATCCGCTCGAAATATCGGCGATGATCAAGGGTCAGGCGCGTGTGTTCTCGTTTGTGGCGCGCGCGGAGGATGCCCGGGCGCTGAGCGAACTCGGCCTGCCAGGCGCTTCCCGCGTAGTGTGTATTTATCGGGAGAACGATTTCCTGTTGCCGAAAGACGACGAACGTCTCGAGCGCGGAGACGAGGTAGTGCTGATCACGCACGAGAAGCATCTCGCGGAGCTTGCCGAGCGCTGGGCGGCGAAACGCGCGGCGGCGACCTAGCTCATATGCCTCGCGGAGGCGGCGGTTCAGACCGATGGCCAGCCGGACTCCGGTTGCGGCACGTAGTCATCGGGCTGCGGGAAGGCCGACAGATCCTTCGCGATGGCAGCGCGCAGAAACGAGTCGACCCACCAGAAAATGTCATGGTTGCGGATCACGCGCCGCATCCGCCGCATCCGTGCCCGGCGCTCATCGATCGGCATTTGTACCGCGCGGTGGATGGCCTCGGCCATGCCCTCAATGTCGTAGGGATTGACGAGCAGCGCGCCGTGTTGCAGTTCAGCGGCCGCACCGGCGAATTCCGAGAGGATCAGTGCATTCTCTTCCTCGATGCTGCACGCGCAATATTCCTTGGCAACCAGATTCATGCCGTCCTTTAGCGGGGTGATGAGCGCGATCTGCGCAGCCCGGTAGTAGGCGAGCAGGTCGGTTCCTGTCAGGCTGCGGAACACGTAGTGGATCGGCACCCAGCCGCCGGGCCGCGTGAACTTACCGTTGATTTCACCAACCAGTTGTTCGATCTCGGTCCGCAGGTCGTGGTAACGCGGTATCTCCTCGCGCGACGGCACCACGACCTGAATCAGCGTCACGCGCTCGTGCAGTTCCGGGTAACGCTCCAGCGCGTGGCCAAAGGCGCGCAATCGCTGGGGGATGCCCTTGGTGTAGTCGAGCCGGTCGATCCCAACTATTAACTCGCGGTTCGGTAGCATGGCCTTCAGTTCCACGACCTTTTCGCCTACCTCGGACGCGGCGGCGCGCTTCATGAAGGCGTTGAAGTCGATGCTGATCGGGAAGCTGCCGGCGCGCACCTCGCGCTGGTCGAGCTGGAGTGTCTGGATCTGGCCGCGCCGGCCCTGCACGCGCACCTCGGGCATGAGATGGCGGACGCAGCCAAGAAAATTGCGCAGGTCGCGCGGCGTCTGAAAACCAACGAGATCGTAGTCGAGCAGGGCGCGCAGCAGCTGGAAACGCCACGGCAGCTTCAGAAAGATATCGAGCGGCGGAAACGGGATGTGCAGGAAGAAGGCAAGATGTGCCGACCTGCCGAGGCGGCGCAATTCTGTGGCGACGCTGGTGAGGTGGTAATCATGCACCCACAGGAAGTCGTCCTCGCGGCAGTGGCGGGCGAGCGCTTCGGCGTAGCGGTGATTGACACGCTGATAGACTTCCCAGTATTCGGGGTCGAAATTGCAGTGCGACTGCAGGTCGTGAAACAGCGGCCAGATGATCTCGTTCGAGAACCCCTGGTAGAACTTGCGCTCTTCGTCGACCGTGAGCGAGACCGGTTCCAGGCGATAACCGGCCCGTTCGCCTGCCGCCGCAAGCTCCGACTCGAGCGAGGACAGCTCGCCACAAGTTCCCGGCCATCCGACCCACACCCCGCCGCGGTCGCGCAGCACCGGGACCAGTGCCGTGATGAGTCCGCCGCTGCCGGGTACCAGTTCGCAACGCCCGTCCGGGTGGCGCACCACCACAACCGGCAACCGGTTGGAGGCGACGACCAGACCGCTTCGGGCGCGGGTGTTCATATCAGCCTGGCGTGGGCGCGTTCACCATGTACAGCGTGCGTGTCGGGTAGGCAAACTCGATGCGTTCCGCCTCGAAGCGGCGTACCAATTCGAGATTGATCGCCTGCTGTGCGTTCATGTACACGTTGTAGTCGCGATCGAGCACGTAGTACACGACCTCGAAGTCGAGCGAGGAGTCGCCGAAACCCTTGAAGTGGGCGCGGTCGAAGCGCACGTTGGGCTGCGCGCTGATGATTTCCTGCACCATTTGCGCAATGCGCTCGAGTCTGTCAGCCGGCGTTTGATAGGTGACGCCAAATGCGAATAGCACCCGCCGCTCCGCCATACGCTTGTAGTTGCGGATCCGGCTCTTCAGCAAATCGCTGTTGGCAAAAATGATCTGCTCGCCGGAGAGGCTGCGCAGCCGCGTGGTCTTAAGGCCGATGTACTCAATCGTACCCATCACGTCCTCGACGACGATGAAATCGCCTATCACGAACGGCTTATCCAATGCTATCGAGAGCGAGGCGAAGATGTCGCCCAGTACGTTCTGTACCGCGAGCGCGACCGCAATGCCGCCGATACCGAGACTCGCCACCAACGTCGTGATATTGAAGCCGAGGTTGTCGAGGATCAGCAGCGCGATCAATGCCCACACCACGAGGCGCGCGATGAAGCCGAGAACTGCGACCGTGGTGGCGCCGGCAGCGTCGGTTTCACGCTTGGCCTGCAGGTAGTACTTGAGCCAGGCAACGATTCCGCGATTGGCCCACAGCGCCACCTGCAGCAGCAGCACGACGACCGCGCTGGCGTCGACGACGCGGCCGGCGCGTGCCGGCAGCTCGAGGTACTGGATGCCGGCGTAGAGCGCGAGCAGGATAAGGAATAGCCGCCGTGTGCCGATCAGCACATCGAGTAGCAGGTCATCGAGTGGTGTCGGCGTGGCCCGCGCCAGCTTGCGAAGCCGTGCGATCAGAAAGCGCCGCGCAAACAGCAGCCCGGCCGCGAGGCCGATCGCGATGCCGAGCACGATGAGCCAGTCGAGCGTACTGTTGCCGAACAGGACACGCTCGAGCAATGTCATTTCACGCCTCCGAAGGCCTGATGCCAGTCGGCTAGGAATTCCAGCAGTTCTTCCGGTGGCCGAATCCAGAAGTCGGCCGCGGTCGGCCGGTATTGCGGCCGCACCAGCAGGCCGACGCCACGCCCGACCATCGCCTTGAAGGCGTCCTCATCGGTAAGGTCATCGCCAAGATAAGCGGCGGCACAATCGCTGGCGGAATTTCCCAGTACTTCGCGCACCACATCGCCTTTGTTGCGTCCCGGGGCGCGCAGCTCGATTCCACCATCGAAATCGTGCCAGATGAGTGAGCGGTGCAGTTCCTGCAGTCGCCAGTTGGCAAGCACGACCTCGCGGATGTTCGCCACCTGGCCGTTGCTGAGTCCACGCCAATGAATGGCCAGGCTTGCCGGTTTGCGCTCGCAGCGCCCGCCGCTGGCCTCAATCTCGTGGATCCAGTCATCCGCGGCAAGCAGGCTCTTCAGTGCGTCCTCGCTGATGCGCGATGTCTCATACTCGCCGTCGGCGTGCAGGCGCTCCCAGCCGTGCGAACCCCAAATCTCCGGGCGGATCTTGAGCCCAAGCAAAGGCACGAGATCCCGCGTCCAGCGCCCGCTTACCACCACCACGCGCGTGTGATCGGCCGACATGATGAGGTCGAGTACTTCGCGGACGCCGGGATACGGTTCGGCGGAGAGCGGATCAAGCTGGAAGGGCGCGAGTGTGCCGTCGTAGTCGAGCATCAGAATGCGGCGGCGTGCCGTTGGCAGTCGCGCCAGGAAATCAGAAAGGCTCAGCCGGTCCTGGAGTGTTTGCATAGCGAGTTGCGAATATCGCCTCCTGCGGCGCCCGGCAGCGGGCGCGCAAGAACACGAAACGGAAAACTGCTGGAGTGATAAGGAGTTAAACATAAATTCGAATAGCTGCCAACCCACGGTATCAATTATTGATCTGTGTCAGTGCGTGCTTCGCTGGTGTACGGTAGATACCGACCATGTCTAACGACATAGGATTATTGCGATGAACGATGTTCGTGAGGAAATTGAACGTCTGGTTCGCCGGCTCGAGCAGCAGCGCGATGAGCTGCGTCTGAAGATGCATCTCGCGAAGGCCGATGGCCGCGATGAGTGGAATCGGCTTGAACGCCAGTGGGAAGAGGTGCGCCCGCGGGTTGCCCAGGCGGGGGCGGTGCTTGGCGACACCACCCGGGAGGTGGGATCTGCGCTCAAGCTTGCGCTGGAGGAGATTGGGCGCGGCTACGACCGGCTGCGCAAGCTCTTCTGAGAACGAAGCGTGCTTTTCGTACTGACGCTGATAGTCGCTGCCTTGCTGGCCGTGTTCATGGTCCAGAATGCGGGCAGTGTCGAACTGCACTTCCTTCTCTGGAGTGTGGCGATGTCGCAGGCGCTGCTGGTGTTCTTTGTGCTGGCGGCAGGCATGCTGATTGGCTGGACTGCGCACGCCTACATCGCCTTTCGTCGCCGCCATCGCAAGACCGTGCAGTCGCCAGAAAAGCCCAGCGAGTGACACGCGGCTAGCCGAGCAGCCCGTGCTTTCGCGCTGATCATCCGCTCCTTACAATGGCGGCGTTGCCCCCTGCGGAAGGGGAGCACTGCCACCTCATGGAACATCACCTCACGCTGGTACTTGCGCTGGTTGGCCTGCTCGGCCTCGGTGCGCAATGGCTCGCCTGGCGCCTGCGTCTTCCGGCCATCGTGCTGCTCATGCCGTTCGGATTGGCGGCCGGACCCGGGCTCGGCTGGATCGAGCCTAGCGCCGATCTCGGCACGCTGCTCGATCCCATTATTAAGGTAGGTGTCGCGGTCATTCTGTTCGAGGGTGGCTTGCGATTGCGCTTCCATGAACTGCGCCAGGCTGGTCAGGGCGTGGCGCGCCTGGTGACCGTGGGTGTGTTGTTGTCGTTCCCGCTGTACAGCGTCGCCGCCCACTACCTTGGTGGGTTTTCCTGGCCAGTGGCGCTGGTCTTTGGCGCGATCATCGTCGTGACCGGGCCAACGGTCATTCTTCCGTTGCTGCGTCAGGCACGCTTGCGCCGCCGGCCCGCGTCCTATCTCAAATGGGAAGGAATCGTGAATGATCCGACCGGCGCACTGCTTGCGGTCGTGATTTTCGAGTACCTGATTTCGGCAGGCGATGCGCCGCTCGTGCACATGCTGCCGCGCGTGGCGATTGGTCTGGTGCTGGCCGGTGCACTCGGAGTGGGAACGGGATGGGTCCTGGGCATTGTCTTCCGTCGCGGCTTCATGCCTGAGTATCTAAAGGGACCTGCGGCGCTGACTGCGGCGATCGCCGTGTATGTGATTGCAAACATGGTGTTGAGCGAAGCCGGCCTGCTTGCTGCGACGCTGCTTGGCGTGACGCTCGGAAACATGTCGCTGCCGAGCATCGATGAGATTCGGCGCTTCAAGGAGTACGTCGCGCTGGTGCTGGTCTCAGGCGTGTTCATTCTCATGAGCGCCGACATTGATACTGCCATCCTATTGCAGCTCGACTGGCGCAGCGCCGCGCTACTTGTCGTGTTGTTGTTCGTCGCCCGCCCACTCGCCGTGATGGCGGCTACGCTTGGCACCAGCATGACCTGGCAGGAACGCGTGCTGGTGGCCTGGATTGCCCCGCGCGGGATCGTGGCCGCCGCCATGGCCGGTGTGTTCGGTACAGCGCTGCTTGCGCGCGGCTATCCGACCGCCGAACTATTGCTGCCAGCGGTCTTCGTCCTGATCTTCGTTACTGTCGTGTTGCACGGGATGAGCATCGGCTGGCTCGCCCGGCGGCTGGGACTGAGCGCACGCACCGCCAACGGCGTGCTCATCGTCGGCGCCTCTCCCTGGGCACAGGCACTCGCCACAGCGCTCAAGGAGATGGAGGTAACTGTGCTGCTTGTCGATCGCACCTGGCGACGTTTGCGGGCGGCGCGTCTGGCCGGCATACCTACTTATTATGGAGAGCTGCTGTCGGAGGAGGCTGAACAGCGGCTTGAGCTTGGCGACTACGGCTACCTGGTCGCCGCGACAGAGAACGACGCCTACAATACGCTTGTTTGTACACAGTTTGCGGCGGAGCTCGGTCGCAACCGCGTGTTTCAGTTTCCCGAAGCCGTGGGCGATGAGGACCTCGATCCAAAGCGCCTCCCGCGTACGGTGCGCGGACTCATCCTCGGGTCCGAGGAGGCCAGGTTCGAGGAACTCATGTCGAGATGGTATCGGGGCTGGAGCTTCCAGCGCACCCGCCTTAGTGACCAGTTCGGCTATGAAGAGTTTCTTGCCTCTCGTCCGGCGGACAGTCTGGTGGTGTTGTTGCAGCGCGCGGATGGTGGCATTCAGGTGAATTCGCCGGAGCATCCGCTCAAGCCAAAGAGCGGCGACCTGTTGCTCTGGTTCGGGCCGCGCGCCGAAAAGGCGAGTGCCCCGGCGACACCCGCGGCGGACGAGAATCCCCAACCGTCCAGCTGAGTGCAGGCGTTTGACGTGCGTCAACGACCTCGCGATGCGATCGGACCATGCTTTCTCCAGCCTTTGGAGGATTTGCCATGCGACAGATCGTCGGCGTGACTGCAGTCGGCGCGATCGCGATGCTGCTGACAAGTGGCTGCATCACGCAATCGCGTTTCGAGGAAAAGGAATCCGAGCTTGCCGCCTGCGTGCGTGATGCCAAGGCTGCAGGCGAGGCGAGTCGCACCGAGATCACCGACCTTCGCGCGCAGATCGCCCGTTGCGAACAAGGGGCGGAGGAGATGCGTCGCAACACGGAACGGTTCAAGACGCGCGAGGCGGATCTGCGTTTGCGTTTGGGCAAGGAACTCGCGGATCGCGATGTGGAGATCGAGCGGCTGAAGGATCAGCTTTCAGTGCGAGTGCTGGACCGCATCCTGTTTCGGTCAGGCAGCGCCGATATTCTGCCGGCCGGCAAGCAGGTGCTAGACAAACTCGCGAATGTGCTGAAGGAAACCGACGACCTGATTCGCGTTGAAGGCCACACTGACAACGTGCCGATCGGTGAGCGGCTCAAGGACCGGTATTTTTCAAACTGGGAGTTGTCGGCCGCGCGCGCGGCGGCGGTCGTGCGTTACTTCCAGCACGGACACAGCATCGATCCCGTGCGGCTCGAAGCGGTTGGTTACGCCGAGTACCGACCCATTGCACCGAACGACTCTGCTAGTAATCGCCAGCGTAACCGGCGCGTGTCGATCGAGCTTGCGGCGCCGCGCCCCGTGGAGCGCACGCCGGTGTCGCATTGATTCATTCCGAGGGCGCACGTTCACCGCTGATTGTGCAGCGTTTTCACGCTGTGCGGTTGAATGGGTCAAGTAAATGCAATAAAGTCGCGAACATAGGTCGTTTGTCGCGTGCGACTTTCGTGCGCGAAGGAAATCGAGCCGATGCGGTTCTGAAGTAGTTCCCCACTCTCGCGGGCACCCCATGCAGACACCAGACACGACCAACAAAAAGGCGCAGCAGGCCGTCCGTCCATTAAGTCTGTTGTCCGACTACGACATCTTCCTGCTGGGTGAAGGCCGCCACGTGCGGCTGTACGAGAAGCTCGGCTCGCACGTTGTCGAGCATGAGGGTGTCAAGGGCACGCACTTCGCTGTGTGGGCACCGAATGCCGCAGAGGTGTCGGTCGTTGGCGATTTCAACAACTGGGATCGCGGCCGGCATCGCCTGAATGTGCGACTCGACCACACTGGCATCTGGGAGGGTTTCATCCCCGGGGTCGGCGCGGGCGCAATCTACAAGTACCACATCTTGTCCCACCAGGATGGTTACCGCGTCGACAAGGCCGATCCGTTTGCGCGCCGCGCCGAGTTGCCGCCGCGGACCGCGTCAGTCGTCTGGGACGGTGACTATGCCTGGCAGGACGCCGGTTGGATGGCGCGGCGTGGACAAGTCAACGCCCTGTCGGCGCCGATCAGTACCTACGAGTTGCATTTGGGGTCATGGCAGCGCGTGCCGGATGAGGGGGGTCGCTCGCTTAGCTACCGTGAGCTTGCCCCTCGGCTCGCCAACTATGTGCGGGAACTTGGCTTCACGCACGTTGAGTTGCTGCCGGTGATGGAACACCCGTTCTACGGGTCGTGGGGTTACCAGACCACCGGCTACTTCGCGCCGAGCTCGCGCTTTGGCACCCCCGAGGATTTCATGTACCTGGTCGACACCCTGCATCAGGCAGGTATCGGCGTGATTCTTGACTGGGTGCCATCGCACTTCCCGACCGACCAGCATGGGCTCGGCTTTTTTGACGGCACCTATCTCTACGAGCACGCCGATCCCAAGCGCGGCTTTCATCAGGAATGGAATTCCAGCATCTTCAATTATGGCCGAAACGAGGTGCGCTCGTTCCTGATGAGCTCGGCGCTGTTCTGGATCGAGCAGTACCACGCCGATGGTTTGCGGGTGGACGCCGTCGCCTCCATGCTCTACCTCGACTACGCGCGCAAGGCAGGCGAGTGGATCCCGAATGCTTTCGGTGGTCGGGAGGATCTCGAGGCGGTGCACTTTCTGCGCGAGCTGAATGAGGCCGTTTATCGCGAGCATCCGGACGTCCAAACGATTGCCGAAGAATCAACCGCCTGGCCGATGGTATCGCGCCCGACCTATCTCGGCGGTCTCGGATTCGGCATGAAATGGAATATGGGTTGGATGCACGACACGCTGTTTTACATGTCGCGCGACGCCGTGTATCGAAAGCATCATCACGACCAGCTTACGTTCTCGATCTGGTACGCCTTCAATGAGAACTTCGTGCTGCCGCTCTCGCATGATGAGGTGGTGCACGGCAAGGGATCGCTGATCCGCCGCATGCCGGGCGACGATTGGCAGAAGTTCGCCAATCTGCGCGCCTTGTTCGGCTACATGTGGTGTCACCCGGGAAAGAAGTTGCTGTTCATGGGCGGGGAGTTCGGGCAGTGGAATGAGTGGAACCACGACACCAG
>LJVB01000048.1 GCA_001304215.1 Acidithiobacillales bacterium SM1_46 | reverse complement strand
CCAGCGGGATTCCAACGCGCGACATTGTCTCGAATGACAAGTGCAACACGTGCCACAACCAGCTGGTCATTCACGGCGAGCGCGTCGATACCCGTTATTGCGTCACCTGCCACAACCCGGGCAGCACCGGCAAGGGGCAGACTGGCCTCGTCCAGGGTCCCCAGACCGTCGATTTCAAGGTGTTGGTCCACAAGATCCACCAGGGCGAGGAACTGCCCAGCACTCTAAACGCGGACGGGGCGGGAACGCCGGGAGACTACGGTATCTTTGGATACAGCGGCACGATAGCGAGTTTCGCGAGCGTCGTGTTCCCGGACATGACGTTAGGTAGTGCCGGAGATACCCGCAACTGCATCAAGTGCCACGACGGCACGCTCAACGCGCCGAACGCAACCGTGGACGGCGACAGCTGGAAGAACAACCCGAGCAGGGCGGCGTGCGCGACCTGCCACGATGATGTGTACTTTACGGCTTTACCGACCAAGCCGTGGCAAGTGACGCTCCACCCGGGTGGTGAGCAGGCTGACGACGCTTCGTGCGCTAGCTCAACCTGCCATGGTCCGGCTGCGCCGAATTTCTCGGTTGCGGCGGTGCATTCGTTCCCGACGCAGGTTAAGGCCCTGGCGGCCAAATACCAGATCGTGATCAACAGCGTCACAAACAATGTCAACACGACCAAAGACAGCGCGCCGGTGGGTTCAACGATGACCGTGAATTTCTCGGTCGTTGATCCGACCAATGGCAACGCGAAGCTCGATATCAAGGCTCTTCCGGAGTTCACGAACAGCAATTCGAGACTCGCGCTGGCCTTCGGTTACAGTGCGCTGGTGAACAGCGTGGCCCGCAAGGACTTCAACAACACCGGCAGCGGAGGCTCCGCTACGCGGGTTGGGCAGCCGATTACGGTCAACCTGTACAACTCGTCGACCTGTAACAATTGCGCCACTAATGCGGTCGAGGATGCTACGACTGCTCTAACCTACAACGTGGATTTGGGCAACTACCTCATCCCCGGAGCAGTAGCGGGGCCGGGAGTTGCAACGAGCTGGCCGGTTCCGGCTGGTGCAACGGGAACCGGCCGGGTCATCATGTATGGCCGTACGCGCCACGACATCGTTCCCTTCTCTAACAAACCCGCAGTCGGCCAAAACGTTCCGACTAACAACGCAATCCGTGACGTCATGATCACTGACACCAGAGTGACCGGGCGGCGCAAGGTGGTTGATGTCGCGAAGTGCAACAACTGCCACGAGCGACTGGTTGGTCATGGCCAGCGTCTGGATCCCAACGTGTGCGTGGTCTGCCACAATCCGGATGCGACCGACATTCCGCGGAGCACCTCTCCGGGTGTCGACGGCAAGATCGAGGAGTCGGTCGACCTCAAGCGCATGATCCACGGCATCCATGCCGGCGCCAAGAAGGACTGGACGGGTGCGCCTGCGCACGGCATCCGCGAGCAGGGATTGGTCGTGGCGAACGCTGACTTCAGCCATGTCCGCTACCCCCAAAGCCAGGCCAACTGCGCTGCCTGCCACACGGGCACGACGTACTCGCTCGGAGGCGACTGGGACATGCCGACCCAGAGTGGCATTTTGGCCAGCACGACTACCTCCAACGGGCAAGCCGATCCCGCGGATGACCTGAACATGTCGCCGACCTACGCAGTGTGCACCTCATGCCACGATAGCGCCGTTGCCCTGCTGCACATGACGACGGTCGCCACCCCGCTGTTCGATGCGCTCCAGACGCCGAACATCGACGGCAACATCGAGCAGTGCTCGATCTGCCACGGTTCGGGCAAGGTGGCAGACGTACAGCTGGTGCACGGCGTGAAGTAACACAAGTGAGGAAGGTCAGCGCATCCAGCGCTTACCTTCAGATACAACCTCCCGGTGCGCGATGAGCGCAACCGGGAGGGGTGGGAGACTCTCCGGCAGGGTAGGCGCTCACCGAGCAAGGGCAGTTACTGATGGCCGGTGGTCCGGCCGTCTGCACATCAGAAGAACGAGTGACGTGGACGTAACAGCTGCATACGCGAGGAATAGCGCATGACGAAGAATCGCCAGGTATTCCTCGCAACGTTTTTGTTGTTCGGCATTGCGTTCTCTTTCCAGGTGCTCGCACAGGAACCCGCCCAACCGGGCGAGCGAATCCTGCCTAACCCGAACGATCCCACCGCCTACACCGAGAAGGGCGCCGACACCTGTCTCAAGTGCCACGACGAGGAGTCGGAGTTTCCGGTATTTAACATTTTCAAGACCAGGCATGCCGTTCGCGGCGATGCGCGTACGCCGTTTGCCAAGCTGCAGTGCGAGACCTGCCACGGCCCCGGCGGGGTGGATGCCACGGCCACGCAGGCGATGCGCGAGCGGGGCGGGCACATCGCCAAGGTCCGCAAGGGCGAGCCGCGCCCGCCGATGCTGAACTTCGGCGCCAAGTCGAAGGACCCGGTGACGACCCAGAACAAGATGTGCCTGCAGTGCCATGAGCGCCAGAACCGCATGGACTGGCAAGGCAGCACGCACGCGAACAACGAGGTTTCCTGCGCCAGTTGCCACACCGTTCACGCCCCGCGCGATCCGGTGTTGACCGCCTCGGGACAGCCCGACAAGTGCTTTGCCTGTCACCTGAAACAGCGCGCGGACTTCCACAAGCCGTCGGTGCATCCGGTGCGTTTCGGCATCCTGCCGTGCAGCGAGTGTCACAGCACCCACGGATCGAGCACGGCGAGCCTGCTCAAGAAACCGACCCTCAACCAGACCTGTTTCCAGTGTCACGCCGACAAGCGTGGACCGTTCCTGTGGGAGCATGCGCCGGTGGCCGAGGATTGCTCGCTCTGCCACCTGCCGCATGGATCGATCAACCCTTCGTTGTTGGTCAAGCGCCCGCCGCTGCTCTGCCAGCAATGCCATTCGCAGGCCGGCCATCCAAGCGTGGCGTATACCGGCGCCGGACTGCCGGGCGGGACGCCGTCGGCCTATCTGCTTGCGGGCGGCTGCACGAATTGCCACTCGCAGGTGCACGGGTCGAATCATCCCTCGGGCGTAAAGCTGATGCGTTAGGTGGTATTTCGCCACTCGACATCGATTGCGACAAAGAGACTGGCCATGCGGAGATCGAACGACAAGGTACGGACGGAGGGCGACAAGACCATGAGAAATGCGAAGCGCTTGTTCGTCTCACTGGCTCTGGCGGTGCAGGCTGCGCTGGTCGCGGCCGAGGACAAACCTGCCGATGCTTCCGGCTGGCCGGCGGTCGACAAGTCAGATTGGAAGTGCAAGTACTGCGCGTTCCAGACTGGCTGGAGCGGGGAGTTTGAGCTTGGCGCCGCCTATGTATCGGATGACTCCTACAAGTTCGGCGAGTACACCGGTCTCGAGAAGGGCGGGTATGCGGTTGCCAACGCCAACGCGCGTTACACCAACCCCGAAAGCGCCAACCGCTGGGATCTATACGCCACCAATCTCGGTTTTCCGTATCGTGCCGTAGACGTCGACGGTGGCAAGCAGGGCAGCTACAAGCTGCGCCTGAACTACAGCGAGCTGCCGCACTACATTTCGGATTCCGCGCGCACGCCTTTCATCGGCTCCGGCGGTGATTCGCTCACGTTGCCCGGTGGCTGGGTCCCCTCGGGCACCACCAGCGGCATGACCGCGTTGGCTGGCAGTCTGCAGGACGTCGACATCGAGAACACCCGCAAACGCGTCGGGGTCGGGCTGACGGTTCCGTGGCGTGACTGGGAGGCCGGCGTCAACGTGCGCCACGAGACGCGCGAGGGCACCAAGCGCATCGCCGGGGCGTTCCTCACCACCAGCGCGCAGATGGTCGCGCCGGTGGACTACACCACCGACGATATCGAGGCGGCCGTTTCGTACGCCGGGGCCAAGTCGCAGGTGAAGCTGGCCTATCACTTTTCGACCTTTCGTAACGGCAACGAATCGCTGACCTGGATAAATCCGTTTGATCCGTTACTTAACGGCGTCGCTGGCGGTGAGGGTCGGCTCGCGTTGCCACCGGACAACCAGTTCCACCAGCTGCTCGCCTCCGGAGCCTATCAGTTCACGCAAAAGACGCGGGGTACGGCGAACATTGCCGTCGGGCGCATGGAGCAGGACGAGAACTTCCTGGCGACCACGCAGAATGGGCCGCTCCTGCAGCCGCTGCCGCGCAGCTCGCTGCAGGGCAGCGTCGAGACGATCACGGCGGACGTGAAGCTCATGTCCCTGGTCACGGACAAGCTGCGGATCGACGCCGCCTACAAGTACGATGACCGCAACAACAAGACGCCGCAGGATACATTCAGTTGGGTGTCGACCGACAGCGCCGTGGCGATGCCGCGCACCAATCTTCCGTACAGCTTTACGCGCAACCTGTTCAAGCTGGCCGCTGATTATCGGCTGGAAAAGCGGGACAAGGTCGCGGCGGGTATCGACTATGACATCTACGACCGCACTTACCAGGAGGTCGCCAAGACCAAGGAGAGTACCGCGTGGGTCAAGTACATCGCGCGCGCGCAGGATGGCGGCGATGTCAGCTTCAAGTTCGCGCATTCGGACCGCAACGGGAGCACCTACGATCCTCTTGCCTCGCCCACGCTGCAGAATCCGCTCATGCGCAAGTACAACATGGCCGATCGGGCCCGTGACGCACTTGGACTACGGGTCACCCAGCTGATGGGCGGAACGGTGACAGTCGGGTTGGACTTCAGCTACGCGGCGGACGACTACTCCAATTCGACAGTCGGGCTGACCAGCAGCGATGACATGAGCATTGGCGGTGATCTGGCCGTCCCGCTCGCGAAGAACACCACGTTCCACGTCTTCGCCAACTACGAGGAGATCAACTCTGAGCAGGCCGGCGCTTCGTCGCTTGTGAGTCCGCCCGACTGGTCGGCCACGAACAACGACGTGATCGGGACCGTTGGCATCGGCCTCAAGCAGAAGGCATTGGCCGGCAAGCTCGATTTCGGAGCGGACTATACGATGTCGCGCTCGCGCGGCAAGACCGCGGTGACGGGTGGCCCGGGGTTTCCCGACCTGACGTCGCAGCTCGGGAGCTTCAAGCTGTACGGGAGCTACCAGTTCACGAAAGCCATGTCAGTGGCGGCGACCTATTGGTACGAAAGCTATCGCTCGCAGGACTGGCAGCTCGACGGGGTGACGCCGAGCACCATCCCCAACGTCCTGAGCCTCGGCGAGACCAGTCCCAATTACAACGTGAACTTCGTCAGCCTGTCACTGCGCTACCGGTTCTAGGCTAACACCAAGTGCGAACGTACCGCGGGGGATTGCCCACCCACGGACGAACGTGGTTGTGTCTTGTTAAGGGTGAGACAGCCGTTGCGGTGTGAACGAGGCCTTTCTCGCTGAACAAACAATTCCGCGCTCAGCCTCCCGTCCTCACGGCAGCACCTCGCTCACCGTCAGTTCGACCTTCGAGAGTGAGCCGGTCTTGAGCGGTTGCGTCAATCCCTGCATATCGCCGCTGCTCGCGGACGCATTGCCGGTCTTCGAGACGCGCGCGCCGATCACCACCTCCGGCACGCTCGAAATCGTCATCTGAGGGGACATCGCCGTCGAGTCGTCGAGCGTGACGGTCGTTGGCAGGTCCTTCACCTGCTTGCGCACGATGGCAAGCGGCATGCGCGGGCCCTGCGCCGCGCGCGCGAACACGAATACGGTATCGGTCGGTGCGGCACGCGCAGCGAGAGCGGGGGCGAGGGCCACACGCACTTGTACCGTCACCTTGCCGGCTGGCGCAGCCGTCGGTGTCGGCGGCGCGGAGCTCGTCTTGCCGAGCATGCCCTCGGCCTGGGCGATGACCTGGCTCACATTGCGGGCGCCTTCCTGGCCCGGCGGCAGCATCGCGAGCAGACGCTTCCAGTAGCCGATCGCCTCTGGCAGGCGGTTCTGCTGGGCCGCGGCGTGACCGGCGAGCCACAGGCCCTTGGCATGCTTGGGATCCTGCTTGATCGCCTTCATCACCAGCTCGGCGGGTTTGCCGGCCATGCTGTTGTTGTTGGCGAGCGCCAGCGCCTCGGCATAGTCGACCATGATGTCCGGCTGGTTGCCGAGGAGCTCATAGGCCTTGGCATAAGCAAGGGTGGCCTCGCCGAAGCGTTGCAGCACGATGTAGGAGCGGCCCAGCATCATCCAGCCCTCGGCATCGTTGGGGTTGGCCGACAGGCGCGCCGCGAGCCGGCTCACGCCCTCCTCGAGCGAATGCATCTCGGGGCTTTTCGCGGTTGCATGCGGCGACTGGCGCAGGGCATCCGGATTGCCCAGCTTGAGATACAGGCCAACCGCGACAAGCGGCACCAGCGCCGCCACGGTCGCCGCCGGCCAGCGTGCCGGGGATGCGGTGGTGACTGCCGGGCTGCGGTCCTGCTGGGGCACATCGGCGAGCAACTGGCGTTCGAGTTCGGCACGGGCCGCCTCGAACTGCGCCTGGGTAATGGTGTCGTTGCGCAGGTCCGCCTCGAGCTCCGCGAGACGCTGGCGATGCACGACGACATTGAGTTCATCCTCGTCCGGACCGGTGATGCGCGGACGGCGCAGCAGTGGCGGCAGCACGAAGGCGAGCGTGGCGATAACCATCGCCGCGGCAATGATCCAGAAGGTCATGAGTGGGAACGGTCCTGGGATTTGGTGGAATCGAGCAGTGTCTGCGCACGCGCGCGTTCGGCGTCGGAGAGCGGCGCTTCCGCAGCGGGCCGACGCCGGCGTATCACGTAGATCAGCAGGGCGCCGCCACCCGCAATCAGTCCGAACGGCAGGAACCACAGCACAAACGTCGTCGACTTCACCGGCGGGCGATAGAGCACGAAATCGCTGTAACGGGCCACCAGGAAGTCGATGATTTCCTTGTCACTCGCACCAGAGCGCATCTTGTTGAACACCTCGTGGCGAAGATCGCCGGCGAGATCGGCGTTCGAATCGGCGAGGGACTGGTTCTGGCACACGAGACAGCGCAACTCGCCGATCAGGGCCTTGTAGCGCGCCTCTTCGGCGGCGTCACGGAACTCAAGTGGCTCGACCGCGGCCGCCGCGATTCCGCTGGCGGCCAGCAGGACAACAAGAAGCGCGTGGCGCGCCCAACGCATGCAGGAAGTCATGATCAGGCCCGTCCGGTGACAGTGGCTTCAGCCGTGGCGCTCTCGCTCGCGCGTCGTCGGCTCAGGAGGCGATAGCGCCGGTCGGAGGCGGCCAGCACGCCGCCTAGACCCATGATGAGTGCACCCAGCCAGATCCAGCGAATGAACGGCTTGTGGTACAGGCGTACGCTCCAGGCGCCGCCGTCCAGCGGGTCGCCGAGCGCAACATAGAGGTCCCGCGTGAGGCCAGGGTCGATCGCGGCCTCGGTCATCGGGTTCTGCTGGACGAGATAGACGCGTTTCTGGGAACGCAGCGTCGCGACTTCGCGACCCTCCTTGAGGACCGTGATCTGACCCTCGACGGCGCGGTAATTGGGACCCGGCACATCGCGAACGCCATCAAAGCGGAACACGTGTCCGCCCAGGGTGTGCGACTGGCCGGGCATCAGCTTGATGTCCTTCTCGACGCTGTAGGCCGAGGTGAGCGTTACGCCCACCGTAAACACCGCAATGCCCAGATGCGCCGCGGTCATGCCGTAGAACGCCAGCGGCGTGCTCTTGATGCCGGTCCAGAGATTGTTCTTGGACTGGACGCGGGCGCGCAGACCCTCAAGCGTCGTTGCCGCGATCCAGAGCGCCAGCGAAATGCCGATCACCACCATCACCGAGTGGAGTCCCACCGTGACGCCCAGCACAAGCAGCGCCACCGCGATGCTGGCCACGAAGTGCCAGCGCAACCGCTTCACGAGTTCCATCGGATCTGTCTGCTTCCAGCGCGCGAGCGGCCCGATGCCCATCAGGAACAGCAGCGGCAGCATGAGCGGCACGAACACGGCATCGAAATAGGGCGGACCAACCGAGATCTTGCCCAGGTCGAATGCGTCCAGCGCGAGCGGGTAGAGCGTGCCGAGCAGGATCGTGGCACCCGCGGCCACTAGCAGCACGTTGTTCACGAGCAGCATTGATTCGCGCGACACGAGTTGGAAGCCACCGGCTTCGCGGATGCTTGGCCCGCGCCAGGCATACAGCGCGAGCGAGCCGCCCACGACGACGCCGAGGAACGCGAGAATGAAGATGCCGCGCGCCGGATCCGTGGCGAAGGCGTGGACCGAGGTGAGCACGCCGGAGCGAACCAGGAACGTGCCGAGCAGACTGAGCGAAAATGCGATCAGCGCGAGCAGCACCGTCCAGCTTTTGAAGGCCCCGCGCTTTTCGGTCACCGCCAGCGAATGCATGAGCGCCGTGCCGACCAGCCACGGCATGAACGAGGCGTTTTCGACCGGATCCCAGAACCACCAGCCGCCCCAGCCGAGCTCGTAGTACGCCCACCAGCTGCCGAGTGCGATGCCAAGCGTCAGGAACACCCAGGCAACCGTGGTCCAGGGACGCGACCAGCGTGCCCAGGTCGCGTCGAGGTGCCCGCCAATGAGCGCGGCGGTTGCGAACGCAAACGCCACGGAGAAACCGACGTATCCCATGTACAGCATCGGCGGGTGCATGACGAGCCCGGGGTCCTGCAGCAGCGGATTAAGATCGCGCCCCTGCACGGCTGCCGGCACCAGCCGGTCGAAGGGATTCGAGGTGAGCAGCATGAATAGCAGAAAGCCGATGCCGATCAGGCCCATTACCGAGATCACGCGCGCCACCACGGCCTGCGGCAGGCTGCGGCTGAAAATGGCAACCGCCATCGCCCAGATGCTCAGAATTGTCGCCCAGAGCAGCAGCGAGCCTTCATGCGCCCCCCATACCGCCGAGATGCGATAGGCGAGCGGCAGCTTCACATTCGAGTTGTTGGCGACATACAGCACCGAGAAGTCGCTCACGATGAACGAATAGGTGAGCAGGCCAAAAGCCATCAACAGAAATACGCATTGGCCGATGGCTGCGGGGCGCGCCACGGCCATCCATTGCGGCAACCCGCGGGCGGCGCCGATCAGCGGTACCGTCGATTGCACGAGCGCGATGCACAGCGCGAGGATGAGTGCGAAATGGCCGAGCTCTGGAATCATGGTGCGGGTATCCCGGAGTGTTGAGTTTGGACAAGGCGCCAGATGGAAGCGTTCAGGCGCGATTCAATTATTCTCTAGGCGCCGCGGGTATTTGGCGCGCGGGAATTCTAACACAGCGATTGCTGGGGCCGGCCCGAGACCGCAGGCCGGCGGGAAACCGGTAAAACCCTATGAAATACCCTAGTTATCGTGGCAGCTGAAGCGGGGCCGCGAGCGCCCGTTAGTCGCTGCCAGCGCGTCATGCTCGCCACGGCCGGTCAGGCGTTTGGTCGAGCGACCATCGAGACCAGAGGCGTGCCAGCAATGCGGACGCGCTGTTCGGCGCGATCAGAACCAGTAGGCCCCGGCGGCAGCGGCGATGGTGGTGAAAAGTCCCAGGACGAGGTTGACGCTGACCACCGTGCGGATTCGTCCCAGCGCTGCGGCCGCCTGAGCGGTGTTGTTCGAGCTCATGGCCAACCGGAAATTCCGGTAGGGTACGAAAAAGAGATAGACGAAGAGCGCCGTCATCACCGTGGCGACACCGAGCATCAGGTGAACGTACAGCTTCACGTTCGCGAAACCCTGGAATTCAACCAGCACTATCCAGAAGCCGGTCACGAACAGCACCGCGATCGCTACCCAGACCCACAGGAAGAAGCGCCGGAACACGCCTGCCCACAGCGCCAGACGCTGCGGTGCCTCGAGGGTCGCGGCGGCAGGGCGCAGCGCGAAATGCGCGAACCACATGCCACCGATCCATACGATCGTGGCGAGCAGGTGCAGGGTGATGGCGATGTCCATATTCTTATTTCGCGTGCGATGCGGCGATTCGCTGTTCGAGGGACCGATTATCTGGATGCGATGGACGCGATACAAGCGGTGTTCCCATGAACAATGGACGCGGCACGATCGGGCGCCAGGGAATCGGCCCGTTATTGGGACGACTCGCTAGACCTCGGTTCTGTGGGCGGGTGGGGGTTTCCGGCGCCCCTGTGCGCCGAGTTAACATGCGGACAGCGCACCGGAGTGGAAAGTAGTGACCACGACAGGCACGACACGCAGCGGTCGAGCAGCATCCGCAATCCCTGTGCGAGTGCGTTACCGAAATTGGGTGCTGCCATGTCTTATCGGTCTTGCTGCGATCGGGTGTGCCCCCGTCCAGGACACGGGAACCACCAAACCAGCCCCCGAGCAGGTGCCCCGCATGGTCAAGGATACCGGCCAGATCATTATCAAGTTTCGCAGCGCTACTGTGGACCCTTCCGATCCGCCCCGCTGGCATTCGTGCGCCCCATGTCAGGTGGCGCGTTCGTGCTGCGTGCCGGCGGCATCACCGATCCGCAGCAGCTTGCGGAAGTGATCCGGCGGCTCGGCACGCGTTCCGACGTCGAGTACGTGGAGCCTGACAGGCTGCTTCGCCCGATGCCTTCCCCGAAATCCCCATAGCGGGATCGCCGGTCTTTCCAGCGTCCCGCGCTTTCGGGCGCACGCCGTCTTCCAGAAATTTGACCTCCCGCAATGCGACTACCCGCGGTGGCGTCATAGGCTCATTTATTGTTGTCAAAACCCCAGCCGGGGCGAGCGTCGGCACGTCCGCCGCTGCACCCGGCCGTTTCCAGTCGTTAGAATTAAGCGAGAAATTCCGAACGTCTTCGACGTCCAGCACAGAACCGCACCAAGGAGAAGGCACGTGAAAATGCTGAAGCAGCGCTACGGGGTGCAAGGACTTATTGCCATTTCCGTTGCCGCGGCGTGGCTCGCCGGCGCGTGGTTTGCGCCAGCATCTGCGATTGGCCCGATGCCGGCCGAATCACCGCCCACCGATCAGCTGATCGTGAAGTTCCGTGATCCCGCGCTCGGTGTGGCGGCGACGCTCGGCGCCGCACCGGTGCAGGCGTTGAGCAACCGGGCGGGTGTCTCTCTCACTCATGCGCGTTGCCGACGTGGAAGCAATCGCCGCGCGGCTGCGCGCCGATCCCATGATCGAATCTGTCGAACCAGACCGCATCCTGTTGCCGCAACTGCTCCCGAACGACACGCTGTACAACAACCAGTGGCACCTCAAAGCGCCAACGACTGACCTCGGCGCCGCCAATCTGCCGGGTGCCTGGGACATTACGACGGGTTCCTCAAGCGTGGTGGTCGCGGTGATCGATTCCGGTCTCGTTCGTCACGCCGATATCGACAGCGACATTCTGGATGCAACCGGTCGCGTCGTGCCCGGTTATGACTTTATTTCGGACACGTTCCTCGCAAACGACGGGGACGGACGCGACAGTGACCCAAGCGATCCGGGGGATTGGGCGACCCAGGCGGATGTAGACAATCCTGCGACTCCCTGCGTCCAGGTTACAGACAGCACTTGGCATGGCACGCATGTGGCCGGAACCATTGGTGCGCAAGGCAATAACGGCCTGGGCGTAACCGGCATCGATTGGGCCGCCAGGATTCTTCCCGTGCGTGTGCTCGGCAAGTGCGGTGGATACGTGTCCGACGCGATTGATGGGATTCGCTGGGCGGCAGGGCTCGCAGTCACGGGAGTGCCAGCGAACGCGAATCCCGCCAAGGTCTTGAACATGAGCTTGGGTGGTCCGGGAGCCTGCAGTTTGAGTCCAACGCTCCAGTCGGCAATTACGGACGCTTACAACGCGGGCGCTGTGGTGGTAGTGGCCGCAGGCAACGGCAACGCGAACCTCGACACCACGCCGTATGTGCCGGCGAGCTGCAGCAATGTTGTCGCCGTCGCCGCGGTCAATCGATCCGGAGATCGCGCCTATTACAGTAATTATGGCGCGGCCGTTGCGATCGCGGCGCCGGGCGGCGAGCAAGCGTTTGCCAACGATCCGAATGGCGTCCTGTCGACGCTGAATTCCGGCACCACATCGCCGGTGCCATCACCCGGTGGCGACGCTTACCAGTACTATCAGGGCACCAGCATGGCGGCGCCGCATGTGAGCGGCATCGTGGCGCTGATGCGCGGGGCCAACCGGTTGCTCACGCCAAGCCAGATTCTTGCCAGGCTCCAGAGCACCGCGCGCGCGTTCCCGGTCGGAGGGACGACTCCCTGTACGGTTTCGACCTGCGGTGCGGGGATCATCGACGCCGCAGCAGCAGTCGCGGCTGCCGCCAATGGCTACTTTTCACCGAACCCTTCAAGCGTCGTTTTCGCAGGGACCTACGTAGGTCAAAGTGCCCCTTCCCAGACTGTTGTGATTACCAACACAGATGACGACTCGGCAAACCTTGCCGCGAACAATGCGGTGAGTGTCGGTGGCGCAAACGCGGGCGATTTCGGAGTGACTGGTGGAACCTGCGTCAACGGAACGATGTTGAGCCAAGGGGCGAGCTGTACCGTAACCGTGAATTTCAGCCCGACCGCGGGCGGGGCGCGCACGGCGAATCTGGTTATTGCCGGTACGGCAAGCAACGCGCCGGTGTCGGTGCCGCTTTCCGGGACAGGTCTTGTGCCGACGGCAACGGTAACTGCGACAGACTCGTCGGCGAGCGAGGCGGGGCCGGATAGCGGAACGTTCACCATCAGCCGCACTGGCGGGCCCACGACCAACCCGCTGACCGTGAGCTACGCCATGAGTGGCAGCGCCACAAACGGAACCGACTACGTTGCCGTCACTGGCTCCGCAACGATTGGGGCCGGAGCGAGCAGCACGACCGTAACGATCACACCGATCGACGACAGTGTTTACGAAGGCAACGAGTCCGCGACGATGACGCTTAGCGCGAACGCGGCGTACACGGTCGGTAGCCCCGCCAGCGCCACAGTCACGATTGCCGACAATGACTCTCCGCCGTCCGGCGGCGGCGGAGGCTGCTTCATCGCCACTGCGGCGTTCGGCACGCCGATGGCCGCAGAGGTCCGCTATCTGCGCGCTTTTCGCGATGAGTACCTGTTAACCAACGCGCCCGGACGCTGGTTCGTCGACCTTTACTACCGTGCCAGCCCGCCGGTCGCCGAGTGGCTGCGCTCGCATGAGACGCTGCGGGCCTGGGCGCGTGCTGGCCTCGCACCGCTGGTGGCGATGAGTCGCCGGCTCGTAAGCGGCGAGGCGCTCGCGGCCCAGACACCGGATCGCCCGTGACTTCCTGAGGGGCACCGTCATGCCGGCGCTTGCAGCTGGCATGACAGCCCGCTCAAGCTGGAAGTCCGGGCTGCCCTCGGCCCGCAGCGCGGATGCTTCGCGCGAGCGCTTAACCTTATGTGGTTCCAGCACGGGGGGAGGCGAAGCCGCGCTGCCCCGCGCGAGGAAGTTTTGCGTTGCCGTGGTTGGGCACCTATTATTCGTGCGCTCCGCGCAGACATCCCTTCCCATGCCGTCACTACAAGACATGCCGCTCGAGACGCTGCACGCGCACGCGGTGCACACGTTCCGCAAGGGCGGCGGTTCACGTCCGGAAGTGGTGCTGGTCGAGGCGGGCGGCGCGCGCGCGGTACTCAAGGACTACAGCCATGCCGATCCCGGGTTCCGCCGCCTGGTCGGACCATTGCTGGTGTGGCGCGAGGCGCTGGCGTTGAAGCGGCTGGCCGGACAGCGCGGTGTGCCGCCGCTCCTGCACAAGTTCGACGGCGATGCGATCCTCGTCGGACATATCGAAGGCCAGAGCGCCAAGCAGTGCCCGCGTGGCACGATCCCGCCGGAATTCTTTGAGCGCTTTTACCGTCTGGTGGATGAAATGCACGCGCGCGGTGTCGCGCACTGCGACTTGCGCAGCGAGGGGAACATCCTGGTGACGCCGTCCGGCGATCCCGCATTCGTCGATTTCGTCGCACACATGGGACGCCCCTCCTGGTGGAACCTGCCGCTGCGCTGGGCGTATGCACGACTGTGCGAGGCCGACCGGGTGGCGGTGGCGCGCTTGAAGCGCACGCATGCGCCCGACGCGCTCACGCCCGAGGAACTCGCCGCGCTCGCCCGTGACCGCAATACCCCCCTCGAGCGCTTCGCGCGCATGCTTGGGAAGAGTATCCGCAACGTCACGCGTCTCCTGCTTACGCGCCGCGTCGACAAGCGCTGACCTGCGAAAGCCGACCGAAAGCCCCCTTGTCGGCGCGGGAATCACCGTGGGCTGAAATGCCGGTCACCTTCGGGTAAAGTGCGCGTTTTTCCGCAACCGGACAAAGGCCAGCCATGCGCGACTATCAGATTGCCCCCTCCATCCTTTCTGCCGACTTCGCCCGCCTGGGCGAGGAGGTCAACAATGTCCTGGCTTCGGGCGCGAACATTGTGCACTTCGACGTCATGGACAATCACTATGTGCCGAATCTCACCATCGGGCCGCTGGTATGCGAAGCGCTGCGCAAGCACGGCGTGAAGGCTGATATCGACGTGCATCTGATGGTGAAACCCGTCGATCGCATCGTGCCGGACTTCGCCAAGGCCGGTGCTACCTATATTACGTTCCATCCAGAGGCTTCCGAGCACATCGACCGCACCCTGCAGCTCATCAAGAGCGAGGGCTGCAAGGCCGGACTGGTGTTCAATCCCGGCACGCCGCTCGACTACCTCAGGTATGTGATGGACAAGGTCGACATGATTCTGCTCATGTCGGTGAACCCGGGGTTCGGCGGACAGAGTTTCATCAAGTCGGCGCTCGACAAGCTGCGCGAGGCGCGCAAGCTGATCGATGCCAGCGGTCGCAAGATCCGCCTCGAGATCGACGGCGGCGTGAAGGTGGACAACATCCGCGAGATCGCCGAGGCCGGTGCCGACACCTTCGTGGCCGGCTCCGCAATCTTTGGCGCCGCCAAGGATAGCGACCCGAACCGCTACAACACCGTGGTCAAGGCGATGCGCGATGAGCTTGCCAAGGCCAAGGTGAGCTGAGCCGGCGCCTGCCCATGACCGAGACCGCGAAACGCGCGAAGCCAGCGCAGTTCCCGCTCGCCGTAAAGATGGTCATGGTCGACCTGGACGGCACGCTCATTCACACCGCGCCCGATCTCGCCAACTGCGCCAATCGCATGCTGCGCGATCTCGGGCGCGGCGAGTGGCCGCTCGAGAAGGTCATGACCTGGATCGGCAATGGCGTGCCGCGTCTGGTGAAGCGGGCACTCACTGGCGAGATGATGGCCGAGCCGGACACGGCGCTCTATGACAAGGCGCTGGCGCTTTTCCAGCAGCATTACGGCGCTGCGGTGTCGGAACTTTCCCGCCCGTATCCCGGGGTGATCGAAGGGCTGCAGCAACTTGCGGCCGCCGGTTTTGAGCTCGCCTGCATCACCAACAAGGCCGAGGCCTTCACGCTGCCGCTGCTGCGCGACCTCGGGTTGCACGACTATTTCAAGCTGGTGTTGTCGGGTGACAGCCTGCCGAAGCAGAAGCCCGATCCGCTGCCGCTGCAGCACGCCTGCCGGCACTTCGGCATCACGCCCGAGCACGGCGTGCTGATCGGCGACTCGAGCAATGATGTGCAGGCGGCCCGTGCCGCCGGCATGCCTGTGATCTGCGTGACCTATGGCTATAATCATGGCCACGACATCCGAGAGTCGCATCCCGACGCTGTCGTCGGATCGCTCGCGGAAGTGCCGCGGTACCTGACGCTTTACGCAGCGTGACCAACCATGAGAGACACAAGGCAATGGCGCAGCAACCGGTCGTGGCGATGGCCACGTGCCGTTTCCTGCTGCGCCCATTAACCTTGTGCTCCCATGGTGATCCATGTCGCTCGATCAAGCTGAATTCAGCAAGTTTGCCTCCCAGGGTTTCAATCGCATCCCGCTGATGCGCGAGGTCCTGGCCGACCTCGACACACCGCTTTCGGTCTACCTCAAGCTCGCCCGCGGGCCATACTCGTACCTGTTCGAATCGGTGCAGGGCGGCGAGAAATGGGGCCGCTACTCGATCATCGGCCTGCCGGCGCGCACGGTATTGCGGATTCGCGGCGACGAGCTGACCGTCGAGAAGGACGGATCGATTGTCGAGCGCGAGAACGTGGCGGATCCGCTCGAGGCAGTGCGCCGCTTCAAGTCGCGTTATCGCGTGCCGGCGGTAAAGGGATTGCCGCGTTTCACCGGCGGGCTGGTCGGCTACTTCGGCTACGAAACAATCCGCTACATCGAGCCGCGGGTTGGCGCGATGCAGAAGCCCGATGCGATCGGTGCGCCGGACATTCTCCTGATGGTGTCGGACGAAGTGGTGGTTTTCGACAACCTGAAGGGCAGGCTCTATGTCGTCATCCACGCCAACCCGGAGATCGACGGTGCTTTCGGCAAAGCCACTCGCCGTCTCGACGAACTGGTGGCGCATCTAGGCGACGCGCTCCCGCATGGCGAGCCAGTACCGTCCACACCACCGGTCGGTGAAGCGGATTTCGTTTCGGCGTTCTCGCAGTCACAGTTCGAGCAGGCGGTCGAGCGCTCACTCGAATACATCCGTGCCGGGGACATCATGCAGGTGGTGCTGTCGCAGCGCCTCGCGATACCGTACGCAGCGGCGCCGCTCGATCTGTACCGCGCGCTCCGTACGCTGAATCCGTCACCTTATATGTTCTTTGTCGACCTGAAGGATTTTCACGTGGTTGGTTCCTCGCCTGAGATCCTGGTGCGCGTGGAGGACGGGCAGGTCACCGTTCGGCCGATAGCCGGGACGCGCCCGCGCGGTCGCGACGAAGTCGACGACAAGCGTCTCGAGGAGGAGCTGCTGGCCGACCCCAAGGAGCGCGCCGAGCACATCATGCTGGTCGATCTTGGCCGCAATGACATCGGGCGCGTATCCACGGTTGGCAGCGTGCGCGTGACCGACCAGATGGTGATCGAGCGCTACTCGCACGTCATGCACATTGTCTCGAACGTCACAGGCGCGCTGCGTCCGGACATGGACGCGATCGATGTGCTGCGCGCGACCTTTCCCGCCGGCACCGTGAGCGGCGCGCCAAAGGTGCGCGCGATGGAGATCATCGAGGAGCTGGAACCCACTCGCCGCGGCGTGTACGCCGGGGCCGTTGGCTATCTCTCCTGGGCCGGCAACATGGACACGGCCATCGCCATTCGTACCGCCGTCATCAAGGACGGCACGCTCTATATCCAGGCCGGCGCCGGAATCGTGGCCGACTCGGTGCCGCGCAACGAGTGGAACGAGACCATGAACAAGGCGCGTGCGATTTTCCGCGCCGTGGCGATGGCCACGGCCGGGATGGTTACGCATCAGGCTCGCGCCCGATAGGGGCAGGTTCGACAGGCGCGATCGCGCGGGCGCATAATCGAATCGCAGGTGCGCTATCCGGGTGAAGTGCGATGCGTTTTGTGATGCTCTTCGTGGCAGGTGCGCTGGCAGTGGGGCCGGTCGCGGCCGGGACGATTTACAAATCGGTAGATCGCGACGGCAGGGTGACCTATGCCGCTCAGCCGCTGCCCGACGCGGTAAGCGCCGAGCCACTGGTCCCGGACGCGCCGCCAAACGAAGAGCAGGTCCGGCAGGCGCAGGAGCAGGCGGAAGCCATTGCGTCTTTCAACGAGCGCCGCGACAGGGAGCGCAGGGAAGCCGCCAGGGAAGAGGCTGATCGACGGGCGACTGCGGGCCAGACCATCATTGTCGAGCGGCCCTATCTGGTGCCGATACCATACGGTGATCGGTGGTGGGGGGTACCGGTGATGCCCCCCGAGCGGCCGATTCATCCCCCGCGGCCGCGCCCGTCCCCGCCTCCGGCGCCGACACCAAGACCAGGCGGAGGCATGCGGCGTTGAGAGCGCGCAGAGGAATGAACATGCTGTTGATGATCGATAACTATGACTCGTTTACCTACAACCTCGTTCAGTATCTGGGCGAGCTGGGCGAGGATGTGCGCGTATTTCGCAATGACCAGATCACGGTCGCCGACGTCGAGCGTCTCAAGCCAGACCATATCGTCATCTCGCCGGGGCCGTGCACGCCGAACGAGGCTGGTATCTCGGTCGAGACGATCCAGAAGCTCGCCGGCAGGATTCCGATCCTCGGCGTATGCCTGGGCCACCAGAGCATTGGACAGGCCTTCGGTGGACGCATCGTGCGCGCGCGGGAGCTGATGCACGGCAAGACCTCGTTGGTGCATCATGGCGATATCGGCGTATTCAAGGGCTTGCCCAATCCGTTCGAGGCGACGCGCTACCACTCGCTTGTCATAGAACGATCAAGCCTGCCGGATTGTCTCGAGATCACCGCCTGGACCGACGACGGCGAAATCATGGGGGTACGGCACAGGACGCTCGCCGTCGAGGGCGTGCAATTCCACCCCGAGTCGATCCTCACGCAGCACGGGCACGAACTGCTCGGTAATTTTCTGCGCCAGTATCCACGCGCGGCCTAGCGCGCGTGAACGAAGCGCCGGCTCCCCATCCGCAACACCACGACCACCGCCACTATGGCTGGCGGTTGTCGGCAATCGTTGCCATGCTCGCCATGGTCGCGCCGTTCAGTATCGACACCTACCTGCCGTCGTTCCCCGACATTGGGCACGAGCTGTCGGTTTCGGCCTGGGGACTGCAACAGACCCTCAGTCTCTATCTGCTTGCTTTCGGTGGCATGACGCTGGTGTACGGGCCGCTGTCAGATGCCTTCGGGCGGCGCAACGTTGTGCTGGTCTCGGTGGTGTTCTACATCGTTGCCTCGATCGGCTGCGCGCTGGCGCCCAGTTTCGAATGGTTGGTTGCCATGCGCATCGGACAGGGCCTGGCGGCGAGCGGCGGCCTGGTCGTGGGCCGCGCGATCATTCGCGATGCCTTTGGCGGGGCGCAGGCGCAGCGCGTGATGTCACAGGTGATGCTGATCTTCGCGCTCGCTCCAGCGGTCGCGCCAATCCTGGGCGGCTATCTGCATGACGCCTTCGGATGGCGATCGGTGTTCTGGTTCCTGGTGCTGCTCGGACTTGCCATCTGGGTCGCCGTCGCGCTGTGGCTTCCGGAGACGCTGCCGCCGGTGGGTCGGCAATCTCCGCATCCGCGCGCCATCGCGCATGCCTACGGCCGCACGCTCGGGCACGGACGCTTCATGGTGCTGGTGCTGACTACCGCGTTCAATTTCGGTGGCTTCTTCCTCTACGTCGCTGGCTCGCCGGACGTCATGTACCGGCACCTGCACTACGGGCCCGATGACTTCGGTTATCTATTCGTGCCGCTGGTGGCGGGGCTGATGCTGGGGGCATTCGTTTCCGGGCGTGTGGCCGGAACGCTCAGCCACGCCCAGGCCGTGAGCGCCGCCTATGGCGTGATGCTGACTGCGGCAGCGATCAATCTGGTCCTGACGCTGGCGATCGCGCCATCGCCGGTGACCATCATCGCACCAGTAATGCTGTACGCGAGCGGCATGTCGCTCGCCATGCCGAACCTGACACTGCTCGCGCTCGAATATTTCCCGACGCATCGTGGCACGGCCTCGGCGGTGCAGAACTTTACCCAGACTGTGTCGAACGGCGCCGCGGCCGGTGTGTTGGCGCCGGCGCTGTCGCCGACGCTGCCGGGTCTTGCCACCGGCATGCTGGCGCTCAACGTGATTGGCCTGCTCGGCTGGTTGGCCTACCGGCGCTTGTCGGGAGTCGCGGCGGCGCACGTGCCTTGACCCCACTCGTGGGGCGCGGACAAAATCGCCCTTCACTTTTCTGAATTGTCTCCCGGACACCTATTTCTATGGACATGCCCGCCGCCATCCGCGCCGTCATCGAGCGCCGTGACCTGAAAGTCGACGAGATGCGCGCGGTCATGCGCCTCATCATGACCGGGGCTGCCACGCCGGCACAGATCGGCGGTTTTCTCGTCGGGTTGCGCATGAAGGGCGAGACGGTCGAGGAGATCGCCGCCGCCGCGGAGGTGATGCGCGAGCTCGCGGTACACGTCGGTGTCTCGGGCCCGCACCTCGTCGATACCTGCGGCACCGGTGGCGATGGTGCCAGCACCTTCAATATTTCCACCGCGGCGGCCTTCGTCGTCGCAGCGGCCGGCGGCAAGGTCGCCAAGCACGGTAATCGCTCGGTGTCGTCCAAGAGCGGCAGTGCCGACGTGCTGGAGGCGGCCGGGGTGAACCTCGACCTCGGTCCGGAGCAGGTCGCGCAGTGCGTGAACGAGGTCGGCGTGGGTTTCATGTTCGCGCCCAAGCACCACGGTGCGATGAAACATGCCATCGGTCCGCGGCGCGAGATGGCCGTACGCACGATCTTCAATCTGCTCGGTCCGCTCACCAATCCGGCGGGCGCCCCGAACCAGGTCCTGGGTGTGTTCGCGGAGCACTGGGTCGAACCGCTCGCCGAGGTGTTGCAGCGGCTCGGCAGCGAACATGTCCTAGTAGTCCATGCCGAGGACGGCATGGACGAGATTTCCATTGGCGCGCCGACCCGCGTGGCGGAACTGAAGGCAGGGCGCGTGCGTGTCTTTACAGTTCAGCCCGAGGATTTCGGCCTCCGGCGCGGCGACGTGCGTTCGCTGGCGGTAGCGACAGCGGCCGACAGCCTTAAGATCATCGAGCGCGTATTCGCCAACGAAACGGGCGCGGCGCGTGACATCGTCGCGCTGAATGGCGGCGCGGCGATCTATGTCGCCGGACTGGCTGAGGACCTGAGGGCCGGCGTGCAGCGCGCGCTGGAGGTCATTGCCTCCGGCGCGGCGCGCGAGAAGCTGGCGGCGCTCATCGCCCTGAGCCAGCGACTCGCGGCGAAATGACCTCCACCCCGAATATCCTGAAGCGCATCCTGGCACGCAAACGCGAGGAGTTGCGCGAGCGCGTGGCGCGCGTGCCATTGCGTGCATTGCGGGAACGGATTTCCGGGGTCGATCCGGCGCGTGGTTTCGTCGAAGCGATCGAGCGCCGCAACGCGAGTGGCAAGGCCGCCGTGATCGCCGAGATCAAGAAGGCGAGCCCGAGCAAGGGTGTGCTGCGGGCCGACTTTCGCCCGGCCGAAATCGCACGCAGCTACGAACGTAGCGGTGCCACCTGCCTGTCGGTGTTGACCGACGTCGACTTCTTTCAGGGCAGCGACGCCGACCTGCAAGCCGCGCGCGCCGCCTGCGCGCTGCCGGTGTTGCGCAAGGATTTCACCATTGACTCCTACCAGGTCTATGAGGCCCGCGCGCTCGGCGCCGACTGCATCCTGCTGATTGTGGCGGCGCTGAGTGATACCCAGCTGAACGAGTTGTCGACTTGCGCGCAGGAGGTTGGTGTCGACGTGCTGGTCGAGGTGCACAACGCCGACGAGCTTGAGCGCGCCTTGCCGCTCCACACGCGACTGATCGGCATCAACAACCGTGACCTGCACACTTTCGAGACGCGGCTCGAGACGACGCTCGATCTGTTGCCGCGCGTCGGGAACGATCGAATCATCGTGACGGAAAGTGGTATCTTGCAACCGGACGATGTGCGGAAAATGCGAGCGAGGGGCGTGAACGTTTTCCTGGTTGGCGAGGCTTTCATGAAAGCCGCGGACCCCGGTGCACGGCTGGCAGAACTGTTCTCCCGGGAGGCAAAGTGAAGGCGCAAATTCTGTGGACGGGTGGGGTAAGTTTTGAGGGCCGATCGGACAGCGGCCACGCCGTGCCGATGGACGGGTCGCCGGAGTTCGGTGGCCAGAACAAGGGTGCGCGGCCGATGGAATTGGTGCTGATCGGCATGGGCGGGTGCACGGCGTTTGATGTGGTGCATATCCTGCGCAAGGGCCGCCAGGAGATTACGGATTGTGTGGCCGAAATCGATGCGCAGCGTGCCGAAACCGATCCCAAGGTCTTTACCAATATTCACATCCACTTCAGGGTGACCGGCCGCAAGCTCGATGCCAGGCGCGTGGAGAATGCCATCAACTTGTCCGCCGACAAGTACTGCTCGGCATCGATCATGTTGGGAAAGACCGCGACCATTACGCACGACTTTGAAATCATCGAGGCAGGAGCATGAGCCGAAGTGCAAGGGCCCCGCGTGGTTCGCGGGAATACGACCGGCGACGTGCAGGAGCACAAGAGCCGGGAAGGCCAGGGATGGCCGAGAGCGGCCGAATTGTTCCCGACCGCCGACGGCGCGGCATAGCAAGTTGTAATGTTCTCGCGGAGGCGGCCCCGTGAGCGAGACATTCTCCGTGAACGAGCGGTTCCGCGCGCTGGCCGATTCTTACTACACGGCCTGGTTCCGTTATCACCCGGAAGCTGCCGTTGAGGTTGGGGTCGCGGGCTATGCGCACCTGCTGGCGCCAGTCGGCGAGGAAGCGCGCGGCGCACTGATCTGCCTCAATGACGAGATGCGGACCGCGCTCGAGGAACTGCCCCGCGCCGAGCTCGACGCCGATGCCATGGTCGACTATGACCTGCTGGCCGGCGCGGTCGCAGTGGAGAACCAGTTCCTGATCGATATTGAGCCAAATCGCGTCGATCCGGCACGCTATCTGCCGGTGCACGCGATCTACCAGCTCACCATCCGCGAGGTGGACGGATTCGCCGACGCGCTGACCAGGCGCCTTGAGGCGATCCCGCAGTCGCTTGCCGCCGCCCGCGCGTGGGTGGCGGAGCGCAGTGCGGCGGTTCCGGCACTGTGGGCATCGTCGGCCATTCGCACGGCACGCGCCGGTGTCGGGTTCCTGCAGTCCCTGCCGACGCATCCGAAGATTATCGCGGCGGGCGGGATTGCCGGGCTGGAGACGCTGCTGCACAAGGCCGCACGCGCCTTGCAGGACTACAGCGATTTTGTCGAGGTTGAATTGCTCCCGACGGCCAAGGGCGAGTTCGCCTGCGGTGAGCGCTACTTCACGAGCCTGTTGCGTTGGCGGCATGGCCTGGATGTCTCGCCAGACGTGCTACGCGCATTTGGCGAGGAGCTGGCGGCGCGCACGGGCGCCGAACTGCGCGCCGCGTGCCGCGAGCTGGCAGGCACGGAAGAGCTCGCGGTGGTCCTGGATAAGGTGCGCGCGGAGCACCCCCGCGCCGAGGAGCTGCTGTCTGTCTATCGGCGCGAGATGGAGTCGGCGCGCGCTTTCGTCGTCAAACATGCGCTGGTGAGCGTGCCCGAGCGCGAGTCACTCGAAGTGGTCGAGACACCGGTATTCCTGCGCCACCAGATTCCCTTCGCGGCGTATTGCGAGCCGCTGCCCAACGACCCGGAGCAACGCGGTTTCTATTACGTCACGCCGCCGACCGACGCCGCCGAGCTCGCCGAGCACGATACCGCCGGCCTCATGCACACCTGTGTGCATGAGGCATGGCCGGGGCACCATCTGCAGTTTGTGACGGCCAACCGCAATCCGGTCGCGCGCAGTCTGCCGCGGCTGCTAAATGCCTCGGCGACGCTGTACGAGGGCTGGGCGCTATACAGCGAGCAGCTGATGCATGAACAGGGCTTCCTCAACCGGCCCGAGCAGCGCGTGCTGCTGCTGCGCGACCGGCTGTGGCGCGCGTTGCGGATCGTGATCGATGTCGACATCCACACCCGTGGCGTGACTGCGGAGACGGCAGCCGAGCGGCTGGTGACGCAGCTCGGTTTTGCGCCCGCGCAGGCGATGGCCGAGCTCACCTGGTACACGCGTGCACCGACCGTGCCGCTTGGCTACGCGACCGGGTGGGCGCTCATCAACGCGCTACGCGCTGGAATGCAGCGCCACAAGGGATTCTCGTTACGAGATTTTCATGACCGTCTGCTGTCACAAGGATCAATTCCGCTGCCAAAGGCGATCGAGCGGGCCTTTGGCCAGGAAGCATGGCAGCAGGCACGAGGCGGGGTGTTCCAATGAGCAACGCAATCAAGCGGCCGGCCGGGCTGCTCGGCATGCATCATGTGGCGCTCCGGGTCAGGGATCTTGAGGCCTGCGAGCGATTTTACGCCGGGCTACTCGGGATGCAGGTCGAATGGCGCCCGGATCCTGACAATGTTTACCTCACCAGCGGCCGGGACAATGTCGCATTGCATCGCGCCGCTGCGGACTTGGCACCGGAAGCGGCACAACACCTTGATCACATCGGGTTCATCATGGATGGCCCGGCGGCGGTCGATGCCTGGCATGCGTTTCTGGCCGGGCAGGGCGTGCGGATCGTCAAGGAACCCAGGACGCATCGCGACGGCGCAAGAAGCTTCTATTGCCTCGATCCGGATGGGAACACGGTCCAGATGATCTTCCACCCGCCAATTGCGCCGCGCCTTGCCGGCACGTGACGCGCGGGTCTACAGCCAGTAAACCGAGCGAGTCATCGCTTTCGAGACAAGTTGCATGAGCCGTTTGATCGGCCGCGGTAGCTCCGCCGCGCCCGACTCGATGGCGGTCGTGGCGTGGTGGCCTTCATCCTCGCGCATCTGCATCAGGATTGCCCGGCTCTTGTCGTCTTGCACCGGAAGCCGGGCCAGATGTTCATCCAGGTGGCGCACCACCTGGCGTTCGGTCTCCGCGACGAATCCAAGACTCCACTTGTCCCCGGCCGCGCCCGCCAGCGCGCCGATGGTGAACGAACTGGCATAGAACAGGGGATTCAGGTAACTCGTGTGGGTGCCCATTTCCCGGGCCCGTTGTTCCGTCCACGCCAGATGGTCGTTCTCCTCGATCGCTGCCTGCTCCATCTTGTCGCGCACATTCGGCAAACGGGCAGTCAGCGCCTGGCCCTGGTAGAGCGCCTGCGCACAGATCTCGCCGGTATGGTTGATGCGCATGAGGCGCCCGACGAGATCGCGCTCGCTTTCGCCGAGTGTGGCGTCCGCGCAGCGGGAAGCGGGATTCGGGCGACTGCTCGCGGGCGGCGGACCGAACACGGTTCGCAGGGCCTGGTCGAACTGCCCGACGAGATCATCCAGCCGGGAATAATCGCGCTTCAGCATAGGTATAACGATACGGCGGCAACGGCAGCCCGACAAGTCAGACGGCGGTCGCTGGCGCAGCGGACGCTCCAATAAGCTGCGCCAGCAGTGTTACCGGGTGCATTACCTTGATGTTGAAGCCAGTCGCGCGTATGCCGGCGCGCAGTTGCAGCGCGCAGCCGAGGCTCGAGGTCACGATCACGTCCGGTTCGAGATCGGCCAGATGGTGCATTTTTGCCTCGCGCAGGCGCCGCGCCAGATCCGGCTCGGTGAGCGGGTAGAGTCCGGCGCCACCGCAACAAATATCGTTCTCGGGCAGGGGAAATAGTGCAAGGCCCGGGATCTGCCGCAGCAGCACAAATACCTCGTCAGGGCGGCGAAGCACGTGCGAAACGCTGCAGGGCACATGAACGGCCACGCGTGTGTTGCTGGCTTGCGCTGGAAGCCACTGCCGCCAGTCTTCTGCGGCAAGCAGGCCCACGATATCAATCACGCGCTTTGCGATCGTCGCCGAGCTGGCGGCATGGCCGGGCTCGATCAGATGCGCGGCACAGCCGCTTACCAAGCTGACAATGCGATCGTATTCATGTCC
>LJVB01000175.1:4281-8244 GCA_001304215.1 Acidithiobacillales bacterium SM1_46 | reverse complement strand
TTGATGCGTTTCGCGCTGTGGCTGTGGTCACGGCGCGATAGCTACGACGCGATCCACGTGCACATGGCAAAGACCCTCGCGGCGGTTGCGGGACTTGTGCGACCGTACCTCAAAGCCACGTTGATGGTGAAGATCTCAGGGGCATGGGAGTTCAATGGTGGCATTCTAGATCCCGCGCTTCGCGGACAGCCGTTATATCGCATTTTCAATTGGTGTATCCGGCGCGCAGATACCCTGCAGTGTATCAGCCAGTATACCTACCAGATGTTGCGGGATGCAGGCTATCCGCGTGAGCGACTACGACTTATTCCCAACGCGGTCGACCTAAAGCGTTTCGCTGTCACGATGGGTCAGGGTGAGCGGTTGGATGATCGTCGACATGTCGTGTTCGTGGGGCGGGTTGAACGGGTAAAGGGGCTTGAGGTACTGCTGGATGCGTGGACCAGAATTGGTGCCGATGCCGCACGCTTGACGATTGCCGGCAATGGAACCGAGCGAGAGACGTTGATGCGGATTGCGGGGGAGCGGGGTATCTCGGCGAACATTTCGTTTCCCGGCGAGATTCGCAATGTCGGTGAGTTGCTCGCCACCGCGGATATCTATGTGCAGCCCTCGTTCCAGGAAGGGTTACCGAACTCGGTGCTTGAAGCCATGGCGGCGGGTTTGCCGATTGTGGCGACACGCATCAGCGGCAACGAAGATGTCGTCTGCGATGGGGAAAATGGCTTGCTGGTTCCCGCGGGTGATACCGAGGCGTTGCGGGCCGCCCTGCAGCGCCTGATCGCCGATCGAACACTTGGCGCGCGCATGGGCGAGCGTTCGCGTGCGGTCATCGAGGAACGTTTCAGTCTGCCCGCAGTGATTGGGCAGCTTGAGGCCGCCTACCGCGGGGCGAGAGCATGAAGGTGGGCAAGACCGAGAAGGTGCTCTTTACCATCACGATCGACACGGAGTGCGATCATGATCCAAACTGGGCACGCTCCCGACCGCTGCGTTTCGATTCGGTGACCGTCGGGTTGCCGGAGCGCCTGCAGCCGGTTTTCCGGGAAGCCGGGGCAGTGCCCACCTATCTTCTCACCGTCGAAGTCATGGAAGATGCAAGCAGCGTGCACGCGCTGCGTTCCCTGCAGGGGGAACATGAATTGGGTACGCACCTGCATTCCGCGTTTATTGAACCTGAGAAGAAGTTTTTCGATTATGCGGGCATCGACAGCCCGGATTTCCAGTGTCACTGCGGCCCGGAAGTCGAGTACCAGAAACTGCGGAATCTTTCCGATCTGTTCGAGCGCTGCTTTGGGTATCGGCCGCGCTCGTTCCGGGCCGGACGCTACGGTGCCGGTGCGAATACCATTAGCTCCCTGGAAAGGCTCGGGTACGACATCGATACGAGTGTGACCCCGTACATTCGTTGGCGACACCCCGATGGTGACGTGGATTATCGCGATGCGCCCGAGCAGCCGTATTACCCAGCTCCCGGTACGCTAACGAGAGTCGCCGATAGTGTCGGAACGTCAGTGCTGGAGATCCCGGTCACCATGCGCCCGCGTCTGATTCGTGGCCCGCGCTGGTTGCGCCCGTGGTTCTCGAGCGTCGAGACGATGAAGGACATCGTTCACTATCAACTTAGGCGCCATCGCGACCGCCAGGTGGTAGTCCTCAATATGATGTTCCACTCGATGGAGATCATCGCCAAAGCCAGTCCCTATCCCCAGACAGAGGGCGATGTGCAGCGCTTCTTAGACGATCTTGCAGCATTCCTGGATTGGTGCCGCAGTTGCGGGTTCGTCTTTGCGGCCTCGGGAAAGGTGAAGCGCGCGCTGGCGGACGCGTCTGATGATGTGCGGGCAGTAACGTAATATGCGCACCGAGTTTATAACGGACACGCAAGCATTCGAAGCGCTGCGAGGCGATTGGTCCACGTTGTTGTCACGCGCACGAGTCGCAAGTGTATTTCAGACCTGGGAGTGGCAGTACATCTGGTGGAAGCACTATGGCGGTCGTCAATTGCTGCGTTTGGCAGTGGTGCGGTCCGGTAATGAACTCATAGCGGTTCTACCGCTATACGTGCAGCGGCAGCGTGTTTTGGGCCCGATAGGCATCAGCCTGCTTAGGCCAGTCGGTACCGGCGGTGATACCTCGCCAGACTACCTTGGACCACTGATAGCGGCCGACTACGAGAAAGAGGCAGAAATCGAGTTGGCGCGCTTTTTAAGCAGCGAGACCTCGGGTTGGGACGTGCTGCGGTTGAGCGATCTCAATTCAACAACGACCTTTGAGACGGCGATCGCGAAGGCGTGCGAGCCGCGCGGTTGGCGCGTACGTCGCGGGGTTTCGGCGGCGATATCGTATGTTTCATTGCCAAAGAGCTGGGACGACTACTTAAACTCATTGAGTCGGGAGAGACGTTATACGATTCGTAACACGCGCCGCAAGTTTGAGGCGCTTCCGGAAAGCCGCTTTTTTGTCATGAGCGACAGTGCGTTGCTCGATCAGGCAATCGACAGGCTTATTGAATTGCATCACCGGCGCTGGGAAGAGAAGGATGAGCCGCATGCCTTTTCATCGCCCCGTTACGTAGCCTTTCACCGGGAATTGATGCACGCCTGTCTAGAAAAAACATGGTTGCGAATGTATTGCCTGGAACTTGCCGGTGAGATCATCGCTATCTACTACTGCTATCGGTTTCGCGACACGGTTTACTACTTTCAGGGGGGATTTGATCCCGCTCGTTCCAAGCTGCGACCAGGGTTGGTATTGATGGGATATGCGATCGAGCATGCCCTCAATGAGGGGAATACCGTTTTCGACATGTTGCGTGGGGAGTATGAGTACAAGACACAGTGGGCGAAAGAGGTTCGCGAAACTCGTCTTCTGGAGGCACAAAGAGCGACACTGACAACGTTTGCGCACCGGTTGCGACATGAGCAGCTTCCCCTCCTCAAGAGATATCTGAAGTCCCTAAGGGCAGAGTCGCCGCCGCGGACAGCGGGGTCTGAGAAGTAGCATGCTCAGCAAGTTGTTCGTACATACCTCCAACTACAGCATCGGCAACCTGCTGGTAATGCTCGCGGGCTTTGTCTCGTTTCCGGTATTTACCCGTCTCCTGAGCGTCGAGGACTATGGCTTGCTCGGGCTGGTTTCCGGAACGGTCGCATTGCTGACCGGTGTTGCCAAGTTCGGCTTGCAGCATTCCGTGGTTCGATTCTATGCGGATGCCAGGGCAGGAAAGGCCGGCGTGACGCTGGGCGAATATAACTTCACCGTATTAACCGCCATGGCGGCAACTGGTCTGGCAGTCGCGGTTCTTTGGGCGCTGGCGAGTCAGGTGATCGCGCCGTCCCTTCTGAAGGAAGAACGAATTGCCGGACTCTTTCTGCTGACTTCAGTGTTGATCGTCGTGCGGACGGTCGATAGTACGCTGACAAACCTGCTGCGCGCGCAGGAGCGCAGTGCAGTACTGAGCGCTTACACCGTGATCAGAAAATACGTGACGGTTGGCACGATCGTTGTGGTGCTGCTTTACCTCGTGGACGGGGCATATGGGTTCTTCGTGGCGACGATTGCGGCGGAAACGGCCATGCTGGGGGCGGCGCTCGTTCTTGCAGTGAATCGGCTTGGCTTGCCAATTCAATTCACTTTTTCGAGCAAATTGCTGCGTCTGCTTTTCCTGTTTGGTTTGCCGATGCTTGGTTACGATCTGGCCTTCCTGTTACTCGATATTGTCAGTCGGTACGTAATACAGGCGCAGTTGGGCAGTCGTCAGCTCGGAATATACATGGCGTCGCTTAACCTCACCGAGTATGCCCACGCTATCCTGGTTTCTGCGTTGAACCAGTCGATGATTCCGATGTACCTGCGTCTATGGGCCGAGAAAGGCGAGGCGGAGACGCGCAAGTTCATTGAAGAATCGGCGCATTACTACCTGCTTGTGGCGATTCCGGTTGCGGCGGGTCTGTCCGCCGC
>LJVB01000175.1:0-4245 GCA_001304215.1 Acidithiobacillales bacterium SM1_46 | reverse complement strand
TTGATCTCTGCGCAGATGGTGGGCGGGGCGGCTACTTTGTATGGCGCGGGACTATACATTCACAAGCAGACACTGACCCTGATGTGGGTAGTGCTCGGGAGCGTAGCGGTAAACCTAGTCGTCAACCTGCTTCTTCTTCCGCGTATCGGGATTATCGGCGCTGGTATCGCGATGCTGGCGAGCGAGACCTTTCGCACGGTTGCGTTGGCTTTGGTGAACAGACGGCAATTCAGGCTTGCGTTTCCCTTTTCGGCTGCCGCGAAATTTTCGCTGATTGCAGTGGTGATGTATCTGCTAATTGTCAACATATCGCTGGGTCATGGACGTATCTTCGATCTTGGCGCAAAGGTTGCAGTGGGTGTGATCAGCTACGCACTAATAGTCATCGTCCTTGATCGGCGCGCGAGGAGTCTGGTGAGACGTGTGGCGACGCGGCTAGGGTATTCGGGATGACTTCCACTAGGCGCAGTCGTGGCGTGAGAGGCGATGATAGATGCGGCGAGGCGATCAGGATGGTTTCGCGCGTCGGGCAAAGAGGCATACTGAGCTTGCTTTCTTTTGAGCTCGATCGCGACGTGGCTGACTTTGAGCGTGTTGACTGGAGTGGCCTCGTGGCGATGACTGATGTTCCGGGATGGAGTGTGGGACATGGCAGGGAATTCTTTGGACTGGAAGCGGCAGGTCAGGCGGATGGATTGGCTCCGCGACTACGGGCAGACAACCTGGTCGGAAGTGAATAGCTGAGATTCATGTTGAGGCAACTTGTAAAATGGGGAGCCGCTCGCGAGCCCGGTTGGGCGATGACAGCGCCACTGCGTCGTTCGGCGGTCGTCGTATTGATGTACCACCGCATCACTCGGCCCGAGGATCCGTTCAAGGGCGGTGATGTGGAGCAGTTCCGCGATCAGATGTTGTGGCTCAAGCGGCACTGTCGGTTAATCGCTCCCGAGGAGTATTTTGGGGCGGTTCAGCGGCCTTCCCGCCTGCGTCCCGCGGTGCTGGTGACGTTCGACGATGGTTACCGTGACTACCATGACAACGCCTATCCGGTGCTTCACGAACTGAAGATTCCCGCCGTAGTATTCGTGGCGACTTCATTCCTGGGATCGAATCGGCTCATCTGGACCGATGCTGTGACGTGGGCCTTTTTGCGCTCCGCGAAGAAAACGGTGTGCGTGCCCTGGGCGACCCGTACATCATTGCCGTTGGGCGATGGCACGGAGCGCGAGCGTGCGGCGCGGATCGCTAAAGACTATCTGAAGGACCTTCCGGATGCTGAGCGTCAGCACTTGCAGGCGCTGCTATTCGGAGAGCTCGGCGTTGATCCTGAGGACGGCAGTGCCGGTCGGCAAATGCTCACGTGGGATGAGGCAAGGGCGACGCTCGAGTTTACGCGTTACGGTGGCCATACTCACACCCATCCGATTCTGTCGCAAATCAGCGCTGAGGCGGCTGACGAGGAGATCCGTCTGTGCCGCGATCGCATTCAGGCAGAGATAGGGATCGCGCCACGCTTCTTTGCCTATCCGAACGGGCGTGCGCAGGATTTCACGGAACAGACTAAGGTGAGTCTGGCGCGCAACGGATTTGAGCTGGGGTTTGCCACGATCGAAGGTGTCAACGACGCACGCTCCGATCGCTATGCGATTCGCCGCCAGCCAACCGGTGCGCGAACCCTGGCGGACTTTGCGTGGCTGGTCGCCGGCCATTGAGGTAGGGTTATGGAAGCACTTTTTTGGGCCGCCTTCGGATTCATTGTCTACACCTACGCGGGCTATCCGCTGGGGGTGTGGATGTTGTCGCGACTGCGTCCCGAGACAGGCGGTAACACCCCGGGCATTCGGCGCTGGCCGTCGGTTACCGTGGTGGTGGCGGTGCATAATGAACAGGGTCGGGTGTTGCCAAAGCTCTCCAACCTGCGCGCCCTGGATTACGAACTTGGCCTTCTGCGTATCATGTTCGTGTCGGACGGGTCGACCGACGCGACGAATGAACACCTCGCGATGGAGGCCGACGTGACGTTGTTGAGTTACCCAGAACGACGCGGCAAGCCGCACGCCCTGAACATCGAGCTCGCGCAAATTGATTCAGAGGTGGTTGTGTTTACGGATGTTCGTCAGGAGCTGGAGCCGGGTGCCGTGCGGTGCCTAGTTGCCCGCCTGCTCGAGCCAGGCATCGGAGCCGTGAGCGGTGAGTTGGTGCATCGTGATCCTGTCTCCCACACAGCGAGCCACATTGGTCTTTACTGGCGCTACGAAAAGTGGATACGCAAGGCGGAGAGCCGGCTGGCCTCGACGGTCGGCGTGACCGGCGCGCTCTACGCGATCCGGCGTCGCGACTATGTGCCCTTGCCAACCGACACGCTGCTCGATGATTTTGTGTTACCAATGCAGATCGTGCGTCGGGGCCAACGTGTGATTTTCGAGCCGCGTGCAGTGATTTATGACGAGCTGCAGACCGACACGCGCGGCGAGCGCAAACGCAAGGTGCGTACGCTGACGGGCAACTTTCAGGCGTTCGTACGTAATTCCTGGCTGTTCGTTCCCGGACAGAATCCGGTGCTGGTGCAGTTTCTTTCGCACAAGGTGTTTCGGCTATTTGTTCCCTATGCAATGGTGGCGCTGCTGGCGGCATCGTTTTTCGCGAGTGGTGCGGTTTATCGCGTCGCGGCTGCAGGTCAGGTAGTGTTCTATCTGGTAGTACTGCTTGGACTCGCAGCGCCGTCGTTTCGTTCCAACCGTTTCGTTAGCTTCGCGCTGGTGTTTGTGGAACTGAACTGGGCGGCCGTGTTGGCGATGCGTAACTTTCTTACGGGCGGGATCGACGCCCGGTGGGAGAAGACATGAGTCGCGTCATGGTATTGATGTACCATGGGCTGTATTCGGGCGCTGCGGAGCTCGCGGCGATCGATTCGGCCGACCGACCGTATGCGGTCTCGGTTGAGGATTTCCACTCGCAGCTCGACTGGCTGACCGAAGCCGGCATTCCGGTCGTCGACCCGCTCCGCCTTGCGAGCGCCCATCCAGACGCGCCAGTAAGCGTGGTCCTGACGTTTGACGACGGTCACGAGAGCAACTATCGCCATGCCTATCCGATCCTGGCGGCGCGGCGGATGCCGGCGGTGTTTTTCGTCACCAGCGACTTCATCGGAGCGCGGGCCGGCTTTTGCAGCTGGGCGCAACTGCGGGAGATGCGAGAGGGTGGCATGTACGTAGGTGCGCATGGCAAGACCCACCGTTTTTTCGATGACCTGACGCAGGCGGAAACCGCCGAAGAGTTCGGCGGGCCGCGCGCTGCAATCGAGGCCGGAACAGGTGTGGCGCCACGGATGATGTCCTTCCCCGGTGGGCGCTACCGAACCGAGCAGCTTGCCATTGGTAGAGCGTACGGTTATGAGTTGTATTTTTCCTCAGATGTCGGTGCTAACCGTTCCGGCGCTTTCCGCCACGGCGGTTTGTTTCGCCGCGTCGCCGTTCGGCGGACGACCGATGCGTCGCAGTTTCGTGGCATAGCGCGCGCCGCGCCACTCCCTCTGGTCAAAGCGCGAGCGGCTGCAGGAGTCAAAGCGCTGGTGAAATCAATGCTCGGCAACCGGCTGTATCATGCACTCTATGAACGAATGGCTGGTTGAGTCGGAGGCGTCCGGGCAGACCGGGCCGGTCGTGGGCCTGAGCCAGTGGGGCGGACCTGCGCTTCGCTCTACGCTTTGGTTTCTTGCCGCACCGGCACTGTTGGCGGTGACGATAATCGTGCTCGATGTCAGGTTGCCCGGGTGGGCGCTCTATGGCATCGCGGGGGTGATGGGTCTTGTGCTGGTGTTGCGGGTGGCCACGGATGCAGAGTGGTTGCTGGCGCTGTTCATCATTTATATCCCGCTGAACAAGATCTATGTGGTGCCGCTGGCGCCAGGCATTAACGGCACCAATGCATTGATGTTGCTGATGTTGTTTGCCTGGGGAATGCATGTTTCCCGAGAGGATCGGCCGGTGTTTCGTTCGTTGCCCAACAGCGGATTGGTGGGGACCTATGGGGCCATTACGCTGATCTCGGTAGTGACAGCGAGCATCACGCTCGGGTTTGGCCATCTCATGACGACCTATCTTGGTGACATAAAGTCGTGGCTCGACCAGTTCATTGTCTTCTTCGTGTTCTTGAACCTTATTCGCGACGCTCGCATGGCGCGCCGGATCGTCTTGTACCTGATGCTTGGTGCGCTGGTAACGTTGGCATTGGGGTTTCAAGAAT
>LJVB01000174.1 GCA_001304215.1 Acidithiobacillales bacterium SM1_46 | reverse complement strand
AGGAAGCGCCCCGCCTTACGGCGTGCGCGATTCACTCGCGATAGCCGAATCCCCGCATCGCGGGGGAGCGCGGAAGCGCAGCGAGGCATGAATATCCCGCTAGCCGCGAGTCCAGGAATCGAGGAGGAAGGGCCGCGCCGGGAGCAGCGGCCGAGAACGCCGATCGCAACCGCCGTGCTCGCGCCCGCGCGTAGCTTGTGCTGACGAAAAGCGGCAACAGTACGAAGCCAAGCGTGAGGGTCAGCACCACGCCGGTCCACGGGATCCAGGCGTACGCGAATACGATAGCGGCGTACGGAATAAAGAAGATGCCGATGAGCAGGAACCAGGCACCGGCATGACGCAAACAGGTCTGAAAGCTCTCCAACAGCGCTTCGATTGGCGCGCGTCCGCGAAACGCCACAAGCGGCACGAGATAATAGACCGCCATGAGCAGAGTAACGTAGGCGATCCCGACCATCACGACGGCGATGGCAAAGCCTGGTCCCATTGGCGGTGCAAGTCCCGTGGCCGCGAGACCGGTCGCCATGGAGCCGCCTTTCAGGACAAGCTCCTCAACAATGCGTATCAACAGTGCAAAACCAAAGACGAGAACGCACGCAATGGCCAAGGCCGCCATACGATGTTCGTTGCGCACGGGTAGCGTGAACCGTCGCACCGGTGTGCTAATCAGGCTGTTAATCCAGCCCTTTGCGCCTCCGACGATTGTCGCGCTGGAATCGCGCGCCGTCACCAGCGCGCCGGCGAGCAACCATGGTGAGATAAGTATCAGCACGAGGCCGCCCATGAACGGGACCAACCGCAGCGCCGCGGCGATCAGAAAATAAATCAAGGTCATGCCGAACCACAGGCGCGGGGCTGCCCGCAGGAGGTGGTAGCCATTGCGCAGCCATTCGAATGCCTGACCTATTCCAGCCGCTGGCGTAGCTGCGGGCGGCCCGCCAAGGCGGTGTCGTTGGTCATCGGGACTACCAGCGCTTGAGTACCCATTGGGGCGGCGCAACGCTCGGCTCGAAGTCGCTGCGCCGGAACTGACCCTTGCCTTCCGGATCGATCAGGTAGTAGGCCGGACCCCTGGCGGGTTTCACCTTGATCATGTAGAGCTGTCCATGGATGCGGTACTCCTCGTGGATCTCGTCACCCTTGGTGACGATTCGCACCTCCGGCTCAACCTCCACGCTCGGTGCCTCACTCTCCGGCGCGGCCCGTGGTGGCTCATACTGCTCGGGAGGGGCCGGTGGCTCCGGCACGGTTGCCGGCGGCGGCGTCGGTGCCGGTTGCCGCGCCGCAGGCATAGTTGGCGTGTCCGACGCAGCCTGCGCCTCGGAGAGACCGGTCGCGAGCGCGACCACGCAAAATACAAGACAAAGATTACGCATCATGGGAGGCGCCACAGGCACGCCGCTAGAGGTTGAGCTTGATTTCCCTTTCCGCTTCGGTTGTCTCGAAGCCGCTCTTTTCATAATACCGGAAGATCGCATCGAGCACCTCATCGGCCGTATCAACCAGCGTAAAGAGACCGAGGTCGCTCGGGCTGATAACGCCCTCGCGCACCAGCGTGTTCTTGAACCAGTCGACCATGCCGGCCCAGAACGGCCGATGCACGAGAATGATCGGCATGGGCGTGCTCTTGCCAGTCTGAATCAGCGTAAGAGCCTCAATGATCTCGTCGAGCGTGCCGAAGCCGCCGGGCATCACGACGTACGCCTTGGCGTATTTCACGAACATCACCTTGCGGGCGAAGAAGTGCTGGAACGAGAGGCTCACATTCTGGAAAGGGTTCGCCGCCTGCTCCTGGGGCAAAAAGATATTGAGCCCGACGCTCGGCGATTTGCCGGCGAACGCGCCCTTGTTGGCGGCCTCCATTAGACCCGGTCCACCGCCGCTCACGACTGAAAACCCGGCGTCCGACAGTTTGCGTGCGATCTCTTCAGTCAGGGCATAATACGGGTGCCCCGGGCGAATGCGCGCCGAACCGAAGATGCTCACGGATGGCTGAATCTGCGATAAGCGCTCGAAGCCAGCCACAAACTCGGCCATGATCTGGAAGATTTTCCAGGACTCGCGCGACATCACGCCGGAGGGTGTGATACTGACGCGTAGATCCGGGGCGGGGGTCGAATCAGACGTATCGGGATTGCGATTCTTCATCATAGGGTAATTTCTAGCACAGGCCTGCTGCGGGCGGGCACACTCTCGAGCCAATCACGATGGGACAACAAACCAGCGCGCCGAAAGGCGCAACGGCTGCTGAGCGGGCCGAAAACGAGGGGTCGTCCTCCGCGCCGATTGTTCTCGTGGACGGGTCATCCTATCTGTACCGTGCATTCCATGCCATGCCGGCGCTCAGCAATTCGCACGGCGAGCCGACCGGCGCGGTCTATGGCGTCGTCAACATGCTGCGCCGGCTGCTCAAGACCTATGCCCCCAAGCAGATGGCGGTTGTGTTCGATGCCAAGGGAAAGACATTTCGCGACGACCTGTTCGCCGACTACAAGGCGCATCGTCCTCCGATGCCCGATGAGCTGGTCGCGCAGATCGAACCGATTCATGCCATCGTGCGCGCCCTCGGCCTGCCGCTGCTGCAGGTCGAGGGCGTCGAGGCCGATGATGTCATCGGCACGCTGGCGCGCGCCGCCGCGCGCGAGGGTCGTGACACGCTAATCGCCACCGGCGACAAGGACATGGCTCAATTGGTCGATGGGCACGTGCGCATCGTCGATACGATGAAGGAGCAGGTCTATGATCGCGATGGCGTGACGGCGCGCTTCGGTGTAACGCCCGAGCAGATCATCGACTATCTCGCGCTGGTCGGCGACACCTCGGACAACATCCCCGGCGTGCCGGGTGTTGGACCCAAGACCGCTGCCAAGTGGCTGCAACAGTATGGCTCGCTCGATGAGATCGTCGCGCACGCGCATGAGATTCCCGGCAAGGCCGGCGAGAGTTTGCGAGGCGCACTGGCGCACCTCCCGCTGTCGCGTACGCTCGCCACCATTCGCTGTGACGTGGATCTCGATGTCACGCCCAATGGCCTGACCTTGCGTGCACCCGATGTCGCGAAGTTGCGCGAGCTCTACGCCCGATGCGAGTTCAAGACCTGGCTGGCTGAACTTGGCGGCGCGCAGTCCGCCGCCGCGCCAATGCCGGCCGCCGCTGCTGCCGGCCAGTACGACACCGTGAGGACCGACGCCCAGCTTGATGCCTGGTTGGTGCGGCTACGTGATGCCGGAGTGTTTGCTTTTGACACCGAGACCACGAGCCTCAATGCGCTCGAGGCGCGAATCGTCGGCGTGTCGTTTGCCGATGCGGTCGGGCAGGGCGCCTACGTGCCGCTTGGCCACGATTACCCCGGTGTGCCCGCGCAGCTCCCGCTTGACGCGACGCTCGCCAGACTCAGGCCGCTGCTCGAGGACGGCACACTCACCAAGATCGGGCAGAACCTGAAGTACGACATGAGCGTGCTTGCAAACCACGGCATTGGCCTTGCCGGCGGGCGCTTCGACACCATGCTGGAATCGTATGTGCTCGAGTCGACCGCCTCGCGACACGATATGGATTCCCTTGCGCTCAAATACCTCGGCTACAAGACCATGAAGTACGAGGAAGTGACTGGCAAGGGAAAGCATCAAATCAATTTCAGCGAGGTTGCGATCGAGCAGGCCGCGACCTACGCCGCGGAAGATGCCGATATCACGCTGCGGCTGCACGAGCATCTCTGGCCGCGCCTTGCGCAGGCGCCGACCCTCGTGAAGCTGTTCGAAGAGATCGAGATGCCGCTTGTGCCAGTGCTGGTACGCATGGAGCGCAACGGGGTGCGCATCGACGTGGACATGCTGCGCGCGCAGAGCCAGGAACTGGCACGGCGGCTGATCGACATTGAGCGCGAGGCGCACGCGCTCGCCGGCCAGCCGTTCAATATCTCCTCACCGAAGCAGATCCAGGAAGTGCTCTACGGAAATCAAAAGCTGCCGGTGCTAAGGAAGACACCGACCGGTCAGCCCTCCACCGCGGAAGACGTGCTCGCCGAGCTGGCACTCGATTATCCGTTGCCGCAGCTCATCCTCGATTACCGCGGCCTGCTGAAGCTCAAGTCGACTTACACCGACAAGTTGCCGGAGATGATCAACGCCAACACGGGACGGGTGCACACTTCGTATCATCAGGCCGTCGCGGCGACCGGGCGGCTGTCATCCACCGATCCGAACCTGCAGAATATTCCCGTCCGCACTGCCGAGGGCCGGCGTATCCGGCAAGCGTTCATCGCCTCGCCCGGCTGCACGATTCTCTCGGCCGACTACTCGCAGATCGAGCTGCGCATCATGGCCCATCTGTCCGGGGATGAGGGGCTGATCGGCGCATTCGCTGCCAACATGGACGTCCACCGCGCGACCGCTGCCGAGGTGTTCGGTGTTCAGCCATCCGATGTGACCGACGAAATGCGCCGCGCTGCCAAGGCGATCAATTTCGGTCTCATCTATGGCATGTCGGCCTTCGGGTTGGCGAGGCAATTGCGCATAGACCGGAAGTCCGCCGACGAATATGTCGAGCGCTATTTCGCCCGCTATCCCGGTGTGCGTGCCTACATGGAGCGTACGCGTGAGACCGCGCGTCGCCAGGGCTATGTGGAAACGCTGTTCGGCAGGCGCCTGCACCTGCCGGAGATCAACGCCTCCAACGTGGCGCGTCGCCAGGGTGCCGAACGGGCCGCCATCAATGCACCGATGCAGGGCACGGCCGCCGACCTCATCAAGCTCGCGATGATTCGCATCGATCGCTGGATTGCCGAGTCGGCACCGACCCTGCGGATGATCATGCAAGTGCACGATGAGCTGGTATTCGACGTCCCGGAGCCAATGCTCACCATGGCGCGCGAGGCGATCCCGCGCATGATGAGCGAGGTTGCAGGCCTTGCCGTGCCGCTGATTGTGGATGTCGGGGTCGGCGGCAACTGGGACGAGGCGCACTGAATCAGTAACTTTCGATATCTCCCGAATACTTGTACTAACTTTGTGGAAAAGGCCTTTGAAAACAAGGCGTACGGAACCGAATCGCGAACCACTGGTCTATACTCGACGTGGACGGTTGGATAATCGTCCGGTCCCGCTCCACCTCCCTGGGCGGGACAGTCCCGGACCCTAGAGGTCCTGGACACGTTAAGCCCCGGACTTTCTCCCCTTGAATCCGGGGTTTTTTTTGTGCTGTAGGTCGACGTACGTCTGCCGTCTGGTCGCTGGCAGAAGC
>LJVB01000047.1 GCA_001304215.1 Acidithiobacillales bacterium SM1_46 | reverse complement strand
AGGCGCATGACCTGCTGGTGACCATGCTTGATCGCATCCAGGCCGGTCGCCCGGTTCCAAGCGGACAGAACCTGAATGCGCGCCTGCAGGCCTGGATTGCAGGCGAGCCTGTGCCGCCGCCGGCGCGCGCCGTCACGCCTGTCCCGGAGACGGAAGTGCGCGCTGCGCCAGCGCCGGCAATGGCCCCGCGCGCCGTCGAACCGACCGTGCCAGCAGCTCGCAGCCCCGAGCCGGCGGCTGCCGAGATGGTGCCGCGCGAAAGGCGGCGAGAAGAGGTACCAGAAGCAGCGGTTGCGTCGACTGCAGCAAGCAACGCTACGCTCGCGGAGCCTGCGGACGAGCGCCGCGACGAGACAGGGGAAGAGGGCGCAGCTTGGCCATCCACCATGGAGCGGCGCGGTCAGATCCGCGTCAACACCAATCTCCTCAATGAACTTGTCAATTATGCCGGCGAGGTATCCATTGCCCGTGCCCGCATGGAGCAGCAGATCTACGGCTTCCGCGACAATCTCGGGGAGCTGTCGCGCAACGTTTCGCGCTTTCGTGACCAGTTGCGCGAGCTGGAAATCCAGTCCGAGTCGCAGATCCTGTATCGCGCCGAGAGCCAGATGGCGGGTGGTCGCACCGACTTTGACCCGCTGGAGTTTGACCGCTTCTCGCGCCTGCAGCAGCTCTCGCGCAGCCTGACCGAGAGCCTGCACGATCTTTCCACCATCCAGATCAATCTGGGTAATTTCATTGGTGTGGCGGAAACGACACTTGCCCAGCAGGCGCGTATCAATACCGACCTGCAGGAAGGTCTCATGCGTACGCGCATGGTGGCCTTCTCGACGCAGGCCGGTCGCTTGCGCCACATCGTGCGCCAGACGGCGCGCGAACTAGGCAAACGGGTCGAACTCGATCTCACCGGCGCGGATGTGGAAGTCGATCGAAATGTGCTCGAACGCATAGTCGGTCCCTTCGAGCACATGATCCGCAACAGCATCGATCACGGTATCGAGCCTGAGCCCGAGCGGCGCAAGCGCGGCAAGCCCGTGACCGGCAAGATCACCGTAGCCACCGCCCAGGAAGGCAGCGAAATCGTGCTGCGCTTCTCGGACGACGGAGGCGGCCTCAACACCGATGCGATTCGCAAGAAGGCGATTGAGCGCGAATTGATTAACGCGGATGCCAACCTCGCCGAGGATGAACTTGTCCAATTCATCCTAATGCCGGGATTCTCGACCGCCGAGAAGATTACCCACTTGTCGGGACGCGGTGTGGGCATGGACGTCGTGCATACCGAGGTGAAGCAGCTCGGCGGCACCATGACGGTCGATACCCAGCACGGGGTCGGCACAACGTTCACCATCCGCCTGCCGCTCACGCTCTCGATCGCGCAGGCACTCATGGTCTACGTCGGCGACCAGCAGTTCGCCGTGCCGCTCGCCTCGGTGGCCAATATCATCGAGTACCCGGTCGAACAGTTGCACGCCATATCGGTCGGCAAGAATCCACTGCTCAACTGGAACGATCAGGTCTACCCGTACATGAGCCTCGCGACGCGCCTCGGTGTGGCGTCGCCGGCGCCGGTCAATGGCAAGAAGGTGCCCGTGTTGCTGGCGCGCACTGGCACGCGCGAAGTCGCGATGCAGGTGGACGGGCTCGGCGGCACGCGCGAAGTGGTGATCAAGCCACTCGGGCCGCAGCTCGCGGAGATCAAGGGGTTGGGCGGCGCGACCATCCTCGGTGACGGTCGCGTGATCCTGATTCTCGACGTTCCGGGGCTATGGTTCCGCGAGGACACGCTACGGGTAGGACACCAGATTCAGCAGCCGGTGGCCGCCGCGCCAGCGGAAAAGGAACATCCGACCGTGATGGTGGTGGACGATTCGCTCACCGTTCGCAAAGTCACGAGCAAGCACCTGCAGAAGCGTGGTTACGAGGTGATGGTGGCAAAGGATGGTATCGATGCTGTCGAGCAGCTGCGCGAGCGCGTGCCAGACCTCATGCTGGTTGATATCGAGATGCCACGCATGGATGGCTATGAGCTGACGAGTCGCGTGCGCTCCGAAAGCGGACTAAAGCACGTGCCAATCATCATGATCACTTCGCGTGCCGGTGCCAAGCACCGCCAGAAGGCCTTCGACCTGGGCGTGGATGTTTACATGTCAAAGCCCTATCAGGAAGAAGACCTCCTCAAGAACATCGAGACGCTGCTCGCACGCGGTCATCTGCAATAGGCAGACGACAGGCACGCAGCCGCACTGGAACCATTCGTGGCACCATCCCAGCATCAATACCTGCGACTCGTGATCGGCGGCAGCACCTTCCTGCTGCCGAGCGTGATGCGCTACACGATCGAGCAGCGCGATGCGCTAAGCGAGAACACCGCGTCGCAAAGCCCGGTGGCTGCGTGGCGCACGGTGCGCGGCACGCGCTGGCCGGCCTATAGCCTGGGCCCCGACCTCGCGACGCGCCCGGCGGGCGATTGGCATCGTGCCGTGTTCCTGGAAGCGCGCCCGCAGAACGTTGGAATCATCGTCGACGAAGTGCAGCTGCTGCCGCGTGGCGAAACCGAGATCGCCAAGTTCACGCCGCTTGGTCCCGCCCCCACACGCTTCGGTCATCTCTTTGACGGCGCCTGGGTGTCAGGACGCGACGTGACGCTGGTGTTCGAGCCAACGGCACTTATTGGTTACCTGCAGTCGCTCGGGGAATAGCGCATGCGACGACAGAATACCGACCGCCTGTATGTACTGGAAATTCCGCTCGGCAACACCTCATTGTTGCTGCCCTCGGCCAAGATCGCCGAGGTCATTAGTATTGGCCGACTTGCGCCGGTGCCGTACGCGCCGGACTGGCTGCTGGGTGTCACCGGGTGGCGTTCGCTTGCTGTGCCGGTGGTGTCGTTTGAGGGGTTTCTCGGCGGGCACCGTATGTTGCCGGGGGCGGGCGCCAAGATTGTGGTCCTCTATCCGCTTACGGGCCGGAACGAATGGGAGTTCGTGTCGATCCTCAGTTCCGCCGAACCGCGCCCGCGTTCAGTGGAAGAGGCCGGACTTGTTACGGCACAGGAGGCCGATCTTCCCAACAGTCCTTACGTCGCGGGGGGCCTCAAGACCCCTGAAGGTCGCCTCCTGATCGTACCGGATCTGGAAGCACTGAAGACCACGTTTTACCCGTCCTGATCAAACATCCGCGTGCGGCGCGTCAGTTGCGTGTCGCGAATTCAATACCTTCCCAGGCAACCTCGGCGAGAAGATTAATCTCGCCAGGCTCGATCACGTAAGGTGGCATGAAGTAAATGACATCTCCCAGCGGGCGAAGCAGTACGCCGCGCGTGAGTGCATGCCGGTAGACGCGCGCCCCGCGCCGCTCCTGCGCGGGAAACGGCTCGCGGGTCGCCCGCTCTTTTGCCAACTCGATGGCGAGTATCATTCCGTGTTGGCGCACGTCCGCCACGTGCGGGTGATCCGCGAAGTGCGCGGTTGCCGCCGCCATGTGCGCGCTGAGCGAGCGATTGCGCGCCAACACATCATCGTCGCGGAAGATGTCTAGCGTTGCGAGCGCGGCGGCACAGGCCAGCGGATTGCCGGTGTAGGAGTGCGAATGCAGGAAGGCGCGGTGCGAAGGGTAGCCGTGGTAGAAGGCCGCGTACACCTCGTCCGTGGTGAGGCACACCGACAGAGGCAAGTAGCCGCCGGTCAGTCCTTTGCCGAGCAGCAGAAAATCTGGCGTGATGCCGGCCTGCTCGCAGGCGAACATCGTACCGGTACGGCCGAAACCGACCGCGATCTCGTCAGCGATCAGATGCACGCTGTGTCGTGTGCAGGCGGCGCGTGCCAGCCGGAGGTACTCGGCATCATGCATGCGCATGCCACCGGCGCATTGCACGAGCGGCTCAAGGATGACAGCGCATGTTTCCCGTGCATGGTACGCGAGTGCTTTCTCCAGATTTTCAAACGCGCGCCGCGCATATTCCGCACAGGGCTCACCGGGTTCGCGCTGGTAGCAGTCCGGTGAAGACACAGTAACGGGCTGGAGCAGCAGCGGGGCGTAAGTTTCCTTATAGAGCGCGACGTCCCCGACAGAGAGCGCGCCAAGGGTCTCCCCGTGATAGGAGTTGGCGAGATTGATGTAGCGACTGCGCTGTTCTCCGCGGTTTTGCCAGTAGTGAAAACTCATTTTGAGCGCGATCTCGACAGCGCTCGATCCATCGGAGGCATAGAAGCAGTGCCCTAGTCCGCCCGGGACAAGCGCTGCCAATCGCTCTGACAATGTCACGACCGGCTCATGCGTAAAGCCAGCGAGAATCAGATGCTCTAGTTCATCGAGCTGTGCCGCCACGGCCGCATTGATGCGCGGGTGGGCGTGTCCGAACAGGTTTACCCACCATGAGCTGATGGCGTCGAGATAGCGCCGGCCCTCGAAATCCTCAAGCCACACGCCGCGGCCGCGACGAATAGGAATGGGCGGGAAGACCTCGTGCTCCTTCATCTGCGTGCACGGGTGCCACAGCGCGCGCAGGTCGCGCTCGATGAGCGTCCGGTTGTCCATGGACGCTAGTTTCGAGGCTCGGTCAGCGACTGGCAAGCAGCGCGCGGCGCGTACCGCACGGGAGACTAGTATCCCCAGTATTCCTTGAGTACGCGACCGTGGTTCGCATACATCTCTTCCGTCGCGGATTCGAAGCGGGGGAAGCCGATACTCCTGAGCATCCGCTGGCCCTCGGGTGTCGTATTGGCCTTGAGTAGCGCTGCGCGAAGCCGCTCACGCATTTCAGCGTCCACCCGTGGCGAGGCCGACAGTGCAATATGTGGCAGCGGCTCGGTTGTCGTCACAACCACCAGGCCGCCTCCACGCGCCATCGCCTGGCTCACGACTGGCGTGGGCAGAATGGCCCCATCGACCTTGCCTTCCCGTACCAGCGCGACGCCGTCCACGGCATTGTTGACTTCAACGATTGCGGGTTGGCGCATGGGGTTGGGGAACAGGGCGTTCAGGCGTGCCGCACCGATTGACGGTTGGCCCAGCGAGGCGACAGGTTTGCCCGCCAGTTCAACGGGATCAAACACGATCTTGTCTTCCGGCACCACGAGGCTGTAGCTCACGGTGTCCGGGACCTTGACCAGCACCTTGTATCCCTGTTTGACCGCCCGGTAGTCGGTGAAGTGCGCGGCATCGAGCACGAAGTCGGCCTTCTCGCCACGCCGGATAGTGTCCCAGTAGGCAAGAAAATTGGGCGATGTGTGTACCTGGCAAGGCTGGTTCGCGACTTGCGTGATGAACTGGCAGAGCGGCATAAATGCGCGCCGTGTATCTTCCTCGCTCAGAACGGGCTGTACATACAGCGCATATCCGGCGGCCTGTGCCATGCCGAGCGGCGCCATGCCTGCCATCATGGCAAGCAGGATACGCCGCATCCAGGTATTAGTTCGGCTGTCGACCTTCACCACGATCCTTGGCTTATGAGTTAGAGTGCCTGCCAATTTTTTGAGCATAAATCGTGCCGCCGAACATTGGCCGACCCGGGACATAAGATGATTTAATAATGCACGGGTGGCTTTTCCACTGGGCGTGATACCCCATATCTGTAATGTATTCCCTGAAACCAACGGGCCACGATCTGATGACCCAGGAGTAACAACCAATGGCCAGAACCGAAACCCCTGTCTGTGAATTTGGCAAGTCGGCGCCGGAATTCGCCCTGCCCGGTGTCGACGGCAAGACCTACCGTCTGGCAGATGTGCGCGGGCCAAACGGGCTGCTTGTCATGTTCATCTGCAATCATTGTCCCTATGTCCAGGCGGTACGCAGCCGCATCGTGCGTGACGTCGAGGAGCTGCGTGAACTCGGTATCGGTGCAGTGGCGATCTCATCGAATGATCCCACGGACTTTCCCGAGGACTCGTTCGAGAACATGAAGCGCATCGCGGTTGAATGGGGACTTCCGATGCCGTATCTCTTCGACGAGAGCCAGGAAGTAGCCAAAATATTCGGTGCGGTTTGCACGCCGGATTTCTTCGGTTACAACAAGGATCTCAAGCTCCAGTATCGCGGACGGCTGGATGAGTCGCGCAAGGAATCAGTGCCTAATGCGCGTCGTGACCTGTTCGAGGCCATGAAACAGGTTGCGCAGAACGGGCAGGGTCCACGGGAGCAGATTCCGAGCATGGGCTGTTCAATCAAGTGGAAGCAGGAGTCGGCGGCGTAGTGCCGCGATGATCAGCGAAGAAACCTTCTATCGCCCGGTCGAGCGGCAGCGTGCCACCCGCACGATGCCGGCCGAGACCTACAACCTTGCGCATCTGCAGCTGGCGCGCGCCGCAGCCGGGTGTGTGTTCGTGCCGATCCGCTCGATGCAGTATCTCGCGGTACTCGATGCACAAGAGTTTATCTTCGTCGATCGCGAGGGCCGCCGGTTGATCGAGGTTGCCTGGCAACGGTTTGCTCCGCAGACGCGCACGTCACTGGAAGATCCGGTTCCCTACGAAGTCGTCTATTACACCGAGCGGGCGGACGAGACCATGAAACGTCTGCAGGGCGCATTCCTCCAGTCACTGCGGGAACTGCAGCGGCGCGCGCCCGTGCCCGGTAGCGCGCGCGTTATTCCGCTGGCCACACGATAGCGATGCTTCCATCCACTGAGGCTTTGTCGCAGCTCATACGCGAGGCGGCGCGGACGGAACTTTTGCCCAGATTCGCCGATGTGCACCGGGAGACTAAGCATGACGGGAGCCTGGTCACGGCGGCCGATCTCGCCATGCAGCGCCGTCTGCGTGAGGCGCTGGCCGGTGGGTGGCCGGATATCGAATTCCTTGGGGAAGAGATGAGCGCGCAGGAGCATGCGGCGCTCGTGCAAACGGCGACGCAGCGCGACTTGTGGTGTCTCGATCCGCTCGACGGCACGACCAACTTCGCAGCAGGTGTGCCGTACTTTGCCGTGTCGCTCGCCTTGTTGCGCGACGGGAAGCCCGAGCTTGGGTTTGTCTACGATCCGGTGCGCGATGAATGCTTTAGCGCGCGGCGTGGTGACGGCGCGCAGCTGAACGGCAAACCTCTCGGCACGCACGAATCCCCCGGTGTCACACTCGCGCACGCTGTTGCCGCGATAGACTTCAAGCGCCTGCCGGGCCCGCTCGGCGCGCGGCTCGCCGCGGATCCACCATACGCTTCGCAGCGCAATTTCGGCGCAAGCACGCTTGATTGGTGTTGGGTTGCCGATCGGCGCTTCCATATATACCTGCACGGCGGTCAGCGCCTCTGGGACTACGCCGCCGGCAGCCTGATTCTGGCCGAGGCCGGTGGATTCGCCGTCACGCTTCAAGGCGAGGCCGTCTTCGCACTCGATCTGGCGCCGCGGTCTGTGGTTGCGGCCCGCGATGCGGCGCTGCTCAACGTGTGGTTGCGCTGGATTACGGCGCACATGCGCTGAACGGTGTGTCTCGGTAACAGATTCTCCTTATAGGCCGATAATCCGCAGCACCGTGTCGCGGTCCGGCTATTGCCGCGGGCCGGCACGTGAGGGAAAATGGCGCCCCTTAAAAATCCCGGGGGCATCCCGGGGTTGCCGCCGCGAGTACGCGAGGGAGGCGGCAATTTGGAACGAGTACAGTCAGCACTTCCGGCCCTCCCCGTGCTTTCTTGCTGTGACTACCGGGGCAGTTGATTGTGTTCCGCGCGACCTTAGCCTGTCGGCGGTCGCGGGAGTGTCGCCATTCTTGCCGCAGGCGCGGCGGGCCCGAGGGCAAACCGGTTTCTTTGACAAATTGAGGATCAAGCCATGACAGCAACTGCGACTTCCGCCAAGGCCGGTACCGGCCAGTCGACGCCAGGCCGCCGCGACCTCGCCAACGCGATTCGTGTACTCGCGGCCGACGCCGTGCAAAAGGCAAACTCCGGTCACCCCGGCGCGCCGATGGGCATGGCTGACATCGCCGAGGTCCTGTGGAATGACTTCCTCAAGCACAACCCGGCGAACCCCAAATGGGCCGATCGCGACCGTTTCGTGCTGTCGAACGGTCATGGGTCGATGCTCATCTACTCGCTCCTGCATCTGACGGGCTATGACCTGCCGATGGATGAGCTCAAGAACTTCCGCCAGCTGCACTCGAAGACGCCGGGCCACCCGGAGTATGGCTACGCTCCCGGCGTGGAAACCACGACCGGTCCACTCGGTCAGGGCATCACTAACGCCGTCGGCATGGCGATTGCGGAAAAGGTGCTGGCCGGCCAGTTCAACCGCGACGGGCACCACATCGTCGACCACTACACCTATGTATTTCTTGGTGACGGCTGCCTGATGGAAGGCATCTCGCACGAGTCCTGTTCGCTTGCGGGTACGCTCGGTCTCGGCAAGCTCATCGCGTTTTACGACGACAACGGCATTTCGATCGACGGACATGTCGAAGGATGGTTTACCGATGATACGCCGAAGCGCTTTGAGGCCTATGGCTGGCACGTGGTACGCGACGTCGACGGCCACAACCCGGATGCGATCAAGAAGGCGATCCGCGAGGCCCATGCGGTCAACGACAAACCGTCGATGATTTGCTGCAAGACTGTGATCGGCTTTGGCGCACCGAATCTTTGTGGTTCGCACGATTGCCACGGCGCGCCACTCGGTCCCGACGAGATCAAGGCCACCCGCGAGAACCTCGACTGGAAACACGAGCCATTCGTGATCCCCGCCGAGATCTATGCTGGCTGGGATGCGAAGAGCAAGGGTGCAGCCGCCGAAAAGCATTGGAATGAGAAGTTCGCCGCCTACAAGAAGGCGTTCCCGGATCTGGCGGCGGAGTATGAGCGGCGCATGAAAGGTGAGTTGCCGAAGGACTGGGCCGCCAAGAGTGCCGAATTCATCAAGAGCGTGGACGCCAAGGCCGAGACAATCGCTTCGCGCAAGGCGAGCCAAAATACGCTCAACGGCTACGGACCGGTTCTGCCCGAGTTCCTGGGTGGCTCGGCGGACTTGGCGGGATCCAACCTGACGATCTGGAAGGGCTCCAAGGGCGTAAGTAACACCGTCGCCGACGGCAACTACATCTATTATGGTGTGCGCGAATTCGGGATGAGCGCCATCATGAACGGCATCGCGCTGCACGGCGGCTTCATCCCCTACGGCGCAACCTTCCTGATGTTCTCTGAATACGCGCGCAATGCCCTGCGCATGGCCGCGCTCATGAAGATAGCCTCCATCTTCGTCTACACCCATGATTCCATTGGCCTCGGCGAGGATGGCCCGACCCACCAACCCGTCGAGCAGACTGCAACTCTGCGCATGATTCCCAACATGAGCGTGTGGCGTGCCTGCGACGCGGTGGAATCCGCCGTTTCATGGAAGGCCGCCATCGAGCGCAAAACCGGTCCGTCGTGCCTGATTTTCTCGCGTCAGAATCTGCCGCACCAGAAGCGCGATGCCACGCAGCTCGCCAACATCGCGCGCGGCGGCTACGTGCTGAGCGAGGCCGACGGCGGCAAGCCGCAGGCCGTGATCATCGCGACCGGTTCCGAGGTGGCGCTGGCAATGGAAGCGCAGAAGCTTCTGACCGCCAAGGGCATGAAGGTGCGCGTAGTGTCGATGCCCTCGACCGACGTGTTCGATGCCCAGGACGCCGCCTACCGCGAATCCGTGCTCCCCAACGGTGTGAAGCGCGTGGCAGTCGAAGCCGGCGTGACCGACGGTTGGTACAAGTACGTTGGCCTTGACGGCAAGGTTGTCGGCATCAATCGTTTTGGTGAATCAGCGCCGGCCGGGCAGCTGTTCAAACACTTCGGCTTCACGCCGGAGAACGTCGCCAAGGCGGTCGAAGAGATTCTGTAACAACGTTTTGACTACAACACTTCTGGAGATTCGGAAATGGCAATTAAAGTCGGTATCAACGGTTTCGGCCGCATCGGCCGCATGGTGTTTCGCGCGGTCGCCAAGGATTTCAAGGAAATCGAAATCGTCGGCATCAACGACCTTTTGGAGCCCAATTACCTGGCTTACATGCTGAAGTATGACTCCGTGCATGGCCGCTTTCCCGGCGACATCAAGGTCGAAGGCAATAACCTGATCGTGAACGGCAAGAAGATCCGCCTGACCGCAATCAAGGACCCGACTGAGCTGAAGTGGGGCGAGGTCGGCGCCGATATCGTGATCGAGTGCACCGGTCTGTTTCTCACCAAGGAAACCTGCGAGAAGCACATCGCGGCGGGCGCCAAGAAAGTCGTGCAGTCCGCGCCCTCCAAGGACGACACGCCGATGTTCGTGTTCGGCGTGAATCACACCAAGTACGCCGGCGAGCAGATTGTCTCCGCGGCCTCCTGCACCACGAACTGCCTGGCGCCGGTCGCCAAGGTTCTACATGACAACTTCGGCATTAAGCGTGGCCTGATGACCACCGTGCACGCCGCTACCGCCACGCAAAAGACCGTTGACGGCCCGTCCAGCAAGGACTGGCGCGGCGGCCGCGGCATCCTGGAGAACATCATTCCGTCATCCACCGGCGCAGCCAAGGCCGTGGGCAAGGTGCTGCCGGAGCTCAACAAGAAGCTCACCGGCATGGCCTTCCGCGTGCCGACCTCGGACGTGTCCGTGGTCGACCTGACCGTCGAGCTGAACAAGGAAGCCACCTATGAGCAAATCTGCGCGGCGATGAAGAAGGCTTCGGATGGCGAACTCAAGGGCGTACTCGGCTACACCGACGAAAAGGTGGTGTCCACGGACTTTCGCGGCGTGAGCATGCCGTCAATCTTCGACGCCGACGCCGGCATTGCCCTCGACCCGACCTTCGTCAAGGTCGTGTCCTGGTACGACAACGAGTACGGCTATACCTGCAACATGCTGCGCTTCGTGCAGCATGTTGCGAAGTAGTCGGCTCGAGGCAAAGAGCAGGGGGCCCCGCCGCGCGAGCGGTGGAGATGCGACCGCCGGCGGGTCATCCCGCCGCCGGTCGGTAACCTTCAACCCATTCAGAGAAACCATGTCATGTCTGTTATCAAGCTGACCGATCTCGACCTCAAGGGTAAGCGCGTGCTGATCCGCGCCGACCTGAATGTTCCTATAAAAGAAGGCAAGGTCACCTCTGACGCACGTATCAAGGCCTCGATGCCGACCATCGAGCACTGCGTGAAGAGTGGCGCGAAGAGCGTCATGGTGATGTCGCATCTCGGTCGCCCGGAAGAGGGTGTATATGACGAATCGGCCTCGCTCAAGCCGGTCGCTGATTACATGACCGGTTTGATGGGCAAGCCGGTGGCGCTGGTCAAGGATTATCTCGACAAGGAGCCGTCGCTCGCCAACGGTCAGGTTGCCGTCCTCGAGAACGTCCGCTTCAACAAGGGCGAAAAAAAGAACGTCGACGAGACGGCGCAGAAGTACGCCAAGCTCTGCGACGTGTTCGTCATGGACGCGTTCGGTACCGCGCACCGTGCGCAGGCCTCAACTCACGGCGTCGCCAGGTTCGCGGCGATCGCCTGTGCCGGAATCCTGCTGACGGAGGAGTTGGACGCGTTGACCAAGGCGTTGCTCAACCCGAAACGTCCGATGGTCGCGATCGTTGGCGGTTCCAAGGTCTCGACCAAGCTCACCGTGCTTGAGTCGCTCTCCGAGAAGGTTGACCAGCTCGTGGTCGGGGGCGGCATTGCCAACACCTTCCTCGCCGCCAGTGGCAAGAAGATCGGCAAGTCGCTGGCCGAAACCGACCTCATCCCGACCGCCAAGACGCTAATGGAGAAGATGTCGAAGCGTGGCGCCAACATTCCGATTGCCGTGGACGTGGTAGTGGGCAAGAAGTTCGATGCCAACGAACCGGCGACGCTCAAGGATGCTGGCAATGTGGCCGACGACGATATGATCTTTGACATCGGTCCGAAGAGCGCACAGGAGCTGGCCGACATCATCATGAAGGCAGGTACGGTCGTGTGGAACGGCCCGGTCGGTGTGTTCGAGTTCGACCAGTTCGGCGCCGGCACCAAGAAGATCGCCGAGGCGATTGCAGCGACCCCCGCCTTCACGCTTGCTGGCGGTGGCGACACCATCGCAGCCATCCAGAAGTACAACATCTACGACAAGGTGTCGTACATCTCGACCGCGGGCGGCGCCTTCCTCGAATTCCTGGAAGGCAAAAAGCTGCCAGCCGTGGAGATTCTCGAGCAGCGCGCCAAGAAGTAGGCCTAAAGGGGTGATGGATGGTTCCATTGCCCCTTTTCCTGTTACCAGCAGAAGAATCGAATGCTCAGACGAACGAAGATTGTCGCCACGCTCGGTCCGGCCAGCGAGAGTCCACAGGTACTCGACAAGCTGATTGAGGCGGGCGTGGACGTTGTCCGACTGAATTTTTCCCACGACAAGCATGAAGTTCACAAGCGCCGCGCCGAGGAAGTGCGCGAGCGTGCCAAGGCCCTCGGTTGCGAGGTCGGGGTGTTGGTTGATTTGCAGGGCCCCAAGATCCGGATTGGCAAGTTCAAGAATGGTCCGATCGAGTTGGTCGAGGGTACACAGTTCATTCTCGACGCTGAGCTGCCGCTTGATGCAGGCGACAGCACGCGGGTTGGGGTCACCTACAAGGCGCTGCCGGACGACGTCAGCCGCGGCGATACCCTGTTGCTTGACGACGGGCGTATCGAGCTGTTGGTAGACAAGGTCTCGGACAGAGCGGTGCATTGCCAGGTGGTTGTGGGTGGGCCGCTGTCGAACAACAAGGGCATCAACCGCAAGGGCGGTGGACTGTCCGCCAAGGCGCTGACCGACAAGGATCGTGAGGACATCAAGGCCGCTGCGGCCATTCGGGCCGACTACGTGGCGATCTCCTTTCCGCGCGGCGCCGAGGATGTCAACGAGGCGCGCGCACTGTTGCGCGCCGCCGGCGGTCACGGCTGTATCGTTGCCAAGATCGAGCGTGCGGAGGCGGTCGCCAACATCGAATCCATCATCGAGGCCTCGGACGTCATCATGGTGGCGCGAGGCGATCTTGCGGTGGAGATCGGCGATGCCGCAGTGCCACCGATCCAGAAACGACTGATTCGGCTGGCCCGCGCGGGCAACAAGGTTGTGATCACCGCGACACAGATGATGGAGTCCATGATCGAGAATGCCATTCCGACCCGTGCCGAGGTGTCCGACGTCGCCAATGCCGTGATCGACGGAACCGACGCGGTCATGCTGTCGGCCGAAACCGCGGCCGGCAAGTACCCGGTCGCGGCGGTATCAGCCATGGACCGCGTTTGCCGCGTTGCAGAGCAGGAACTGGAGCCCATGCGCTCGCGCCACCGCATGGAGCACACGTTCGGTCGGGTGGATGAGGCGATTGCTATGGCGACGATGTATACCGCCAATCATCTTGGGGTTAAGGCGATCGCGGCGTTGACTGAATCCGGTTCTACCGCATTGTGGATGTCACGCATCAGTTCGGGGGTCCCGATCTACGCCTTGACGAGCCATGTCGAGACGCGTAGAAAGGTCACGCTCTACCGGGGCGTTTACCCGGTTGCGTTCGAGATCACTACGTCCGACCACGCTACGGTCAACCATGAAGCCATCGATGAGATGCGCCGGCGCGGCACGGTCCGGGACGGTGACTTGGTCATCATCACCAAAGGTGACTTGACCGGCGTCATGGGTGGCACCAATGCCATGAAGATTGCGGTGGTGAAGTAGAGCCGGCCCGGCTTGCGACACCAGCGATTGATACGAGTTCAGTGACTAAAAATCCCTTCAGGAGGACATTATGGCTCTTGTAACCCTTCGCCAATTGCTGGATCACGCCGCCGAGCATCAGTACGGCGTGCCGGCGTTCAACGTCAACAACCTCGAGCAGATGCGCGCGATCATGGAAGCGGCTGCTGAAACCGACAGCCCGGTGATCGTGCAGGCCTCGGCCGGCGCGCGCAAGTACGCCGGCGCCCCGTTCCTGCGCCACCTGATCCTCGCGGCAATCGAAGAGTGGCCGCATATTCCGGTGTGCATGCATCAGGATCATGGCACCTCGCCGGCCGTTTGCCAGCGCTCGATCCAGCTCGGCTTCAGCTCGGTGATGATGGACGGTTCGCTCAAGGAAGATGGCAAGACCCCGGCTTCTTATGATTACAACGTCAATGTCACCAAGACTGTGGTCGACATGGCGCATGCCTGCGGCGTGTCGGTGGAAGGTGAACTCGGTTGCCTCGGCAGTCTCGAAACCGGCATGGCCGGCGAGGAAGACGGCGTCGGTGCCGAGGGAAAGCTCGACCATTCGCAATTGCTCACAGACCCGAATGAGGCCGCTGATTTCGTCAAGAAGACCGGCGTGGATGCGTTGGCGATCGCCATCGGCACCTCGCATGGCGCCTACAAGTTCACCCGCCCGCCGACCGGCGACATCCTCGCCATCGAACGGATCAAGGAAATCCACAAGCGCATCCCGAACGTGCACCTCGTCATGCACGGCTCGAGCTCGGTGCCGCAGGAGTGGCTCAAGATCATCAATTCCTACGGCGGCGACATGGGCCAGACCTACGGCGTGCCGGTGGAAGAGATCGTGCAGGGCATCAAGAGCGGCGTGCGCAAGGTCAACATCGATACCGACCTGCGTATGGCCTCGACCGGCGCGGTGCGCAAGTTCCTCGCCGAGAACAAGAAGGAATTTGATCCGCGCAAGTGGCTCAATGCAGCGACCAAGGGCATGAAGGACATCTGCAAGGCGCGTTACGAGGCCTTCGGCTG
>LJVB01000173.1 GCA_001304215.1 Acidithiobacillales bacterium SM1_46 | reverse complement strand
TGGCCAAGCGCCTGGCCGGACAGGGACACGCCAGTGCCGCGCTGCATGGCAACATGAACCAGAACCAGCGCAAGCGCACCATCGAGCGCATGCGCCGCGGCGAGTTTCGTCTACTGGTGGCAACTGATGTTGCGGCACGCGGACTCGACATCAAGGGCATCAGTCACGTGATCAACTTCGATCTGCCGATGGTGGCGGAGGACTATATTCACCGCATCGGTCGCACCGGTCGCGCCGGGGCTACCGGTACGGCGATTTCGTTCGTCGACCGCGAGGACCGCGGCCTGCTGAAGGGAATCGAGCGACTGACCGGCCGGCGGATTGAGCGGCATACCGTTGCGGGCCTGGAGCCGCGTCGCACCAGCGAGCGCGGCGAACAGCGCACCGCACCCGCGCAGCGTGCGTTCCGTCAGGGCGGACCACGTCCGGGTTACGGTCAGGGTCGACGCGCGGAAGGAAAATCGGGTAACAACGGAAATCGCGGCTCGCAGCGTCAGCGCGCCGGGTACCGCTAGCGCCCGAGTGGTCGATTGGTCAGTGCCCGCCCTGCGCGGGCACCGATCTGTCAGGCCGCAACAATGAAGAGGGCGGCCAGTGGCCGCCCTCTCTACCTGCCGCTCACCGGTCAGGCGCGTTCGCTTCCACGAGCGCACCTTCGACTCAGGCGGGATCGTTGGCGTCATCACCGCGCGCTGCGCCCCAGAAGCGACCGCGGTGCTCCCAGCGCTGCTGCATCTTTTCGCGCTGCTCGGGGGTGAGGACCGCGTGGATCTCGTTCTTCACCTTGGTGCGCTGGACGATCATTTCGGCTACCAGCTTTCCACGCTCATCGGCCAGCTTGCGGACGTCGGCGTCTTTCGCCTTATCCTGCTGCACCAGTGTGCGCAGTTGCGCGCGGTTGTCGGCAATCTTGTCGCGCAGTTCGCGGGTCTTCGGAGTCGACTTGTCGACGATTGCTCGCACCTTGTCGCGCTGCTCCTTGGTCAGATCGAGCATGGCGGCCATGCGATCGATGCGCGCCTCGCTGTCGAATCCCTGGCGGCCGTAGCCCATGCCATGTCCGCCGTAACCCATGCCCGGGCCACCATAGCCCATGGCGCCCGGTCCGCCACCGGGGCCGCCATAAGGGCAGGGACCTGCACCTGGTGGATCAGCAAGCACTGCACCGGCGGCCAGCCCACTGGCAATGGCCGAGGCAACCAATAGTTTTTTGAGAGAGGTGTTCATGACGGTCTCCTTCTGGTCAGGTTAGTCGTGAGTTTGTCTGTCTCCACGGCTACCAGAGTAAGTCGGGTGCCCGTAAGCGTGTGTCCAAGCGGTGTAAATCTGTGTAAAGCCATGCAAGCTGCGGAAATCCGGCTGTATTCAGCGCTTTGCGGTGTGGCACTATCAGTGTGGAACTCGCGCAAAACCCGATCGAGATTCGCGCATGAATCGCATTCTGCTGGCCGATGACGATGTCGAGCTGACCGAGATGCTCTCGCAGTATCTCGCCGCCGAGGGATTCAGCGTCGATGCTGCGCACGACGGCGAGACCGCGCTTGCCAAGGCGCGCCATGACGTGTTCGATCTCGTCGTGCTCGACGTCATGATGCCGCGCATGAACGGCTTCGACGTGCTGCGCGAGTTACGCACACATTCGCTCCTCCCGGTACTGATGCTCACGGCGCGCGACGAAGATGTCGACAGCATCGTCGGCCTCGAACTCGGCGCGGATGATTACCTGCCGAAGCCGTGCAACCCGCGCGTATTGGTTGCGCGCATCCGTGCCATCCTGCGCCGCGCAGCCGGGAGCCACGCGGGCGATACCTCTTCGGATCCACCGCAGACCCTTGCGTTCGACGATCTCGAGATGCAAACCGGCACGCGCAGTGTCAGTTGCGGCGGGCAGCCGGTCGCGCTCACCAGCACCGAATACGCTGTGTTGGAGGTCTTGCTGCGCGAAGCTGGGCACGTAGTCTCGAAGGCCGATCTCTCCGAGCGCGCACTCGGGCGCAAGCTGACTCGCTACGATCGCAGCCTCGACATGCATGTCAGCAGTCTGCGAAAGAAGCTCGGTTCCCTCGCTGGCGGCGAAGAGCGCATCAAGACTGTGCGCGGTGTCGGGTACCAATACACACGAGCCTGAGGCGACCAGCCATGCACCGCCTGTTCTGGAAAATCTTTGTGTCCTTCTGGGCCGCGCTGGTGCTGTTCGCGGGGGCGACAATCCTCACGGCCTCGCACTATCTTGAACGTGCGCGCGCCGAACAGGGGGCGGCGAGCCCGCGCGAGCGCCTCGTGCGCCACGCCGCTGAGGCGCAGCACATCGCCGACCAATACGGCGCGGCGGGTTTGCGGGAGTGGCTGCGTGAGCTGGACCGGCGTGAGCCGATCCCATTTCTCCTCATTGATCGAGCCGGGACCGACCTTCTGGGCAGAACAGTCTCGCCGGCCATGCTTGCGCGTCTCGCGCGTGATGCCGAGCGCCCGCGACATATGCACGGGGGACCGCGGCTGCGCGCAGAGATTCGTTTGCCAGATGGAAGCGAGTACCTGCTGATTCCAGACTTTCAGGGCGTCACGCTCGGGCGGGTGCTCGACCGACCGCGAGTGATCGCGCTGCCACTCATTGTCGCGGCGGTAGTGAGCGGGATCGTCTGTTTCCTGCTTGCGAGCTACCTCACCGCGCCGCTCGGTCGGCTGCGTCGCGCCACCGAAGCCTACGCGGCCGGGGATCTGTCCACACGTGTGGCCCCGACGCTGGGTACGCGCAAGGACGAGGTGGCGGAGCTGGCGCGGTCGTTTGACCACATGGCGCAGCGCCTGCAGGAGCTGATGACCGGGCAGCGCCAGTTATTGAGCGATGTTTCCCACGAACTGCGCTCACCGCTGGCGCGACTGCAGGTGGCGCTGGGCCTGGCGCGTCAGCGAGCCGAAGGACGGGCAGGCGCCGAGCTTGATCGGATCGAGCGCGAGGTGGAGCGGCTCAATGATCTTATCGGTCAGCTGTTATCGCTCGCGCGGCTCGAATCGGGCGTCACGGAGCCGGCACAAGAGGTGGTTGATCTTGCCGAGCTGCTCTCGCGCGTTGCAGCAGACGCCGACTTCGAGGCACGGGCCCGCAATCGGCATGTAGAGGTGGTCAAAACGATGCCGGCGACGGTGCACGGCGACGCGCGCCTGCTGCAAAGTGCGCTTGAGAATATCGTGCGCAACGCCGCGCACTACACCGCCGAAGGAACGTCGGTGACGCTGACGCTGGAAGCGGACCCGCAGCAGCTGCGGATCATGGTGCAGGACCACGGGCCCGGCGTGCCGGAAGAAATGCTGACGCGGCTGTTCGAGCCGTTTGTTCGCGTCGGCGACGCACGAGATCGCGCGAGTGGCGGGTACGGTCTCGGTCTTGCGATCGCGCAGAAGGCGATCCGCCTCCACGGTGGCGATGTGTCAGCGCTGAATGCGCGGGGTGGTGGGCTGCTGGTTTCCGTCAGACTCCCCGTCGAGCCCCGGATCGCCGGGTGATGACTGCGGCGACGAGTCGCGGCATCGCACGCGCAAACGTAGTGAGCGGCGTCATGCCTGGTTAGCCTGGTCAATCATGCGGAAGGAATTGGCATCCCTGCCGACGACTAGTGCCTACTGGAGCCGCGCCAGCAGCGAGCTGCTGGTGGAACTCGATTCCAATCGTAGTGGCTTGAGTTCCGCCGACGCGGCAGCGCGTCTCGAGCGATATGGCCGGAACGTGTTGCGCACCGAGCGCGAGCGGGGCTGGTGGCGCACATTGCTTGGGCAGTTTCGCAGTCCGCTGGTGCTGATCCTGGTGTCAGCCGCACTGATTTCGCTTGTCGTCCGTGACTGGCTAGACGCCGCCATCATTCTTGCGATCGTCCTTGGCAGTGCGTTACTCGGCTTCGTTCAGGAATACCGTGCTGCAACCGCTGTCGCCCGGCTGCGCGCGCGTGTGGCGATCCAGGTTGCCACGCTGCGTGATGGCGTATCCGTTCGGATTCCGGTGGCGGAGGTCGTCCCGGGTGACGTCGTCATGCTTGCTGCCGGTAGCCTGGTCCCGGGCGACGCGATTGTGCTTGAAGCCAAGGACTGCTTCGTCACCCAGGCGTTGTTGACCGGCGAGAGCTTGCCCGTCGAGAAGCACGATACCCCCACGGCGGCCGCCGCCGCGCTAACGGAGCGCAGCAACTGCCTATATATGGGAACCTCCGTCCGCAGCGGCACGGCGCGTGCGTTGATCGTGCTCGCGCAGCGGCCGGTCGAAACCGACTTCGAACGGGGACTGCGTCAGTTTGGTTATCTGCTCACCCGGGTCGCGGTGTTGATGGTGCTGGCGGTTTTCACGATCCACGTGTTCTTCGATCGTCCCACGGTCGAGTCCTTGCTGTTTGCGGTGGCGCTCGCCGTCGGACTGTCACCGGAGCTGCTGCCCGCAATTCTTACTGTGACGCTCGCGCATGGCGCTCGCCATATGGCCACACGCGGGGTAATCGTGCGGCGGCTTAACGCAATCGAGAGTCTGGGCAGCATGGACGTGCTTTGCGCGGACAAGACCGGCACGCTCACAGAGGGCGTCATGCGGCTGGAGCGCGCCATCGATGCAGATGGGCATGACAGCGAAAACGTGCTGCGCGCAGCAGTGCTCAATGCGCACTTCCAGACCGGACTTGTCAATCCGCTGGACGAAGCCATTCTCGATGCCGGCCATCGCTACGCTGCGGACCTGGGCGGGTGGCAGAAGCTCGATGAGATTCCCTATGACTTCACCCGCAAGCGATTGAGCATCGCGGTACGCGGGCCGCGTGATGATACAGCTACAACCTTGATTACCAAGGGTGCAGTGCGCGAGGTGCTCGCGCAATGTACGACCATTCAGCATGCCAGCGCCGTAGAGACACTAAGCCAGGCGCGCCGGCAAGAGCTGGAAGAACAGTTTCGCCAGCTGAGCCAGCAAGGTCATCGTGTGTTGGCCGTGGCAACACGAGAGTTTCGCGGCAAGACTGTGTTCACGCGCGCAGACGAGATGGAACTCACCTTTTCCGGATTCCTGCTTTGTCGCGATCCGCCGGACCCGGATGCGGCGCGACTGTTGCAGGAGCTTTCGCAACTCGGCGTGCGCGTCAAGATGATCACCGGTGACAACCGCTACATCGCGACCCACGTTGCCCAAGCGGTGAATCTGGACGATGGCGAACTGCTCACGGGCGAGACCATCGAATCGATGCGCGATGAGGCGCTGTGGCATGCAGTGCGCAACACCAGTGTGTTTGCCGAGGTCGACCCGGGTCAGAAGGAACGCATCATTCGCGCTCTTCGCCACACGGGGCACGTGGTCGGATTCCTCGGCGATGGCATCAACGACGCACCAGCCCTGCATGCCGCGGATGTCGGCATCTCGGTGGAGCGCGCCGTGGACGTGGCACGAGAGAGCGCCGATCTGGTGCTTGCCATGCATGACATGGAGGTATTGCGCGACGGCATCATCGAGGGGCGCCGCACTTTCGCCAACACCATCAAATACATCTTCATCACCACCAGCGCCAATTTTGGCAACATGGTGAGCATGGCGTTCGCGTCGTTGTTCCTGCCTTTTCTGCCGCTGCTCGCGAAGCAGATCCTGCTCAACAATTTCTTGTCCGATATCCCTTCCGTGTTTATCGCCCGTGATCGCGTCGATTCGGCGTGGGTGCGCAAACCCTATCACTGGGATATCGCCACCATCCGGCGATTCATGATGACGTTCGGTCTCACCAGTTCTGTGTTCGACATCTTGACGTTCGTGGTGCTGCTCGCCCTGGTCGCCGGTGACATCGAGCAGTTTCGTACCGGGTGGTTTACAGAGTCGCTGCTCACCGAGCTGCTCGTGATGTTCGTGCTGCGAACGTACAAGCCGTTCTGGCGCAGTCGACCGGGTCGGTTGCTGGGGTGGTCAACACTGGTACTCGTCGGGCTGACATTGCTTCTGCCGTACTTGCCATTCGCCGGCGCGTTCGACTTCGTTGCGCTTCCGATGCCGCTGCTGACCGCCGTGGTGGTGATCAGCGTGCTGTACGTGGTCGTGACAGAGTGGATCAAGCGGCGAGTCTACCGGCTCTGATCGGCGTTAACTCAGGGTGCCGCGAGGATCGGGCCGTTCGCGGTGCTTGGCCCGTGAATGGCCGGGCCAACGATGCCGGGATACGTGCACATCGCGGGATCGCTACCGGCATGCGGCGCGTTTCGGCGTGTCGCGCCGTTACGCTGATCTTGCTTGCCGAGCTGTTCGGCACATCGCTTTGGTTCAGCGCGAACGCTGTCGCTGATGCTCTGCACCTGGCGTGGGGGCTCACCACCGTACAGCTCGGGTACCTCACCAGCGCCGTGCAGCTCGGATTTATCAGTGGCACGCTGTTGTTCGCACTCTCGGGATTGGCGGATCGATTCTCGGCCAGCCGCATCTTCGCTCTCTGCGCGCTGACGGGAGCCGTGTTGAACGGCGCCTTTGCGATGACTGCCGGCAGTCTCTGGGGCGCGCTCGCTTTGCGATTCCTCACCGGTGTTACGCTCGCCGGCGTCTATCCGGTCGGAATGAAACTGGTGGTGAGTTGGGCGCCGGAGCGCGCAGGGCGCGTGCTCGGCTGGCTGGTCGGGATGCTCACGCTGGGTACCGGTCTGCCGCATCTCGTGCGCGGAAGCGGCGTCGCACCCACCTGGCAGGGCGTTATCTACAGTGCATCCGCCCTCGCCATTGCAGCGGCGCTGCTGGTGCTATGGCTTGGCGACGGACCGCATCATGCGAATACCCGGCGTATGCAATGGGGTCGCGTGTTGGAAACCTACCGTCTTCCCGCGTTTCGCTCTGCCGCACTGGGCTACTTCGGCCATATGTGGGAGCTGTACGCGTTCTGGGCAATGGTACCGCTGATGATCGCCCAGATCGCCGTCGGGCAACGCGTGGATCAGGTGTATGGCGCCGCGTTCTTTGTGTTCGCGGCGGGTGGGTTGGGATGCGTGGCGGGCGGCCTGCTCAGCCAGCAATTAGGCAGCGCGCGGATCGCCATTGTGGCGCTCACGGGCTCGGCGCTCTGTTGTTTGCTGTATCCCTGGATTCAGGGCGCGCCGTATTCGGTCGCGCTTTCGCTGCTGCTCGCGTGGGGGTTGCTTGTGGTAGCTGACTCGCCGCAATTTTCGGCACTGGCGTCGCAAGCCTGTCCGAAGGAACGTATTGGCAGCGCGCTTGCACTGATGAACAGCATCGGTTTTGGCATCTCGATTGTTGCCATCCAGATCGCGGCCGGTATGTGGGACACGTGGTTGGAGCGGGTCGCGTGGC
>LJVB01000046.1 GCA_001304215.1 Acidithiobacillales bacterium SM1_46 | reverse complement strand
TCATGCGCGCAAATACGATACGTCCCTGCGGCACGTATCCAATGCCGAGTGGTGGAATCCGGTGCGCCGGCAAATGCGTGATGTCCTGGCCGTCGAAGTTGATGCTGCCGCCGCGCGCCGGCTGCAGGCCGATCACGGCTTTGATGACTGTGGACTTCCCTGCCCCATTTGGGCCGATAATGGCGACGATCTCACCGGCGTGTACCTCCATGTCCACGTCAAACAGCCCCTGCACGGCACCATAGGCCACCTCGAGACCACGGATGTCAAGCAGCGAATCGCTCATGCGCTGCGCCGCTTCCCGAAATACGCCTCGAGCACGAGTTGGTCGCGACGGACCTTCTCGAACCGCGAGCGATCACCTCACCCTCCGACAGCACGTATACCTCCTGGCAAAGATCGGAAATCACGTCCATGTTGTGCTCGATGATCACAAAGGTCGTGCCGAGGCCATTGAGGTGGCGCACCATGTCCCAAAGTGTCGCGCGCAATGTCGGATTGACGCCGGCCGCCGGTTCGTCAAGCAGAATAACCGAGGGGTCGCTCATGAGTACGCGCAGGAACTCGACCAGCCGCTGTTGCCCGTAGGAGAGATCACTGCCTAGCACTTCGTTGTAGGCCTCGAGCTTGACCCGCTCAAGCAGCTCGAGGGCTCGGCTGCGCGCACCGCGGTCATGGCGGCGTGCCGCGACGATCAGGTTTTCCAGCACCGTGAGCTGCGGGAAAACGCGCGACAGCTGAAAGGTGCGGGCGAGCCCGCACTGGTACACGAAGTACGGCCGGCAACCCAAAATCTCGCGGCCGTCGAGCATGACGCTTCCAGTTGCCCCTCGGTCCATGCCCGAGATGACCTGGAACAGCGTGGTCTTGCCGCTGCCGTTCGGGCCGATAATGCCGGTTACGGAACCACGCACGACGTCGAGATCGACCCCTTTGAGCGCCTCAACGCCGCCGAACACGCGCCGCACACCACGCACGACAAGGATGTGATCAGCCATCGGGGCGCTCCTGCGGGCCAGCCGCCACCTCCGGCCGCACGAGCTTGCGTCGAGTGAACAGCGCCATCAGGCCGCCGGGCAGAAACAGCACGACTGAGAGCAGCAGCACACCGAGCAACATCAGGTGTGCCGCCGGAAATTCCGCCCAAAACACCTCGCGCAAGCCCATGACTAGCCCCGCGCCCAATACCGGCCCCCACACTGTCCCGCTGCCGCCGAACATAACCATTACGATCATCTGAATATTTACCGCGGGCGCAAACGCTGCGGCGGGATCAATATAGCTCGTGTACATGACCAGCACTGCGCCGGCAGCACCGGGAATTAGCGCCGACAACACGAAGGCCGCGAGCTTGTCGCGCGTCGTATTGACACCGACCATCTCGGCCGCGCCCTCGTCCTCACGAATAGCACGCAGCTCCAGGCCGAAACGGCTGTGGTAGATCGCCGCCACGATGACGGTCGCCGCGACCGCAATCAGGAACATCGTGTAGTAGCTGGTGGTGAGGCTCGGCAGCAGTTCTGGCGAGAGCGTAATGCCACTGCCGCCGCCAGTGAGATCGACCCACAGGGTGACGAAAACACGGGCGACCTCGTTCAGGCCGAGCATCGCAATGGCGAAATACGGTCCGCGCAGACGCAGCGTCAGGAATCCGAGTGGCACCGACAGCGCCAGCGCTACTAGCGCGCCCGCGATGAGGCAGGCCCACCACGGTACGCCGAGCGGAAGAAGCAGCGCTGCCGCATAGCTACCCATTCCGAAAAATGTGGCGTGTCCGAAGGACACATAGCCGGTCATTCCGGAAATTGTGTTCCAGGCCTGCGCCAGCGCCACCATCATCAGGAGCTGGGTCAGGAACGAAAGGTAATACTCGCCGAGGACCGCAGGCGCCACCGCAAGAATGACGACAAGCACAGCTGCGCTTGCCAGGCTGGCATGTTTACTTAACATCCGCCATCCCCTTCAGGCCGGTCGGTCGAATCAACAACACCAGAACAAGCAGAAGATACGCGACCGCCTCTGCCCACTGGGTAGTGCCGAAGCCGCCAACAAACGCCTCAACCACACCAAGCAGCACGCCACCGTAGAACGCGCCAAGAAAGTTGCCCATGCCGCCGATGATGATGATAGCGAAGCACTTCTGAATAAAATCAGCCCCGGTGTCCGGCGAAAAGGAGTAAATCATGGTGAGCATGACGCCCGCCGCGGCTGCCATGGCCACGGCAAGCGCAAACGTCAGCATCCGGATCCGCTGTACGTCGATACCACAGATGGTTGCGACGTGCGGATGTTCCGCGACCGCACGAACCGCCTTGCCGAGGCGCGTGATCTCGAGAAACAAATACACCGCAAAGGTCAGGATCACCGCCAGCACGCCGGCCACGAGCCGGGGTTTGGAAATCGCCAACTCGCCAATCACGATCGCCCCTTGCAGCTGGGGCACGGACTTGAAGTCCGAGGCGAACACGAGCAAACCGGCGTTGACCATAATGATCGACACGCCGTAGGTGGCAAGCAGCGAAGTGAGTAGTGGCCGGCCGACGACGTGCTCGATCAGGGTGCGTTCAAGCACCCAGCCAATTCCAAACACCGCCGGCACAACGATGAACAACGACAGCAACGGGTGCACATTTGCGTAGACGTACAGCACCCACGCCAGGTAGGCACCGAGCAGCATGAACTCGGCGTGCGCGATGTTGATGACGCGCATCACGCCGAACACGAGATTGAGCCCGCTCGCGAGCAGCGCGTACAGCGAACCAGTAAGCAGCCCGGCGATCAGCAGCTGCAGCAGAATCGTGGGCTCGAACAGTGCCATTCGCGGTCAGCGGTTGCCCGGTCGACTGTCGGGTGCGTTAGCGGCGCAGCTCGGTATGCAACGCCGCCGGGTGTCGCTGACTCTAACTCGACAGTCTCGACACACGCCGACCCGACAGCCGGGGGCCATTCCCTAGCGCTTCGACCAGTCCTGGAATGGGAACACCGGGTCGTGGGTCGCCGCGTCCTTCGGGAGGATAATCTCACGCTCCCCGTTGATCCACTCGACGGCGTAGGCGGGCTTACCAATCTGCTTGCCCGTCCCGTCAACCTTGAAGCGACCAAACGTCGTGACGATGTCGAGCTCGTACAGCGCCTTGCGCACCTTGTCGCGGTCCACCGACAGAGCCCTCGTTACCGCCGCCTCGAGCACCTGTCCAGCGCCGTAGCCCCCACCCGCGTGATAACCCGGTTCGTGACCGTACTTGGCCTTGTACTTCTTGGAAAATTCGCCAGCGCCAGGAATCTTGAGCTCCGGCTCCCATTGCGTGTTGCCCATGACTCCGTTGGCATCCGCCCCAAGATTCTTGCCGAAATCAGGCAGCCCGGGACCAACCGCAAACGCGAAGATCTTGGCATAGAGGCGATTCTCCCTGGCTTGGCGCATAAACGCGGTCGAATCGGGCAGGTACGAACCGCCAATTACCATGTCCGGTTTTATGGCCTTCATCTTCAAGATCATGGAGCTGAAGTCCGTGGAGGCCTTGCCGTACTCTTCGTCGAACACAACTTTCATTCCCAGCGCAGTCGCCTTGGTGCGCACGCCTGCCGCGACGCTGCGAGGAAAGGCGGTGTTCTCATAGATGAGCGCGACCGTCTTGAGACCGTTGTTTTTCGCGAACTCGAGAATCGGATCCATGTAGACTTCGGCAAGCGTGTACAGTCCGAAGGTGTTCTTGTAGCCGCGTTCCCAGATCTTTGCTGACGATGCACCGCTCGAAACCATCGGGAAGTTGTGCTTCTCGGCGACCGTGCTGGCAGCCATGGTGACGGCCGAAGAGTACGGACCAATCAGAAGGTCGACCTTGTCCTGCGTAATCAGTTTCTCGTACAACTTGGCGCCGACTTCCGGTTTGGACTCATCGTCATAGTGCACGAGTCGCATCTTACGCCCGAGCACTCCGCCCCGGGCATTCACGTCATCGACCCACATTTGGAAGCCGTGCAATTGCTCTTGGCCCGTGCGCGCGTACTTGCCGGAGAGTGCGACCGACGCTCCGACAACGAACTCCTTCGAATCAGCCAGCGCCACCGACAATGTCTGGGCGGCGACACAGACGACGAACATTGACAGTAATGCCTTAAACCTGCTCATTGGCATCTCCTCCTTTGTTAGTTCTGCTGAGGTTGGTCTAGTTACGCTAGAACCGAACCAATATTTGCACAAGCGGAGCACTTTGGCGACCCACGGCTCCGCTGGCGCCCGAGATTGGGGGGCAGTCGCGCAATACGCGTGCTCTCTTTAGGCTTTGGCCTCCGCCAGAGGGTGAATTGGGCATCATTGTGCGTTTTCACAATGCGGCATTGACCGCCACCTTCATTTGCAATACACAGCCGCGTCACGACTGTCACCTTCAAAGCCTGGCATTCAATAACCGAGCTCTTGCGACGTCAGTCGCGATCGCGAGACTCTGGCACGTTTTGCCAGTGATCCGATCTCGAATGGAAGATTCGGCAGTCTCCGGCGCCGCCTGTTGGTGGGCAGCATGTTCTGAGCGAGCGCGCCGGCTTACTGAAGCAGGGATCGGGATCGACAGTATCGAGTTGCGCGAACGACACCAGGCTGTCGGCATTCGTTTGGCTGGTAATTTCGCGCGCCGCGACTGCGCACAGGTTCTGGTGCCTGATGAAGTCGCTTCCGCCGCGGGTGGCCGTCCCGGGGTGTTCAAGAAGACACCATCAAGACGACCTCGACGCGCTGCTAGCGCGCCATATTGTCGAGAATCGCCTTCTTTACTTCCGGTAGCGCCGCCTTCGTTTTCACCACCGGGGTCGTGCTCTGTTTGATCGCTATATCGGGATCCTTCAGACCATGACCGGTCAAGGTGCACACCACGCGCGAACCCTCTGGAAGCAATGCGCCAGCCAGCGATGCGGCTGATGCAGGCTCGCAAAATACGCCCTCTTTCTCCGCAAGCAGTTTTTGGGCTGCCAGAATCTCTTCATCCCTGAACGCCGCGAACCACCCGCTGGAATCCTCTTGTGCCTTCCAGGCCTTGTCCCAGGATTGCGGATGGCCGATGCGAATTGCTGTAGCGATTGTCTCCGGGTGATCGATCATCTTGTGATGCACGAACGGCGCCGCACCCGCGGCCTGGTAGCCAACCATCACGGGGCGATTGTTGCAGATGCCGTGATCAGCGTACTCGCAATAGGGCGATTGTTGCAGATGCCGTGATCAGCGTACTCGCAATAGCCCATCCAGTGCGCGGTGATGTTGCCGGCGTTGCCTACCGGCAGACAGTGGTCGCCACCTCCTTCACCAGCGCCATGCCCGCATCAAAGTTGCCCTCGATCTGGATGACGACTGCCCCGTGAATCATCGCCTGCGCAAGCTTGCCGAGCGCAATCTTGCCTTCCGGGATCAACACAAAGCAGGTGATGCCAGCACGTGCCGCATAGGCGGCGGCAGACGCCGACGTATTGCCGGTCGAGGCGCAAATGATCGCCTGACTGCCCTCATCCACCGCCTTGGTTACAGCCATGGTCATGCCGCGATCCTTGAATGAACCGGTCGGATTCAGCCCCTCGAGCTTCACGTATATATCGACATGCTTGCCCACCAGCCTGGGAATATTGTTCAGGCGAATGAGGGGTGTGGCGCCCTCACCCAGCGAGATGATGCGCGTGTAGATTCATGTTGCGGTCAATTCCAGGTCGGGTTCAGGTGCTCAAGTCGAATCCGCGCGACTTTGCCCGTGATCGAGCCGAGCTGCTCGATACGACTGATCGCCGCGTCCATGTTCTTCTCTTTCACGCGCTGGGTGAGGATGATGACCGGAACCGTCTGCTCACCCGGCTGCGGCTCCTTTTGCAAAATGGCCTCGATGCTGATCGCAAGATCGGCGAGGATGCGCGTGACGTCCGCCAGTACCCCGGGCTTGTCGAGTGCATGCAACCGCAGATAGTAGGACGTGTCGACTTCACCCATGGGCAGGATTGGCAGGTCAACACGTTGATCCGCCTGAAACGCCAGATGCGGAACGCGATTGGTCGGATCAGTAGTCAGGGTGCGTACGACGTCAACCAGGTCGGCCACCACGGCGGACGCGGTCGGCTCGGCGCCCGCACCGGCGCCGTAGAACATGGTCGGCCCGACGGCATCTCCCTTTACCAACACGGCATTCATCGCTCCCTCGACGTTCGCAATCAGGCGCCGATACGGGATCAGCGTCGGGTGCACCCGCAGCTCGACTCCTCCGTTGATGCGCCGCGCAATACCGAGCAACTTCAGTCGATAACCCAGTTCCTCTGCGTACGCGACATCCACGCGCGTCACCTTGCTGATCCCCTCGACATAGACGTCCTTGAACTTGAGCGGGATACCGAAGGCGATCGCCGCGAGAATGGTGAGCTTGTGTGCCGCGTCGATTCCTTCGATGTCGAACGTGGGATCAGCCTCGGCGTAGCCGAGACGCTGCGCTTCCTTCAAGACATCAGCGAAGTCGGCGCCCCTTTCGCGCATCTCGGAGAGTATGAAGTTGCTAGTGCCGTTGATGATGCCTGCCAGCCATTCAATGCGGTTGCCGGCAAGGCCCTCGCGGATGGCTTTGATAATAGGGATCCCGCCAGCCACGGCAGCCTCAAATGCCACCATCAGACCCTTCTTCTGGGCGACATCGAATATTTCGTTGCCATGAACCGCAATGAGCGCTTTGTTGGCGGTCACCACGTGCTTGCCGTTGGCGAGCGCCTCCAGCACGAGCGAGCGAGCGGGCTCGTCGCCACCGATCAGTTCGACGACCACCTCGATCTCGGGATGACGCACAATCAGTGTCGGGTCGGTGACCAGCTCGATGCCGCTGGTATCGCACGGCCGATGTTTGCTGATATCGCGCGCCGCCGCGTGCGTTACCTGAATGACGCGCCCGGCTCGGCGCGCAATTTCTTTGCCGTTGCGTGCAAGCACGTTGATCGTGCCGCAGCCTACCGTGCCGAGGCCCAGCACACCGACCTTGACCGGCTTCACGCTTCTATCCTTTCCTGCAGGACACGATCACGCCGAAACATCTCGCGAATTGAGCGCATGGCCTGGCGAGTGCGATGCTCGTTTTCGATCAGGCTGAAGCGCACGTACTCATCCCCGTACTCGCCAAACCCGATGCCCGGCGACACCGCGACTTGTGCCTCGTTAAGCAGTTTCTTTGAGAACTCCAGCGAACCGAGGTGGCGATACGCCTCCGGTATTCGCGCCCAGATAAACATCGTCGCCTTGGGCCGCTCCACCACCCAACCCGCAGAGAACAGCCCGTTGCACAGCACGTCACGACGCTGCTCATAGGTAAGCCGGATCTCTTCGAGGCAATCCTGCGGCCCCTCAAGCGCCAAGATCGACGCCACCTGGATCGGGGTGAACGTCCCGTAATCGAAATATGACTTCAGGCGCCCGAGTGCAGCCACCAGCGTCGGGTTGCCGCACATGAAGCCGACGCGCCAACCGGGCATGTTGTAACTCTTGGAGAGCGTGTAGAACTCCACCGCCACCTCCTTGGCACCCGGCACCTGGAGAATGGACGGCGCCTTGTAGCCGTCAAAGACGATGTCGGCATATGCCAGATCGTGGATAACCCAGATACCGTGCTCACGTGCCACCGCCACGACCTTCTCAAAGAAGTCGAGTTCCACACATTGCGTGGTCGGGTTCGACGGGAAGTTGAGCACCAGCATTTTGGGCTTTGGCCATGCATTCTTGATTGCGCGCTCCAGCTCGCCGAAGAAGTCAACGCCCGGCAGGATGGGCACATGGCGAATATCGGCGCCGGCAATCACGAACCCATAGGTATGAATTGGATAGCAGGGATTGGGAACCAGCACGCTGTCACCACGATCGACGGTGGCAAGCGCCAGGTGCGACAGCCCTTCCTTGGACCCGATAGTGACTATCGCCTCCTTGTCCATGTCGAGATCGACGTCATATCGGCGCTTGTACCACTGACAAATTGCCCGGCGCAGCCGCGGGATCCCCTTGGAAACCGAATAGCGGTGCGTGTCCTCGCGCATTGCCGCCTCGCACAACTTCGCGACAATGTGCTTGGGCGTCGCACCGTCGGGATTACCCATCCCGAAATCGATGATGTCCTCACCGCGCCGGCGCGCGTTGGCCTTCAACTCGTTGACGATGTTGAAGACATACGGCGGCAACCGCTTGATACGGGGAAATTCTGCGTCCATGGTGCTACACGTCGGGAACCGCGCTGCGGTACGATAGATCGGGCCAACTGATTGAATCCTCTTGCATTATAGGGCCTCTGCCCGCGCCGGGAAACTCATAACAGGACGAATGGATGAAGATCGAGCTAGAGCGCACTGGCCTGAACCGCATCCGGGCGTACTCGCCGGGAAGGATAACGGTGAACGAAACCGTCTACCGCGAAAGCTTCCTCATCACGCCGGAGCGGCTGTATTCGGACTGGCTCGTAAACAGCCCTGAGGGCCTCACGGAGGCCCATTTTCAACGCATTGCGGCGCTGCGGCCAGAGGTCGTCCTGCTCGGCACCGGCGCAACCACGCGCTTCCCACCGGCACCACTGACCCGCCCCCTCATTACGGCAGGAATTGGTCTCGAGGTAATGGATACCGCGGCTGCCTGCCGCACCTACAACATTCTAATGGGAGATGGGCGTCGGGTGCTGGCTGCCCTGTTGATGATCGAGCCGACCAGTCAGGTCGATTCGACGGAGTAACCGGCCTTCTCAAGGATCACCCGCAAACGTTTGAGCGCCTCGACCTGAATCTGGCGCACACGCTCGCGTGTGACGCCGATGTCCGCTCCAACTTCCTCCAGCGTGGATATCTCACGGCCGCTCAAACCGAATCGCCGCTCAACCACCTCGCGCTGCTTGTCACTCAGTTCGTTGAGCCACAGCTCAATCAGTTGCTGCAAGTCATCGTGCTGCAGCATGTTTTCTGGATCAGGCGTACGATCATCTGCTATCGCGTCCAGCAACGAACGATCTGGATCATCATCCAGCGGTGCGTCGACCGACGCGATGCGCTCGTTCAGGCCGAGCATCTCCTTTACGTCCTCCACAGGCTTGTCGAGCAGCGCCGCGACCTCTTCGGGGCTCGGCTCATGATCAAGCTTCTGCGCAAGGTGCCGGGCAGCACGCTGATAGATGTTGATCTCTTTCAAGACATGTACCGGCAGCCGGATGGTGCGCGTCTGATTCATGATGCCGCGCTCGATCGTTTGGCGAATCCACCACGTGGCGTAGGTCGAGAAGCGAAATCCGCGTTCCGGATCGAACTTCTCTACCGCACGAATTAGCCCGAGGTTGCCCTCCTCAATGAGATCCAGCAGGGATAACCCCCGATTCATGTATCGGCGCGCAATCTTGACAACCAGGCGTAGGTTGCTTTCGATCATGCGCTTGCGTGCCGCGCCGTCGCCCTTCTGCGCACGGCGAGCGAAATACACTTCTTCCTCTGCTGTGAGCAGCGGCGAGAACCCGATCTCTCTCAGGTACAGGCGGGTGGCATCCGCCTGCGAGTAGTAGCTGTCCGATCCGTATTCGCGGGTTTCCGTCTCGCGGGCCGTCTCTGCGGGCTCCGCGGATTCCGATGTGCGCTCTTCATCCGAATCGGAATCCTCCGCGACAACTGACGTACTGATCTCGGTTTCGTCCTCTGCCTCAATCGGCGCCGGTGTGGCTCCCGCGCGCCTGCCACGGCGCGTGGCCGGTGGCGCAGCCTTCTTGGTTTTGGAACTTGGGCGAGCGGGTTTACGCGCCATGCTACTTTCGCGGGAGATAACTGAGTGGATTGACTGGAGTGCCGTGCCGACGAATTTCGAAGTGAAGCTTGGTGCGATCCGTACCGCTGCTTCCCATATCGGCGATCTTCTGGCCTCGTTTTACCACATCGCCTTCCTTAACCAAAATTCGATCACAGTGCGCGTACGCACTGAGGTAAGTGGCGTTATGTTTGATGATAATAAGCTGCCCGTAACCGCGAAGTCCACCGCCTTGATAGACTACCTGCCCCGATCCTGACGCGCGTATCGGCTGGCCCTTGCGCCCAGCGATCTCGACGCCCTTGTTGTTGTCGTCGCCATACCGTCCGATAACGCTACCGTCCGCCGGCCAAGCCCAGTCAACTCGCTCATTCGAGGTGCTGGCACCCTGCCGTGGCGTTGCATCCCGTTTCGGCTTGTCCGCCTTTTTGCCCGATGTCTTGCCCAGGGTTTGAGTGCCTGCGGCGGCACGCCCGCTTTGTGCATCGGGGCCCACGAGTAGTAAGCGTTGGCCAACCCGCAAGGTATATGGCGGCGAGATGTCGTTCCACCTGGCCAGGTCCTGAGCACTGAGATCGTGGGTGATGCCGATACGGTAGAGCGTCTCCCCACGCTTGACGACGTGCACGGTCGGGCCCTCGCTGCGAGTCCTGACTACTTCTTCCTGCTGCGTCGGCGGCGAGAGCCGTATCTTCTGGCCTGGCTTGATGAGGTAAGGTCGCGGGATATCGTTCCATGTCGCCAGATCGCGATAGTCATTCCCTGATTCCCAGGCGATGCTGTACAGGGTATCGCCGGCGGCGACTGTGCGGATCTTGGCCTCCGGGGGATGAACCTCCCCACGCGGAGAACCGGCGCCGATTGGCCGATGGCTAGCACAGGCACTTATTAATATAAGAAGCCCGACGACCCACAACACGCCTTTTCGCGAGCAGGCCCTACCCGGCACAGAGGTTCCCGGCAACAAGGGGCACGAAAGTCACCCGCTCGATTCGCTCTTCGGTTGCTTCACCGTCCTGCCTGCTCACCAGCACGAGCTCCTGCAGCTCACCATCGCCAACCGGAATGACCATGCGGCCTTGCGTCCCAAGCTGCTGGCGCAATGCCTCAGGAATCTCTTTTGGCGCGGCCGTAACGAGAATCGCCTCAAAAGGCGCGTGCGCCTCCCATCCCCAACTGCCGTCCGAGAGCCGGAAGTGGATATTGTGGTAACCGAGACTACGCAGCTGCTGGCGCGAGCGGCGCATGAGCGGTTCAATGCGTTCGACCGTATAGATCTCCGGTACCAGCTCGGCGAGGACAGCCGTCTGGTAGCCTGAACCCGTACCAACCTCCAGCACCCGCCGCGGCGTTCCTGCGGCAAGCAGTGTCTGGGTCATCAAAGCGACGATGTAGGGCTGCGATATCGTTTGGCCGTAGCCAATCGGCAGCGCCGTGTCCTCGTAGGCGCGCGAGGCGAGCGCCTCATCGACCAGAAGATGACGTGGCACCTTCTGCACGGCCGTCAGCACACGCTCGTCCCGTATTCCCTGCGCGCGAAGCCGCTCGATCAGACGTTGGCGCGTGCGCGCCGAGGTCATGCCAATGCCGTGTCGTCCAGTGCTCACTACTCTCGGCGGGTCGTGGTGCGTATCACAGTTGCTTCAGCCAGGAGGCAACCTGGTCGAGGGCAGTATAACGGGTCAAATCGACGTGCAAAGGGGTGATGGATACACAGTTGTGGTTCACCGCATGGAAATCCGTTCCTGGCCCAGCGTCGGACTCGGCGCCTGGCGCGCCGACCCAATAGACCGGCCGGCCGTGCGGATCCGTGGCCCGGACCACCGGCTCGGCCTTATGGCGCTGACCGAGACGCGTGGCTTCAATGCCGGACAGCGCGTTCAGCGGCACATCCGGGACGTTCACGTTAAGAATCGTATCGGCCGGCAATGGGTTGTTTTGCAGCTGTCTCACGAGCCGCACCACAATCTGGGCGGCCGTCTCGAAGTGGTGGCCCTCGTGCCCTACCAGCGAAACCGCGATAGCCGGGGACCCGAGAAACCGACCCTCCATCGCAGCTGCCACCGTACCGGAATAAAGCACGTCGTCTCCCAGATTGGCTCCACGGTTGATACCGGAGATCACCATATCGGGCAGATGCTCCATCAGGCCGGTGATGGCGATGTGAACGCAATCGGTCGGCGTACCGTCCGTGAAACGAAAGCCATTGGACCCTTCGAATACGCGTAACGGCCGGTTGAGCGTGAGCGAATTGCTGGCGCCGCTGCGATCACGCTCGGGCGCTACCACCTCAATCTCTGCCACGGGCCGAAGAACCGCCGCTAGCGCAGCCAGCCCCGGGGCAAGATAACCGTCGTCGTTGCTGAGCAGTATGCGCATCGGTGCAATCCGTGCCGAGTGTCCGCGGCAACGTAGCGCACGGCACCCGGACTGGCGCGCATGATAACGGAACTGCGCCGACGCCGTTAGCCGGCGGCCAGGCGCGGAATCGGGAAGTAGTCGGCGGGATTTACGTTGTGCAACTCGGGCGGCAAGACACGGCGGATCTCGATCGGTGCCCTGGCGCCCTCCGGCACCCCCGACATCAGATCCACTACGCGACCACGAGACAGGAGCCTTTGCTCGCTGCTGGCCGCAATCGCCACCTTGGGCAACAGACGCCGCTCGCGGTTGATGCTGATCACCACACCAACCGCCCCGTCAGTCAGTTCCACAACGCTGCCGATCGGATAGATACCCATGCACTGGATAAACTGCTCGACCAGCCCCGGATGGAAGTCTTTTCCGCGCCATTCGTACATCTTGCTAAGCGCGTCATGGGTTGACATACCCTTGTGATAGACGCGATCGCTGCTGATGGCGTCGTAGCAATCCACGATTGAGGCGATCATCCCGAAAGGTCGTATCTCCTCGCCACTGATACCGCGCGCGTAGCCACCGCCACCATAGCGTTCGTGATGTCGCTCCACCACCTCGAGCGACTCGGGGGCGATGCCGTGCGCCGAGTTGAGAATCTTGACGCCCTCAGGCACATGCGTGCGCATGATGGCAAATTCCTCATCGGTGAGTTTGCCCGGCTTGTTGAGAATTTCTAACGGCACCTTCATCTTGCCGACGTCATGCAACAGTGCGCCCACCCCGAGGAGATTCAACGCTTCTGGCGACATCTCGAGGTGGCGACCAAAGGCAATGGCGAGCGTGCAGACACGCAGCCCATGCTCGGCGGTGTACTCGTGGGCATTCTTGAGCTGCGACAATACGGTCAGCGCATCGGGGTTCGAGATCACGCTCTCAACCATCTGCGAGACGATCTGGCGCGCCCCCGAGGCATCGACACTGTGTCCGAGACGAACGTCCTCAAGAATCGTCTGCAGATGCGCCTTGGCCTCGCGCTCGATCTTCGCTGCCCGGGGCAGCTCCTCCTCGAGTGAAATCTCGCGCCGATACCGATGCCGCTCGATTGGTTTCACCTTGACGAGTTGGGACAAGTCAAGTCTTTCCGTGCCGGCCCGTGCCTGTGCTGTTACCGTTGCAGGTGCAGTTGCACGGCCGATTCCGACTGGCGCGCGCTTTGTAGGCTTGGCTCCGCCCTCCGGAGGATTCGTCAGCACATACACGTACGCACAATGCTTGCGCAACTCATCGAGTTCTTCTTGCGTCTGGATCTCGAACCCCTGAAAAAGAAATGGCGTGCCTAACCACGGGCGGTCCAGTTCCACCACCCACATCCCGAGCGCAAGACTCTTGGTGTCTACACGACGCTGCATAGTGGCGGGTTCATGCAAAAATCATGCAGACGCAGCGTCAAAACTCTGACGTGATCGCCGAGGCGAGCCGACACATTGGCTTAATGCGGGCGGGCAGCGCTATCGACTTGGCTGGATAAGGCGGAAAAGCGGCGAAAAAGACTGGGGGTGTCCCACGGCCGGCAGGCAGGCTTACCATGGAGGAGCCTGCCCGGACCGTGATTGAACGGGATGCAAAGCATCAAGAAGTTTGGTCGGGGCGAGAGGATTTGAACCTCCGACCACCACCACCCCAAGGTGGTGCGCTACCAGGCTGCGCTACGCCCCGAATGAGTACGCCAGAACGGCTATTGCTGCCTGCGAGGAGTTATGGATGCGGGTCTCAGGCAGCGGGCGCATCATACCAGAGACCGGCCTTCCTAGAGTTCCTTGAGGAGCGACAAGACGTCCTCAAGCTCCCTGATCAATGCCCGGATGGCACGCTCGCGGTCGACATCTACCCCGTCTGGATTTTCGGGCGCGAGCTTGTTGCGCGCCCCGCTGATCGTAAATCCCTCGACATACAGCAAGCTGCGAATCTGGCGGATGAGCACCACATCGTGGCGCTGGTAGTAACGGCGGTTGCCGCGGCGCTTGACCGGCTTGAGCTGTGGAAACTCCTGCTCCCAGTAACGCAGCACATGTGGCTTGACCGCGCACAGATCGCTCACTTCACCAATGGTGAAGTAACGTTTACTGGGGATGGCCGGCAGCTCGAGATTATCGGCCGGATCAAGCATTCGCCTGAACCTTGCTCTTCAGCTGCTCGGCATGCAAGCGGGCATTCTCTTCCACCCGCTCCTTCAGTTTGTGGCTCGCCCGGAACGTAACTACCGTGCGGGCCGTGATCGGAATTTCTTCACCGGTCTTGGGATTTCGACCAGGTCTCGGGTTCTTTTCACGCAAACCAAAATTGCCGAATCCCGAAAGCTTGACCTGCTGTCCCTCCGCCAAGGCGGTGCGAACATTCTCGAAAAACATCTCGACGAATTCCTTGGCCTCCCGCTTGTTCAGGCCCAACTCGTTGAACAAGCCCTCAGCCAAATCTGCTTTAGTCAGCGCCATACATCTTTTCCTTCTCGTTGTTCTTCGGGGGCCTACCCTCGAAGTGTGCCTCCCAATTCGGACTCGACAGCAGCCACAAGACGCCCCACTAGCGCCTCGACTTCTTCCTCTTTAAGAGTGCGCGAAGAGTCCTGCAAGGTCAAGGCCAAGGCCAAACTTTTTCTTCCCGAATCAATACCTTTTCCACGATATTCGTCAAACAGCTGGAGGTCCACTAGCAAGTTTCCGGCCACCCGCTGGGCCACTTCCAGCAATGTCTTGGCCGAAACGTCGTCCGGCAGCACGATGGCGAGATCCCGGCGGATGGACGGGTACCGGGATATCTCCCGAAACGCCGGAATTTTGGCGCGCAACACCGCCTCGAGATCGACCTCAAACAGGACTGGCGGCTCGTCGAGATCCAACCTCGACTGCAGCGCAGGATGTAACCTGCCTATCCACCCCACTGCCTGACCCCTCCGCAACAGTCGTGCGGACTGACCGGGGTGCAATGCCGGGTGATCGCCACGCTCAAACGAGAACTCCGACGGTTCGCCGGAGAGCGCGAACAAAGCCTCGACATCCCCCTTGGCATCAAAGAAATCCGCGGGACGCGATGCGCTTCCCCACTGCTCGGGCAGGGCCGCACCAATGATTGCGCCGCCAATCCGGGAGTCCTGAATTACCTCCGCTGACCCACCTGCGAAACAACGGCCAATTTCAAACACGCGCACTCGCGACAGCTGGCGATTACGGTTATGGATGATGGTTTTCAGTAGGCCCGGCCAAAGACTCGTGCGCATGACGGCCATGTCAGCGCTGATGGGATTCGCCAATCTCGGTCCTTCTTCCGTGGAGCCAACCAGCCCCTGCAGCTCCGGATCGACGAAGCTGTAGGTAATCACTTCCTGATAGTCCCGCGCCGCCAGCACCGAACGCAATTTCGCCGTCGTGCCGCGTCCCTCGGGCAATTGCGGCGCATGCATGCGCAGCAACGGGCGCTGAGCGGGAATCTTGTCATAGCCATGTACTCGGGCCAGTTCCTCGATCAGATCGATCTCGCGCTCGACATCAAAGCGATGACTTGGCGCCGTCACCCGCCATCCGGCAGCGGCACTCGTTACGCGCATGCCAAGCCGCTTCAGGATGGTCGTCACGACAACATCAGCCATCGCCTTGCCAAGCATCCGTCCGATGCGTTCCCGGCGCAGCAAGATCGGCCGACGTTTCGGTAACTGCGCCGCCGCGCGCCGCTCGATTACAGGACCCGCCCGGCCGCCAACGATCGCGACCAGCAGTTCTGTCGCACGTTCCATCGCTATCGGCGCCAATTCAGGATCCACGCCACGCTCAAATCGCTGCGCCGATTCCGTCTGCAGTCCGAACGCGCGTGCTCGTCCGGCGATCGTGCCAGGGCTGAACCAGGCACTCTCCAGAAAGAGATTGCGGGTCCCCGCCCCCACCGCGGACGCCGCGCCGCCCATGATTCCGGCTAGCGCAAGTGGGCCGCTTTGATCCGCGATAACGAGCGTATCGGTCGTGACATCGATCTCCTTGCCATCGAGGAGACGCAGGCGCTCGCGCGGGCGCGCCCGACGAACCTCGATGCCACCGGTTAGGCACGTCAGATCGAATGCGTGCATCGGTTGTCCGAGTTCGAGCATGACGTAGTTGGTGACGTCGACGACCGGGTGAATGCTGCGCACGCCGGCGCGGCGCAGCCGCTCACGCATCCAGATTGGCGTGAGCACATTCGCATCGATGCCCTCGATAACCCGCCCGACGTAGTGCCCGCACTCTTTGTTGGCACGAATCGCAACCGGCAGGCGGCGCTTCCCGCGTGCCCGCACTCTGCGCACTGTTCTCTTTCGTTGCGGCGCCCCGGTAAGCGCCGCCAGTTCGCGCGCTGCTCCTGCAACACTCAGGCAATCGCCACGGTTGGGGGTGAGCTCGAGCTCGAACGTAACATCATCCAGCTTCAAGAAGTCCCGCAGCGGCTCTCCCACGGGAGCTTCTCCACCAAGAACCAGAAGGCCGCTCGCCGTCTGCTCAAGGCCCAGCTCGGCCTCTGAGCACAGCATTCCCTCCGAGGCAACTCCCCGGATATCGGCGCGCTCAACGCGCACACCGCCCGGCAAGGCGGCCCCGATCATTGCCACTGGGACCTTCAGTCCGACCGCCGCGTTGTCGGCTCCACAAACGATACTAAGCTCCCGACCCTTGCCAATATCGACCCGACATACCTTCAGTTTGTCAGCAGAAGGATGGCTCGCAACCGACAGAATTTCTCCGACTATCACACCCTCGAATCCGGGGGCGACTGGCTCAATCGCACCAACCTCGATGCCGGCCATCGTAAAGCGGGCGGCAATCGCCTCGGAAGAGAGCTTGGGCGAAACCCATTCGCGCAACCACTGCTCGCTCAGCCGCATGGTTTGGTCCGGTCCTCGTTACCTGAATTGCTGCAGGAAGCGCAGATCATTCTCGTAGAACAACCGCAGGTCGTTCACCCCGTAGCGCAACATGGCGAGTCGCTCGACACCCAGACCGAAGGCGAAGCCGCTCCAGCGCTCGCTATCGATTCCGACGTGGCGGAAGACTTCCGGATGCACCATGCCACAACCCAGCACTTCCAACCATCCGGTTTGTTTGCATACCCGACAGCCCTTAGCGCCACACATGACACAACTGATATCCACCTCTGCGGACGGTTCGGTAAACGGAAAGTAGGATGGTCGAAGCCGCAGTTTGAGCGAAGTTTCGAAGAACTGCTCAAGAAATTCGGCCAACACTCCCTTGAGATCGGCGAAGCTCACCGCCTCATCGACCAGCAGCCCTTCGATCTGATGAAACATGGGTGTGTGGGTAACGTCAGAGTCACATCTAAATACTCGACCCGCGGCGATCACGCGCAGCGGTGGACGGTGCGCCTCCATGTGCCGAATCTGCACGGGCGAGGTATGGGTTCGCAGCAGGCGATGCGCATCGAAGTAGAAGGTATCGTGCATCGCCCGCGACGGGTGGTTGGGCGGAATATTGAGGGCCTCAAAATTGTGATAGTCGTCTTCGATCTCCGGACCGTCAGCGATCGTGAAGCCCATTCGCACAAACAAGGTCTCGAGTCGCTCGAGGGTGCGGGTCACCGGGTGCAGTCCGCCCTGACGCAAGCCGCGACCGGGCAAAGTGACGTCGACCACCTCGGCCACGAGTTGCGCGTCGCGCGCGGCAATCTCGAGCGCACCGCGCCGCACAACGAGCGCCTGTTGCACCGCCGCCTTGGCATCATTGACCCATTTGCCCACCAGCGGACGCTCTTCCTGCGGAAGCGTGCCCAGTCGCTTCAGCTGCTCGCTGAGGACGCCCTTTTTGCCGAGGTAATGGACGCGCAGTTCCTCTACGGCGGCCACCTCTGCCACGCCGGCGATCGCAACTCGCGCCTCATCGACGAGTCGCGCCAAATCTTGCTCCACTGACTGTATGCTGGTCACTGTGGCACCTTCGCAAACAAAAGAAAGGGGAAAGGCCAAAGCCCTCCCCCTTCTGCACACTCCGAAATCAGCGAACCAACGACGAGTCTACGCCGTCAGTGCAGCCTTGGCTTTGTCTGCCAGAACGGAAAAGGCTTGTTTGTCGTGCACCGCGATATCCGCGAGCACCTTGCGATCAACCTCGATCGCCGCCTTGTTGAGGCCATTGATAAATCGGCTGTACGACAAACCGTGCTCACGCGCCGCTGCATTGATGCGCTGGATCCATAGCGCCCTGAACTCGCGCTTGCGAACCCGCCTGTCACGGTACGCGTATTGTCCGGCTTTCATGACCGCCTGGGTGGCGGTCTTGATCAGTTTGCGCCGGGCGTTGTAGTAGCCCTTGGCGCGCCCCAGGGTTTTCTTGTGGCGCGCGTGAGAAGTAACTCCACGTTTTACTCTTGGCATCGCTGCGTCCTCTTTAGACGTACGGCATCATCTGGCGGATACGATCCGTATCCGTATCGTGCACCATGACAGTTCCACGCAGCTGACGCTTACGCTTGGTGCTCTTCTTGGTGAGGATATGACGATGATGCGCGTAGCCGCGCTTGAAGCCGCCCTTGGCGGTCTTCTTGAAGCGCTTTGCGGCGCTCTTGTTGGTCTTCAACTTAGGCATGTTTTGACTCCAGGGTTAAGGCACCGGCAGGCACATGCGTGAGCCCGGACGATGCGTGACGTAATGTTATGCAGAAGGCTTTTGCACCGGGCGCTTGCCCGGAGCGACCACCATGACCATCTGCCTGCCTTCCATGCGCGGAAACTGCTCGACGACTCCGTATTCCTTCAAATCCTCTTCCAGGCGCTTGAGCATTTCGATGCCCAGCTCCTGATGCGCCATTTCGCGACCACGAAATCGCAGCGTGATCTTGGCTTTGTTACCTTCCTCAAGAAAGCGGATGAGATTGCGCAACTTGATCTGGTAGTCACCGGTATCCGTGCCCGGGCGGAACTTTACTTCCTTGAGCTGAATCTGCTTTTGCTTCTTCTTGGCAGCGTGGCGCTTCTTGCTCTCTTCGTACTGGAACTTGCCGTAATTCATAATCCGGCAAACCGGTGGCTGGGCAGTCGGCGAAATTTCCACCAGGTCCATCCCGGCCTCTTCGGCCCGGCGCAGGGCATCAGGGGTAGGTACGATGCCGATCTGTTCGCCGTCGCTGCCAATCAAGCGAACCTGCGGGACGTTTATCCGCCGATTGATGCGGTGCTCTTTGTCAGTCGCGATGTTTTTATCCCTCCAAAACAATAAGGCCGTGGCCCGCGATCTCCTGGGCGAGACGGTCACCAAACGCCGGAAGCGTCAGGCTCCCAAGGTCTTCACCCTTGCGCGTGCGCACGGCAACAGTACCTTGCTGCGCCTCCTTCTTGCCGACAACCAGCAGATAGGGAATACGCTGCAACGTATGCTCGCGAATCTTAAAGCCAATTTTCTCGTTTCTCAAGTCAGTTTCGACCCGTAGACCCTGTTTTCGCAGCGTTTCGGCTACCGCCCGCGCGTAGTCCGCCTGCCCATCGGTAATGGTCAGGATCACGGCTTGAACCGGCGCCAGCCACGCCGGGAAGGATCCGGCGAATTCCTCAATCAGGATGCCGATAAAGCGTTCCATCGACCCAAACACCGCGCGGTGCAGCATTACCGGCACCTGTTTCGACCCGTCTTCGGCAATATAGGTCGCCCCCAACCGCCCGGGCATGGAAAAATCGACCTGAATGGTGCCGCACTGCCAGACTCGGCCGATGGAATCTCTGAGCGAGAACTCAATCTTGGGCCCATAGAATGCGCCCTCCCCTGGCTGCAGGTCCCACGGCAGCCCCTTGCTGTTCAGGGCCTGCTCCAGGGCATGCTCCGCCTTATCCCAAAGGTCATCGGAACCGATGCGGTTTACTGGCCGGGTGGAGAGCTTGTAGAGCACTTCCCGGAACCCAAAATCGGCATACACCTTGTGCAGCAGATCAATAAAGGAGGAGACCTCCGACTGAATCTGGTCCTCGGTGCAAAAGATATGGGCGTCGTCTTGCGTGAACGCCCGGACACGCATCAGGCCATGCAACGCACCGGATTGCTCATTGCGATGGCAGGAGCCGAACTCGGCGAGCCGCAGCGGCAGATCTCGATAGCTCTTCAGGCCCTGGTTGAAGATCTGAATATGACAAGGGCAGTTCATCGGCTTCACCGCGAACGTGCGCTTCTCCGATTCGGTGGTGAACATGTCGCTGTGGAACTTCTCCCAGTGACCCGACTTCTCCCACAGTGAACGATCGACAAGCTGTGGCGTGCGGATCTCCTGATAGCCGTTCTCGCGCCATAGCTCGCTCATGTAACTTTGGACCAGTTGGTACAGACGCCAGCCGCGTTGGTGCCAAAACACCATGCCCGGCGCCTCTTCCTGCATGTGGAATAGATCGAGACTGCGACCCATCTTGCGATGGTCACGCTTCTCGGCTTCCTCCAGTTGATGTCCAGCAGGTCCTTGCTCGGCCATGCCGTGCCGTAGATGCGCGCCAGCATTTCGTTGCGCGAGTCGCCACGCCAATAGGCCCCGGCAACCTTGGTGAGTTTGAACGCCTTGAGTTTGGCAGTCGTTGGCACGTGGGGACCGCGGCAGAGATCGACGAATTCCCCCTGACGATATAACGAAATGTCCTCCCCCTGCGGGATCGCTTCTATGATCTGGGCCTTGTACTCCTCGCCCTGACGACGGAAAAATTCAGCAGCCTGATCACGCGGCATGACGGAACGCTCGACCCTGAGGTCGCGCTTCGCGATCTCATGCATGCGCGCCTCGATCCTGTCCAGGTCCTCGGCGGTAAAACCCCGTTGGAAGGCGAAATCGTAATAGAACCCGTTGTCGATCACCGGACCGATCGTCACCTGCGCTTCGGGGTAAAGTTCCTTCACGGCATGCGCAAGCAGGTGCGCCGTCGAATGGCGCAGAATCTCGACTCCGGCCGGGTCCTTGTCGGTCACGATGGCAATTTCGGCATCGCGCTCGACGACAAAACTCGTGTCGACCAGCTTGCCATCCACTCGTCCGGCCAGCGCGGCGCGTGCGAGACCGGGGCCGATGCTGGCGGCAATAGCGGCAATCGTCGTTGGCTGGGGAAACTCGCGGCGGGAGCCGTCTGGCAGGGTCACAACTGACATGGCAAGAATTCCGGTTCAGTGGCGACCGCTACGAATGGCCGCGTAAACAAAACAAACGGCCCACCCGCAGGGGTGGGCCGATGCCTACTATATCAGGAATCAACTGGTAGGCGCGAGTGGGATCGAACCACCGACCACTACCATGTCAAGGTAGTGCTCTACCACTGAGCTACGCGCCTGCAAGGCGGCGGAAAATAGCACACCTGCGCGCGGGCGAACAAGTTTAGCGTGGCATCGCCACCCGG
>LJVB01000045.1 GCA_001304215.1 Acidithiobacillales bacterium SM1_46 | reverse complement strand
AGTCGGTTCATGCGCTTGTCGGAAATAATTACTTGAGTGTTTCAGTCTAATTTACACGGCGAAAAATCTTCTTAATACTGAGCTCCGATAAAAAGCATGGATGTCGCACGCGAAGGAATCGCTCACGACAACTAGAACTAGCTGTTTAGCGCTGTCGGCATTAACAGGCATTGTCGACGGAACGTCCGCAACTAGGCTGAGGAGAGAAAGATGAGAAGTCCGTGCGTTGTGGCGCGTTCGCGCCGCATGTTGGGGTTGTCCGCGTTTTTCATTTTGTTGTCTTCCCTGTCGTCCGCAGTACTCGCCGCCAGCTACACGCTGTTCATCCAAAGTGGCACCCACACCGTCAACGGTGCAGGTGGCACGACGCTAAAGGTGTGGGGCTACACCACCGGTTCTGGTGCGCCGCCCATGGTTCCGGGCCCGATACTCGAGGCGCGCGAGGGCGAGGCGGTAACGGTCACCGTCTACAACAATCACAACAAGTCGCACAATTTTCTGGTCAAGGGCGTGACGAGCGACACGACTGCCATTCCGGCCGGCGGAAACCGTACCTATTCCTTCACGCCTACCAAGGGCGGTGTCTACATGTACTACGACACCCTGGCGAGCAACGTGAATCGTGAGATGGGAATGTTCGGTGCCCTGATTGTGCGGCCAGCTGACGGCAGTAATCGTGCCTGGGGGAGTGGCCCGGGCTACGACATCGAGCGTCTTTGGGTCATTTCGGACATGGACAAGCCGCGTTGGAACGACGTGGCCGGCAATAACGGCACGGTCAGCACCGGCACCTACAAGCCGAACTTCTTCATGATGAACGGGCTGGGCGGTTTCGATGGAATGCACGATCCCAATTCCGTGCTGCAGGGCGCCGCCGGACAAACGGGCCTGGTGCGCATCGTCAATGCCGGTCAGCTTGATGAGTCTTTGCACTTCCATGCCAATCACTTCCGGATCATCGATGTAGACGGGGCGCGACTCTCCAGCCCGGAGTATGGGGACACCATCAACGTGAAGGCCGGAACCACGGCTATGGTGCTGTTCCAGCTTAAGTCCGGAATTTTTCCGATGCATGTGCACACCGCACAGATGGAAACCGCCAATGGCGTTTATCTCAACGGTGTAGCGACCTTGTTGGTCGGGAACTAGGGGGGGATTGCACGTGAATTTACATCGTATCGAATTGATTCGCCTTGGACTCGCGACGGTGGTTGCGGTTGCGGTCTTGTCGGGAACAGCTGACGCGCGTACCCGCAGCGGCAGTACATCGACCACCACGACTAGCACCACGAGCGGGGGCGGAATGGGTGGTGGTGGCATGGGTGGCGGGATGCTCGGTGGCGGTGGTGTGGATGTGCTGAATGTCGCAAACGGCGTGACGGTGGTAGTGCAGCAGATAAACAAGACCATGAGTGATGGTCGCAATGTCGCCTTCTGGGTCTTTTGCGCGCAGGGTGGCGGTAATTGCCGCTTGGGTGGACCGACGCTTGAACTCGGTGTTGGTCAGCAGTCGAACCTGTCGCTCAATATGATGATGGCGCCGCAAGAAAACCCGCCATATCAGGGCCACACCATTCATCCGCATGGACTCGACGTGCCGCAGTCGGAGGATGGCGTGCCCGAGACTGGCGCGTCTGTTCTGGGCGACAACTATCGATTCACAGTCGACAGCCGCTACGTCGGTTCCCACATGTACCATTGTCACGTCCATACCGTTAAGCATCTGGAGATGGGCATGTATGCGGCTTTCATCGTCAAGGCGGTGGACGGATCCGGGAATTTCCTTAATGTCATCAATCAGGGTGGACCGAGTTACAACTACGAGTGGAACATGGTCCTCAGTTCAGTCGATCCCGCGTACCACACGGCGGTTGGCGACTCTACGGTCTTTGCAGATTACAATCCGCGCTATTTCCTGATTAACGGAAGCGAAGGTCTTAGCACCAGCGCACCAGCGGAGACGGTCACGGCGGCGCCGAGTGCGAACGTCGCGATTCGCCTTGTCGGTATTCATTCCGTGAACGGCACCTTCGAGATCAAGGATGCCGCGGGCTCGAGCAAGTCCTTTACAGTACACAATAAGGACGGTTTCAAGCTGCCAAGTCCGCAGACCGTCACAAAACTCGACATCTCTCCAGGCCAGACAGCGGACGTCATGGTTACGCTACCGTCGACCACGGGATCGTGGTATCCGCGCGTCACTTACAAGAACCTGCGAAATGGCGGCGCGTACACCAATGGAACCGTGTATACGAGGTTGAATTTCTGATTAGGTTTTGGGGAGCGGCGGACGAATAGAGTTGCTCATGCCCGCTGTTCCCCCGCATTTTCTTCCGCATCGCGCGACGGTTTGCTCATGAGGTGGATCGGGGCCTGGATTTGCCTATCGGTGCTCGCTGCGCCGGCCGCGGCCGATATGTCCGCCAGGCAGGTCATCGACCCATGGGACTATAATTACTGTGGTGGCGAGCCGGTCTATCCGGTGATCGGCATCAACTTCTCCACTTTCTGCGGACCCCGCAACCAGGTTGCTTTGGGTCGACGTGGGACGCTGATGTGGATTTTTCCGGCGGTGGACGGCGAACGCGCCCATGCGCAGGGGAGGCGAAAGCTCTCGGAGGTCGAGTTGAAGCGACTCAGCCTTCTTGCCGAGGTTGCGCAGTTGGCCGACCCGCCTTACGGGGATGCCGGCGGTGTCAATTACCGGCTTGGTATCGATTTTCAGGGACGTCCGTACAAGCGCATGCACGCGATCGTGAGCGAACGCTATACGCCGGCAAATGAGCTGTTTCGCGCGATGCTCGAATTGGTGCCGGACACGCCGTTGATGCCGGCATGCGAGCGAACAGCAACTTACTACGATCCGACGACGCTGCCGGCGGATCGGCAGGCCCTGACGGAGCAACCCCGACTGGGGTTCGCCTATGATCGCAAGAGTCGCTAGCCTCGCTCTGCTCGGGTGCTTGCTGATCGCTCTTGCAGGCGGATCACTGGCAAATGCGCCGTCGACGGGCGCGCTGCACGGCTTGCGCGTCGAACCACCCAAGTCGGTACCGGCACAGGCGCTCATCGACGAGTCGGGCAGGCCGCGGCGCTTTCCGGTGGCTCAGCGGCAGTGGCAGCTCGCCGCCTTCGGCTACACGAACTGCCCGGACGTTTGTCCGATGACGCTGCATAAAACCGCGATGTTGCTGGCGGAGCTTGGCGCCAACGCAGATCGTTTGCAGGTGTGGTTCGTCAGCATCGACACGCCGCGTGATGATCCGGCACAGGTCAAGAGTTTCGTTTCGAAATTCGATTCACGCATTAAGGGTCTCACCGGCGACGCCGCTGTGGTGCAGGCGCTCGCAAACGATTTCAATATCATGACGCGGCGCTTCCAGGGGAAGACTGCGCTGGCCTACACGCTGGAGCACTCAAGTTTCCTGTACTTGATCGATCCTGATGGCCTGATTCGCATCATGTATCCGGCCACAGCCGATGCGCAGGGCATTGCAGCAGACTTGCGCCAGCTTTGGCTCCTTTCGGCGGCGAAAGAGTGAGGCGCACCGGCGTATTCGCGACCGATAGTCTTAGTCGACGATCTCGAAGTAGAGCAGCAGTGTGCGCTGCACGAACAAGTCGTTGTCGTCGCTCACCATGAAGTAGCGGTTTCCGCGATGCCGGGTGAGCCCTTCGAAATTATCGATGGCAAGCCCGTCGGCAAGATCAAGTGTTGCGAGCGTCTCGGCCAGCACAGGCGTCGAGAGTGACGGTTGGGCAGGCAGCTGTGCGATGCGCAGTGACACTGCGTTGCGCCCAATCAGGTTGCCGAACTCACGTTCAAGCAACAGCACCTTTCCATCACCGAGGCACTCCATGGCGGAAATCCGACCAAGTGCTGGCGCATAGCGCCACGCACGGCCATTGAGGTCGAAGATTCTTGTCATCCCCTCCGGTTCGCCCTCCAGGGGACTTTCCGGGACGGTCAGGATGTCGAGTCGTGGATCGATGCATACCGCCTCGAGCATGCGGTTGCCATTGCGGTACGCTTTGCGCCGGTCGAGCGGCGGGGGGAGGGAATACTCGCGCAAGGCATTTCCGTCGGGACTGTAGGCGACGATCCGGGGATGGTGCTCGAAGCTGACCACCAGCTCGGCGTCTCCCTTGCGGCCATTGCGCCCGTTACGGATATCGAGGCCCTCGGCATCGGACCAGAGTCCGGTGACCGGCTCGCGGGTCCGAAATCCTCGCAGTGGAACTGCCTTCAACAGCGTGAGCCCGGAAAGCTGCTCGCCTGTGAACTGGGGACGTAAATGGAAAAGTGCGCCCTTGTCGGAGATTGCGTACAAGACCTCCTCGTCATCGTCCCAGGCGAGACCGGAGAGTTGTGAAAAGCGCAACTCTCCCACCTTTACGCCGGGCAGCTCATGGAGACTGAGAATCCGGATCTTGCCGATCCGGTCTCCGTTGCCCAGGGATTCGGAGAACCGCGTCGCCCGGATCTCGAGTTGCGCGGGGAGATCGACGGCAAATACCGCCGGCGCAAGCAGCAGTATCGATAGGCAGGCTAACAGGCGACGCATCGGGCCGGCCGCAACCAACAGAGCCGGGCGGCAAACACCGCCCGGCTCTTGGTGATCACTTGGTTTCGATCTTGGCCTTCGCGCGCAGATCCTTCAGCATGGCCTCGGCCTTCTCATAGCGCATTTTCATGACAAGGCGCTCGATCGCCTGGCGGTCTGCCATGAATTGCTCCAGCGTCGGCACCTTGAACGGGCGGGCATCTTCGACCTTGATGATGTGCCAGCCAAAACTCGATTTCACCGGGATCTCCGTGTAGCTGCCCTTGCGGGTCTTCATGACGCCTTCGAAGAATTCCGGCACCACCATGCCCTGATTGATCCAGCCCGGCAGCTCGCCACCATTCGGGGCGGAACCGGTGTCGATGGATTTCTCCTTGGCGAGCTTGGCGAATGACGCGCCTTTCTTGAGCTGTTCGATGATGGCCTTCGCCTCTGCCTCGTCCTTTACCAGGATGTGGCGCACGCGGTACTCGGTCTTGTGGGTCTTTTCCGCCTCTTCACGGAAGCGCTTCTCCACGTCTTCCTTCGAAATCCGCAGCAGTTCCTCGATGTAGGCGTTTTCCTTGATGCGTCGCAGGCGGATCTGGATCTCGGGATTCTTGTCGATGCCGGCCTTCTCGGCGGCCTGCATGAGCAGCACGCGATCGACCAGCTCGTTCAACACTTCCTTGCGCTGCTCGCCGGTTTCCGGCAGCTTGCCGCCACCAGTCGAGCGAGCGAAGTGATCGGCGAGTTCCTTCTCAGTGATCGGTGCCCCGTTTACGGTGGCGACGACCTTGCTGTTGTCGGGCGCCGGCTGCTGGCAGGCGGCGAGGGAAAGCGCAACGAGCGTGATCGCCGGCAGAACGAGACGGTAACGAGCCATGAGGTTCCTCTAACTTGGAGTGGTTGGGGAATGTGGGTTGGGTATTCGTTGCGCCTTGAGCGTTGGAGGCTCGGCGGATTGGCAAGTTCAGGGAAAAACCTTGCGAAACGGTTTTACGGTGACCGACGCGTATACGCCGGCCGCGACATAAGGATCGGCCTTGGCCCAGGCCTCTGCGTCCTCCAGCGAGTCAAATTCCGCGACGATCAGGCTCCCGCTGAATCCGGCCGGGCCGGGATCGTTGCTGTCGATGGCCGGGAACGGCCCGGCGAGCAATAGGCGGCCGTCATTCTGGAGCTGCTTGAGACGATCAAGATGTGCGGGTCGCACTGACTGGCGTCGCTCGAGACTGTTTTCGACGTCGACCCCATAAATTGCATACCACATCAGTCTGGCGTCCGGTGTTCAGGAGTCTGCGCCTCCGGCGACTTGCCGGCCATGTAGCGCGCCATGTAGAAGGCCTGCAGGATCACGAACAGGAACGTCAGTCCCAGCATGCCGAAGACCTTGAAGTTGACCCAGATTGCCTCGCGTTCCGCAGGTGCCAAATCGAGGGCGTAGTAGAAAGCCACATAAATGTTAAGCGCACCCATCAGCATGAAGAAGATCCCCCAGCTGATGTTGAGGCGCCGCCACGCTGCCGCCGGCAGCTCCACCTGGGTGCCGAGCAAGCGATGCATCAGGGTCTTGTTGCCGATCCAGTGGCTGCCGAGTATCAGCGCGCCGAACAGCCAGTTCACGAGCGTCGGCTTCCACATGATGAAGCGGTTGTCGTGCAGCAGCAGTGTCAGCCCTCCGAAAACCACGATGACCGAGAGGGTCACGAGGTGCATGGGCTCGAAGCGCCGATGGCGGGTCCAGTAATAGCCCACCTGCACGAACGAGGCGACGATGGCCACAGCCGTGGCGACGTAAATGTCGTAGGTCTTGAAAGCCGCAAAGAACAGCAGCAGCGGAAACAGGTCGTTATTGTCGCACCCGCGCGAGGGCAGGGGCAATATCGCCGCTGGCGGGCATCTGCCCGCCGGTGCTAGAGAGGCGACTAGAAGCGCCAGCCGACGGCCGCGCTAATCATCGGGATCCAGCGCAGGAAGCGTAAATCATCCTCAAGCTTCTGCTCCTCGGCACGCAGGTCGCTGTCCGGGACAGGGGTCGAACTCGTCAGATGCACATTAACACCGCCCAGGAAGGCGACACCCAGATCGGCAGTCCACATGAAGCCCTTATCTTTCTTGCCCATGTTGCCCCACCCAACGCCGGCGTACGGACCCCAATCGCGATCGTATTCCATTCGTCCAGTCAGCGTCGTGTTATAGGTGCCGCTGCCGATTTCCAGCGCGGTGCCCGTTGCCGAAATCTCGAGATCGTTCTTGTCCGCATAAAGCAACCCAAAGGTGAGGTGAAAGACTCCTGACATGGGTCGCCAATCCACCAAACCGCTCCAGGTGCGGTGCTTGTAGTCGCCCGTATAGTCCACGTTATCGTAGGTTCTGTCCCAATCTCGATCGGCATTGGTAAAGCCGAGTCGCACGCTGGTGTTATCGCTGGTATTGACACCGACGTCGAAGCCGTAGCCGAGACCCCAACCCATTCCACCGGCTCGGGCATCAACAAAAACCTCGGCGGCAGCGCGCAGTGGCAACGCAGCCAGCAGTGCCAAGGCGCTGATTCCCACAAATGTCCGCATGCGTTGAGTTTCCATCGTCATTGCCCCCTCATAAACGGTTGGCTCGGCGGCGCGGCCGAGGTCCCTTGTCGAGCTAATCCCACGCACTATCTGACCGACTGCGTGCAGGTGTCAATGACATGACAACGGGTGGGCTTAGCTAGCGCCATCCGGATATTCGGGGCAGCCAGCCAGGCCGAATTGCGTCATAATAGATGATCTTTGTCGCTGTCCCGCCCCATGCATTCCCGCTACGACCTCCACAGTCACAGTCTCTGTTCGGACGGCACCCTCACACCTACGGAACTGGTCGAGCGCGCCGGCGCCGCAGGAATCCACATGTTGGCGCTTACCGATCACGACGCCACCGACGGTCTGGCGGAAGCGCGCGCCGCGGCGGCACGCACTGGCATCGGCCTGGTTGCCGGTGTCGAGATATCGGTAACCTGGGGCGGACCGACGGTGCACATCGTGGGTCTTAATATCGATCCCGATAACCTTGCGTTGCAGCAAGGACTCGCGGGACTTCGTGAGTTCCGCAACTGGCGCGCGGAGGAGATCGACCGGCGGCTTGCCAAGCATCGCATCACCGGCGCGTTGGCCGGCGCGCGGCGCTACGCCAAGGGTGCGATCGTCTCGCGCACGCACTTCGCGCGCTTCCTGGTCGAGCGGGGTTATGTGCGTGGCATGTCGCAGGCATTTCGCCAGTTCCTTTCTCGCGGTCAGGCCGGCTACGTCCCCGGGCGCTGGGCGACGCTGGAGCATGCAGTTGCCTGGATACGTGCCGCGGGCGGCCAAGCGGTGATCGCACACCCGGCGCGCTACAGGCTCTCGTCCGGAAAATTGAAACGACTGTTCGACGAGTTCCGTTCCGTCGGGGGCGAGGCAATCGAAGTGATTTCCGGGAGCCACGATCCGCAAACCAATGCGCACCTGGCGCGGCTTGCCGGAGAATTCGACTTCTTGGGATCGCTCGGCTCCGACTACCACGGACCGGAACCCGTGTCCGGACAGGACAGGCCCTGGGCCGAGCTTGGTCGCCTGCCACCGTTGCCGGACGAGTGCACGCCGGTGTGGCGGTCGTGGCCGGCGCAGGCCGCCTGACGCCGCGAAGGCCGGCGCATGGCACAGTACTTCGAAGTCCATCCCACGCATCCGCAGCCGCGCCTCATCAAGCGAGCGGTCGAGATCCTGCGCGAAGGGGGCGTGATCGCGTATCCAACCGATTCCAGTTATGCGCTGGGTTGCCACATCGGCGACAAGGACGCTGTCGAGCGGATACGTCGCATCCGTAAGGTCGATGAGTCGCACAATTTCACCCTGGTCTGCCGTGATCTCTCCGAGCTCGCGACCTACGCACGTGTTAGCAACGCCGACTTTCGCATTCTGAAGGCACTGACGCCTGGCCCGTATACTTTCCTGTTGTCGGCCACGAAGGACGTGCCTCGTCGCCTGCAGCACCCGAAACGCAAGACAATTGGCCTGCGCGTGCCGGACCACGCCATCGTGAGCGCGCTGCTGGCTGAACTGAAAGAACCGATCATGAGCTCAACGCTCATCCTCCCGGGGGAGGAGTTGCCCGCGAGCGACCCGCAGGAAATCCGCGAGCGACTCGAGCGCCAGGTCGATCTCGTGATCGATGGCGGCAACTGCGGCCTGGAGCCCACCACCGTGCTCGCGCTGGAAGACGGGCAAGTCACCCTGGTGCGCGCCGGCAAGGGCGATACCAGCGTCTTTTCAGCGGACTAGCCGCCATTTTCGTGGCAATTCAAGGGGACAGGGGTCCCCTGTTATACTGCGCCGATGCCGGATTTCAACCTGCCGTTGCCCCAGCTGATTGCGGTGGCGGTACTCCCGATTCTCTTTGCCATAACGGTCCACGAGGTCGCTCACGGCTGGGTCGCCAAACAATTTGGCGACCTGACCGCGGCGCGCCTCGGTCGCCTGACGCTGAACCCACTCAAGCACATTGATCCGGTGGGCACGGTATTGGTGCCGGCGTTGTTGTTGCTTCTCAAATCCGGCTTTCTGTTCGGTTGGGCGCGCCCCGTGCCGGTCAGTTTTGAGAATCTGCGGAATCCGAAGCGCGACATGATCTTTGTTGCGGCGGCGGGCCCGGCCGCCAACCTGTTGATGGCGATCTTCTGGGGCATGATCGTCAAGCTTTCGACTTTTCTCCCCGACACCCTTCGCTGGGTCGCGGAACCACTCATGTACATGGGCTGGATCGGCATCCTGATCAACAGCTTGCTGTTGGTGTTCAACCTTCTCCCGATCCCGCCGCTGGATGGGGGACGGGTAGCAGTCGGCCTGTTACCAGGGCCGATGGCATACCAGCTTTCGCGCCTCGAGCCCTTTGGGGTATTCATCGTGTTGGCACTCGCCTTTAGTGGGTTGCTATGGTTCGTGATCAATCCGCTCGTGAATTTCGTGGCTGCCGTCGTGATTCGCTTGACTGGAATCGGCTAGGCAATGGCAAGCGTGCTTTCCGGCCACTCGGTGCGAGTGCTTTCCGGCATGCGCCCGACCGGGCGTCTGCACCTCGGGCACTATCATGGCGTGCTGAAGAACTGGGTCAGGCTACAGGCCGAGTACGACTGCTTCTTCTTTATCGCCGACTGGCACGCGCTGACGACACATTACGAGAATCCCCACATTATCGAGGAATCGGTGTGGGACATGGTGATCGACTGGCTGGCGGCTGGTGTGGACCCCAACACCGCCACGCTGTTCATCCAGTCGCGGGTGCCGGAACATGCCGAGCTACACGTGCTGCTGTCGATGATCACGCCGCTCTCGTGGCTCGAGCGTGTGCCGACCTACAAGGATCAGCAGGCCGAACTCAAGGACAAGGATCTTGCTACCTATGGCTTCCTTGGCTACCCGTTGCTGCAGAGTGCGGACGTGCTTGCCTACCGCGCCGGTTTGGTACCGGTCGGCGAGGATCAGGTTCCGCACCTTGAGGTGACCCGCGAGATTGCACGCCGCTTCAACCACCTCTATGGGCGCGAGCCTGGTTATGAGCAGCGCGCTGAAGAGGCGATCTCGAAGCTGGGCAAAAAAAACGGCAAGCGCTACCGCGAACTGCGCACCGCCTACCTCGAGCAGGGCGACGCCGAGGCGCTGGCAACAGCGCGTGCATTGCTTGATCGGCAGAAGAACATCACCATCGGCGACAAGGAACGCCTGTTCGGGTTTCTGGAGGGTGGCGGCAAGATCATCCTGCCGGAGCCGCAGGCAAAGCTTACGCCATCGGCAAAGATGCCCGGCCTCGACGGGCGCAAAATGTCAAAGTCTTATGACAACACGATCAGCCTGCGCGAGGAGCCAGCCGAGGTTGAACGCAAGCTAAAGACCATGCCGACCGATCCGGCGCGCGTGCGCCGCAGCGATCCGGGCGATCCTGCCAAGTGCCCGGTATGGCAGTTCCACGAAGTTTATTCGGACGACAAAATCCGCGAGTGGGCGAGGGCCGGCTGCCGCTCGGCCGGTATTGGTTGCCTCGAATGCAAGCAGCCGGTGATTGACGCCGTGTTGGCGGAACTCAAGCCCATTCAGGAGCGCGCTGCGGAGTTTGCCCGTGACCCCGTGGTGGTGAAAAATATGATCACCGATGGTTGTCGCCGTGCACGCGACGCCGCGGAAGAAACGTTGGTTGAGGTAAGAGCCTCCATGGGACTTGCGTACAACTGATGACGACTGAGACGCCTACTACCGAGCAGGACCGCGACGAGCCAATCGCGCGTTTCCGCGACCAGTTGGTCGTAAAGCTGCCGGAGGACCTTTATATTCCCCCGGAAGCGCTCGAAGTGTTTCTTGAAGCGTTTGAGGGTCCACTCGATCTGCTGCTCTATCTGATCCGCAAGCAGAATCTCGATATTCTCGATATTCCGATTGCCGAGATCACGCGTCAGTACATGGCCTATATAGATCTCATGCGAGACATAAAGCTCGAGCTCGCGGCCGAATACCTGGTGATGGCCGCCATGCTCGCGGAGATCAAGTCGCGCATGCTGCTGCCACGTCCGGCCGCACCCGAGGGCGAGGAGGTCGACCCTCGCGCCGAGCTGGTGCGGCGCCTGCAGGAGTACGAGCGCTATCGCGCGGCGGCCGAATCACTCGATCGCGTCCCGCAAGTTGGGCGGGAGATTCATCTGACCGTGGTCGAGCCGCCCGCGGGTTCGGTGGCCCGCCCGCTGCCGAACGTGACCATGTTCGAGCTGGTCGACGCCTTCAAACAGGTGCTGGAGCGTGCCGCGCTCTACCGTCACCATCGCATCCATCTCGAACCGCTCTCGGTGCGTGAGCGCATGACCACGATCCTCACGCGCGTTTCGAGCGAGCAGTTTCTGAGCTTCGAATCCTTGTTCGACGTGACCGAGGGTCGTATGGGGCTGGTAGTGTCGTTCCTTGCCGTGCTGGAGCTGCTCAAGGAATCGCTGATTGTGATAGTCCAGCATGAGCCATTTGCGCCGATACATGTGAAGGCCGCCTGATGAAGAAGTCCGCCGTCAATCCCGAACTGAAGAACATCGTCGAGGCCGCATTGCTCGTGGCGCATGAGCCGGTGACGCTCGAGCGGCTGCAGCAGCTTTTCCCTGAAGCCGACGCACGCCCGACGCGCGACGAGCTTCGTGTGGCGCTCGATTCTCTTTCTAATGAATACGAGTCACGCGGGATAGAGATCAAGCAGATTGACAAGGGATACCGCATCCAGACACGCGACCGGTATTCGACTTTCCTGCAACGCCTCGTCGAGGAGCGACCGCCACGCTATTCGCGTGCGCTGCTCGAGACGCTTGCCATCGTCGCCTATCGTCAGCCGGTGACGCGTGGCGACATCGAGGAAATTCGCGGCGTGTCGGTGTCGACCGAAATCATCAAGACCCTGCTCGGACGCGAATGGATCCGTGAGGTGGGCCGGCGCGAGGTACCGGGCCGTCCGGTGCTGTACGGCACCTCGCGCGAGTTTCTCGAGCATTTCAATCTGAAAAGCCTTGAGGAGCTTCCGCCGCTCGCGGCGGTTCGCCCGCTCGAGCAGATCAGTGCCGAACTGGATCAGCGACTGGCGCAGGCGGGGGCTGGCGTGGTTGCGCACGCGGAACTTGGCCACACGATTGCGGACGAGGAGGGCGGCTCGGAAGCGTCACGTGACGAAAATAGGGCGGCCGCGCTGGAAGCGAGTCCCGCGCTCGACGCCAAGTCGGCAGTCAGCGAGTGATTGCCGGTACTCCCTCAGGGGAACACCTCGCCGATTTCGGTACCCATGACTTTCGCGGGCCGCTCCAGCGCTTCTTGCGCTCGCGGCTTTCGCGCATTCCTGCACAGCACTCTCGCGCGTATCAGCGCATCGCAGTTTGAAGTGGAAGGAGAGCGCCTACAGAAAGTCCTGGCGCGCGCCGGCGTAGGCTCGCGGCGCCAGATTGAACAGTGGATCACCGAAGGGCGGATCAAGGTGGGCGGCCTGCCCGCCACGCTCGGGCAGCGGGTAACACCGCAGCAGACCATCACCATCGATGGACATGTGGTTACTGGCGTCGCGCGCGCGGCGCGACCGCGGGTATTGGTTTATCACAAACCGGAGGGTGAGGTTTGCACAGCCTCGGACCCGCAAGGCCGGCCGACGGTATTCGCCAATCTACCCCGAATCCGCAATGCCCGCTGGGTAGCCATCGGACGTCTCGATTTCAATACGTCGGGTCTGTTGCTCTTTACAACAGATGGCGAGCTGGCGCATCGCCTGATGCATCCCTCAAGCGAGATTGAGCGGGAGTATGCCGTGCGCGTCCTGGGTGAAGTGACGGACGACATGCTGGGGCGCCTGAGAGATGGTGTGGTGCTGGACGATGGTCCCGCGCGCTTCGATACCATCGTCGACGCGGGCGGGACCGGCGCAAACCGCTGGTACCATGTCACGCTCCGCGAAGGCCGCAATCGCGAGGTGCGGCGCCTGTGGGAGGCCGTCGGTGGAAAAGTAAGCCGGCTGATCCGGGTGCGCTACGGCAATGTCATGTTGCCGCGTCATGTTCGTGCGGGACGTTCGGAGGACCTTGATGCCGAATCTACCGCAGCGCTCTACGCGCTTGCCGGTCTGTCGCCGCCCGAAACCGAACTAAAAAGGAAGAAGGGGGACGCCGCGCCCGAGCGCCCCCGGCGGAGCCGCCTGGCAGGTCGCACCCGGCGCGAAGAAGGCCGGCGTGCCGGGCGCAGCACGGCGCGCGACAGGAGGAAGAAATGACGACCATTGTCGTTGTGCGAAAAGGCAACCAGGCCTGTATTGCCGCCGATACGCTAACTTCGTTTGGCGCCAAGAAATACAGCGCGACTTACAAGGCCGAGGCGAGCAAGATCCTGCGCCTGGGCGAGTCATGGGTGGGACTCATTGGCGCCCCAGCCCATCGGCAGGTGATGGAAAGCCTGGTGCGCGAACATGCCGGCGCCTTGCGGCTCGACTCCCGCCAGGCCATCTTCGAGAGCTTTCGGGCCCTGCATCCGGTGCTGAAGGAACAGTACTTTCTCAATCCGAAGGAGGAGAAAGAACCCTACGAGACAATCCAGCTCGACATGCTCATCGCCAATCGCCACGGAACGTTCTATCTCAGCACGCTGCGAGATGTGTATGAGTTCTCGCGTTTTTGGGCGATTGGCTCGGGCTGCGAATTTGCCCTTGGCGCGCTGTATGCGCGCTACGACCAAAAGCTTGATGCGCGCGCGATCGCGGAGGGGGCGGTGCGCGCCGCTTGCGAATTCGACAACGCCAGCGCGCTGCCGCTGACGTCCCACGTTGTGGCGCTGGAGGGCGGACGGGGCGGGTCGAGTCCCCGGTCGACGTTCGTGCGCAGGCTGGCCAGCCGTCGCCAACGGCGATCCGGCCGAAAGTAATTCCCCGTTCGGAGGGTGTTGACAACAGGGGTCCGGCCCGGGCTATCATTCTAACGTTCATTAGAACGATAGCCAAATGAAAGCCAGACAAGTCAAGACCTTGCTCTACGAACAGGTGGCCCGCATCGGCAAGGCGGTGTCCAGCCCCAAGCGCCTGGAGCTAATCGAGGTTCTCGGTCAGGGCGAGAAGAGTGTCGAGCAACTCGCCGCCGCGACCGAAATCAGCGTCAAGCTGGCCAGTGCCCACCTGAAGGAGCTCAAGGCGGCGCGTCTGGTGGAGTCGCAGCGCGACGGCAAGAATATCTTTTATCGGTTGCTGGACGATCAGGTATCGGGACTGTGGGTGACGCTCCGGTCTGTCGCCGAAGAGCGCCTGCTCGAACTTCAGGCGGCCATGAAGGATCTCGTGTCCCATTCATCGGAACTCGCGCCCGTGGGCGGAAAGGAACTGCTCGCGCAGGCCAAGCGCGGTGATGTCATCGTGCTCGACGTGCGACCCGAGTCCGAGTACCAGACGGCACATCTTCCGCATGCGCGCTCCATTCCCCTCGCCGAGCTCAAGGCGCGGATCGGTGAATTGCCGAAGGGCAAGCCGGTCGTCGCCTACTGCCGTGGTCCTTTCTGCCTGATGGCGAAGGAGGCCGTGGACCTGCTTGCCAAGAAGGGCATCAGAGCCGTGCGCCTCGAAGACGGCGTCGCCGAGTGGCGCGCGCGTGGTTTGCCGCTCGCGATTTGATCAACTTCTGACCCCATTACCCGGAGACTATCAAATGTTCTTCAAGCAACTTGCATCGAAGGAATCGACGCTGTCGTACTTCTTTGGTTGCGGCGGTCTTGGCAAGGCCGTGGCCGTAGACGTAGTGGCCGGGGACGAGCAATGGTTCATCGACCAGGCAAGGGAGGCCAAAGTCACCATTACGCACGTGATCGATACGCACGTGCACGCTGATCATTACTCGGGCGGCCGAAAGCTTGCTCAGATGGTCGACGCGCCCTATTGCCTGCACGAAAGTGACCAACAACTCGTGAAATTCGATTTCGAGCCGCTGAAGGACAATCAGATCATCGGGGTGGGCAACGTGGTGATAAAGGTGCTGCATACTCCCGGTCATACGCCGGACAGCATCTGCCTGTTGGTGACCGACAAGCGTCGTGGTGATGCGCCGTGGTTCGTCGTGACCGGCGACACATTGTTCGTCGGTGCCATCGGACGTCCGGATTTGGCCGGCAAGGAAAAGGAAATGGCCGCGCAACTCTACGACAGCCTGCACGCCAAGCTTTTGCCGTTGCCAAATGAGGTGGAGTTGTTTCCTGGCCACCAGGCCGGAAGCGTTTGTGGTGCCGGGCTCTCGGGCAAACCTTCTTCCACGCTCGGTTTCGAGAAGCGCTGGAACCCGGCGCTGTCGATGGACAAGGTGGGCTTCGTCGAGTATCTCACGCGCGAGATTCCACCACGGCCGGCGGCCATGGACCGCATGGTGGCCGCAAACATCGCTGCCTGATTCGAAGTCGCGCCGTACGCCATGAACACTGCGCAGCACGCACCCCGGAGCTTCGCCGGATACCGTCACGGCATCCGCGACAATCTCGCGCAGTTCCTGCATCAGCTGGTGCAGGTGTTTTTCGTGGGGCTGACGCTCGGCATGATGCGCACCGTCGTGCCGGCGCTGGCTGAAAGCGAGTTTGGCGTGCCACGCGGATCGTTCATTCTGCTCATGGCATTCGTCGTCGCTTTCGGATTTGTCAAAGGCGCGCTGAATTTTGTCGCCGGTCGTCTTTCCGAGCGGTTGGGTCGAAAGACGGTTCTGTTGCTGGGTTGGGCTTCGGCCATTCCCATCCCCTTCATGATTTTGTATGCCCCTGGCTGGAACTGGATCGTGGCTGCAACCGTGCTGCTTGGCATGAACCAGGGATTCACCTGGTCGATGACGCAAACCGCCAAGCTGGATATCACGCGGGCCGACCAGCGCGGCCTGACGATGGGCCTCAACGAGTTCTCGGGATACGTCGGCGTGGCAATTGCCGGCATCATCACTGGCTATCTTGCGTCGAGCCTGGGACCGCGCATGGGCCTGTTCGTTTTTGGTTCGGTCGTGATCGTCGCGGCGATGGTGCTGACAGCCGTCTGGGTAAAGGAGACGCTTTCTTGGGCGCACGCTGAGGGCGCGCGCCACGCCGCTGGCAAGGCCACCGGACCCAGGGCGCGATATCCGCAGAACATTGGCGATCAACCGACGACGTGGGAAGTATTCACGCTCATGAGCTGGCGCGACCGGCGCATGGCGGCGATCAGTCAAGCCGGGTTGATCGAGAAATTCGTCGACGCGCTGATATGGGTGGTTTATCCGGTTTACCTCTACGAGCGCGGCTTGGGTCTTGCCAACATCGGATGGGTCGTCGGCGTCTATGGTTTCGTGTGGGGCGGCTTGCAGTTCTTCACCGGCAAACTGTCCGATCATATTGGCCGTCAGAAGCCGATTGTGTGGGGCATGTGGCTGTGCGGAGCGGGCGTGGCCATGATGCTCGCCGGCGAAGCTGTATGGTGGTGGGCGTTGTCGGCGGCGGTCACCGGCTTCGGCATGGCACTGCTCTACCCGAATCTCTCTGCCGCGGTTGCCGATATTGCCCACCCCAGCTGGCGCGGCAGCGCAATTGGCATTTACCGCTTCTGGCGCGATCTCGGCTATGGCATCGGCGCATTGTTACTCGGTTTGGTGGCGCACCTTTCCGGTCGGCTGGAATCAGGACTGTGGTTCGTGGCCATTGCCATGGGGCTTTCGGGCCTGGTCGTGTACATCTGGAGCGAAGAGACACACCCGCGACTCAATCCAGCCCATTGAGCTTGCCGGCCATGTGTATCGTTGCGCGGGACGTCTCAAAGTCGGCGCGCGGAGGCAGCAAATGGACCACAAGGCTCATTGGGAAAACATCTACCAGACCAAATCGCCGCTGGAGGTAAGTTGGTACCAGCGAGAGCCAGCGGTATCGCTTGGACTGATTGATCGCGCGAGTGTGGATCGGGATGCGCCCATTATCGATGTCGGTGGCGGGGCATCAGTTCTGGTAGACCGGTTGCTGTCGCGCGGCTACCTGCACGTTTCCGTGCTGGATGTTTCCGCCAGGGCGCTGGCCTGCGCGCGAGCGCGTCTGGGCGATCTTGCGCGGTCAGTGGAGTGGATTGAGGCCGACATCACTTCATTTCAGCCACCTCATCACTTCCGGGTGTGGCATGACAGGGCGGTGTTTCATTTCCTCACCGACCCGCCAGACCGGCGTGCGTATGTGAAGGCGGTCAATGAGGGCCTTGAGCCGGGCGGACATCTCATCATTGCGACCTTTGCCATTGGCGGTCCGACGAAGTGCAGCGGGCTGGACATCTGTCAGTACGACGCCGCGCGCATGAGCGCGGAATTGGGAGCGGGGTTTGAGTTGATGGAGGAGGTTGGTGAGACCCATGCGACGCCGGCTGGCAAGGAACAGCGTTTCATCTTTCTGCGTTACCGGCGCCGCGAGCGTGATACGGACTAGAAGGCTTCCTTCATCATCTCGACATAGGTCATGTTGGCGTTGCGTCGCGCCAGTTCTTCGAAGTTGGCGAGATGCTTGAATTTCGATTGATCGAGCTTGTTCACAAAGTCGTTGAGATCGGCAAGATTATCGACCGCCTTCCGGGCACTCTCCCGCAATAGCACGAGGTAATCACGCGTCTCGCGCTTCGCTTTGGCGATGTCGGTGAGTTTGCCGTGGCCAGGCACAATGACCTTGGGGGATAGCGATATGGCGGCATCGAAGGCCTCGATCCACCCGGTCGTGCTGCTGATTGGAATCACTGCAAGCATCCGGTCGACGTAGATGATGTCCCCGCTGAAAAGCACGCCTGCGGACGGAAGCCACACCACGAGGTCTCCCGCCGTATGGGCCGGGGCAAAGTGCCTCAGTTCTGCCGCCCAGTCACCGAGATCGATTCGGTGCGCCTTGTCGACCTCGTTCGAAGGAAACACGAGCGTGGTACCAGCGGCCCGTTCCTTCAGCCGATTGCGGTTGTCCTCAAGTTGCCCGGTACCCAACTCACGCATGAGCCGTACTGCCTCCTTGTGGGCATAGAGCTGCGCACCCTGTCTCTGAAAGTAGGCGTTTCCTAGCCAGTAGTGGTTCTGGCTGTTGGTATTGACCACCCACTTCACGGGCTTGTCCGTTACGGCGCGGATGGCGCGATGCAGGGCGGTAGCGACGCGCGTACTCGGACCGGTATTGATGACGAGGACACCGTCACCTCCGATGACGAAGCCGAGATTGGCGTTGAGACCGTCATTTTCGTAGGTCTGACCCTCCAGCGCGCCAATCACGGCATACACGCCATCGGCGACTTTGACGGGCCTGAGCGACAGGTCGGCCGCAAAGGCCAGGTGCGGCATCACCAACAGGAACAGGGCAAGCAGGGCGCGAACCATGGCAAATCTCCCGAGGTAGGTAACTAATGTTATAGATTCCACAGCCATGTAATATATTCCACATGAACGCTCCGACGCGGCTTCGATGGCTCACGCTGGTGATCAGCCTGTCCGGCCGGCGCGGGACGGCGCGCATGCGTGTGTGGAGGGCCCTCAAGGCGCGCGGCGCGGCGGTGTTGCGCGATGGCGTCTATCTACTGCCGGAATCCTCCGGAGCGCGCGAACTGTTCGAGGCCCAGGCGGGAACCATCCGCGGCGCGGGCGGCAACGCGCATGTCCTGGTGCTCGATCACCTGCCGCCCTCCGAGTCCACGGCATTCAGAGCCATGTTCGATCGCACTGGCGAGTATGGCCGGATTATCGAAGGCCTGCGGAAATTTCGGGGAACCGCCGTGCTACGTCGGCGGGGCAGCGCCGACGCCCTCCGAAAGCTGCGGCGCGAATTCGAGGCGGTGCGCGCCACGGATTATTTTCCCGGTGCCGCCGCCGAGGAGGCACAGGCCATGCTTCTCGAAATAGAAGCCTTGCTGCGCGCCACGCAATCGCCAGGTGAACCCATCACGCAGACGGGTACCGTGCCGCGACTCGATGCGCGAGGTTATCGGGGCCGGCTCTGGGCGACACGCGCGCGCCCGTGGGTGGATCGGCTGGCATCGGCGTGGCTCATCCGGCGTTTCGTGGACCCCAAGGCAAGGATTCTCTGGCTGAAAGATATCCGGCGCTGTCCCCGGAACGCGCTGGGATTCGATTTCGACGGCGCGCGCTTTTCGCATGTGGGCACGCGCGTCACTTTCGAGGTATTGGCCGCAAGCTTCGGGCTGGAAGAGGATCGCGCGCTGATGCGGGTGGCGGCGCTCGTGCATTGCCTCGACGTAGGTGGCGCGCCCGTGGCGGAAGCGGCCGGGATCGCGGCCGTGCTCACCGGATTGCGCGAGCAGTACCGCAAGGACGATGCGCTCCTGACCGCAGCCAGCGCCGTCTTCGACAGTCTCTATATCGGTTATCAACAACGGGAGTGATGCATGTCTGAGCATTCAGGAAAGGCGGCGGTGCCGACGGAGGCGCCTGCCCCGGTATCGTTCGGCGAGGCCTTTTGGTATTGGCTGAAGCTCGGTTTCGTGAGTTTTGGCGGACCGGCCGGCCAGATCTCGATGATGCATCAGGAATTGGTCGAGCGTCGGCGCTGGATCAGCGAACACCGCTTTCTGCATGCCCTGAACTACACCATGGTGCTCCCCGGCCCGGAGGCGCAGCAGCTTGCCACCTATATTGGCTGGCTCATGCATGGCACGCTCGGCGGCATCATGGCGGGCACGTTGTTCGTGTTGCCGTCGCTCTTCATTCTTATCGCGTTGACCTGGATTTATATCGCCTTCGGTAACATTCCGGCGGTCGCCGGAGTGCTGTATGGCATCAAGCCAGCGGTCACTGCGATCGTGGTATTCGCGGCCTATCGCATCGGGTCGCGCACGCTCAAGAACGGCGTGCTGTGGGCGATCGCGGCGGCGGCGTTTGTCGCGATTTTCGCGCTCGATGTCCCGTTTCCTTACATCGTACTCGGCGCCGGCCTGATTGGTTACCTCGGTGGTCATGTGGTGCCCGACAAGTTTCGGGCGGGCGGTCATCACGGCGAGCGCCACAAAGCCTACGGTCCGGCACTGATCGACGACCATACTCTGGCACCAGAGCATGCCCGTTTCAGGTGGGCACGCTCGGCCATGTTCGCGGCGGTCGGCCTGATCATCTGGGGTGTTGCGATGACGTTTTTCATCGCGCAGTGGGGTTGGGAGGGAACGCTCACTCGCATGGGCTGGTTCTTTACCAAGGCCGCACTGCTCACCTTCGGTGGTGCCTATGCCGTGCTTCCGTACGTCTACCAAGGTGGTGTCGAGGAGTACGGCTGGCTCACCGGCTTGCAGATGATCGACGGGCTGGCACTTGGGGAGACCACCCCGGGTCCTCTAATTATGGTTGTCGCCTTTGTCGGTTTTATCGGCGGCTGGACCAAGGAGGTGTTCGGTCCGTGGTCGCTCGCCCTGGCGGGAATCGCGGGCGCAAGCGTGGCGACCTTCTTTACCTTTCTCCCATCTTTTCTCTTTATTCTAGTCGGCGGTCCGGCGGTCGAGGCGACGCGCCATGAAATAAAATTTACTGCGCCACTCTCGGCAATCACTGCGGCGGTGGTGGGAGTGGTGCTGAATCTCGCGGCATTCTTCGCTTACCACGTGCTTTGGCCGCAGGGCTTCGCGCAGCCATTCAATATCCGATCGTTGTCCGTCGGATTTGAGTGGGTGTCGGCCATTGTCGGCATCGCGGCATTTATCGCGCTATGGCGATTCAAAATCGGGATCATCCCTGTGATTGGCGCCTGTGCGGCCACGGGCCTCGTCTATACGTTGGCACGCCCGCTCCTTTTCTGACATCTCGCCTTATGCGAGAGGAGGATTCATGGTCGATTCAGCGCTTCGCCGTCACTGGCGGGAGATTGGAAGCGGCTTTCTCAAGATTGGCGCCATGAGCTATGGCGGGCCCGCGATCATGGGGCTGATGCAGACTGAATTCCAGGAAAAGCGCAACTGGCTCTCCAAGAAGCGTTTTCTGGAGGGCTTGGCGCTGGTCAATTTGTTGCCCGGTGCTGGCGCCACACAGGTGGGTATCTACGTCGGCTACGTCCGAGCGGGCTGGTGGGGAGGGCTGCTCGCCGGCGTGTGCTTCATCGTACCGTCGTTCGTCATCATGCTTGCGTTGACATTGGCCTACGCGCAATACGGCACCTTTGCAGCGGCGAAGGACGTGTTCTACGGCCTTGGGCCAATAGTCGTTGGGATCTTTGCGGTGGCTGTTTATCGGCTCGGCAACAAAGCCGTGGGCGATTGGTGGCAGGGAGGGGTTACGGCGGGAGCGGCTCTGCTGGCGGCATTCACGCCATTTGGCATTGTGCCGACGCTGCTCTTGGCAGGCGCCCTCGGCGTGGCGCGTTACGGGCATCGCC
>LJVB01000044.1 GCA_001304215.1 Acidithiobacillales bacterium SM1_46 | reverse complement strand
CAGGACGTGGCGCGGTTGGTCATGCGCCGCTTCATTACCGAGCCATTGGCAGAAGTTATGGCAGGTGGCCTGCGCAGCATTCTGGGCATTCAGGCGCACGCTGGCGGTATCGTCGGCCGGATCGCGGCGCGACGGACCGTGCCAGCATTGGCGTTTGCCGCTGCGCCCCGCTTGCACGGTGGGCTGGCAGCGGACGAATTCCCAGCGATTCTGCAACGCGGCGAGACGGTCCTGCCACGTGGTGCAGCGGGCGGCAATATTGTCATCAATATTCACAATCAAACCGGCATGCCGATGCAGGCAACGCAGCCGGATGTCACGTTCGATGGTGAGCGGTGGATCGTCGGCTTGATTCTGAAAAATTATTACAAGGGCGGTGAACTGTTCAATCTCATCGGGGCTAATCGACGGTGACGGCGACATTCCCACAACTTTCACGCAAGCCAAGTGCGCAGAATTTCGGCGAGACGGCGGCGCATGACCCGACGATTCGCACGGACTTCGGATCGGGCGCTCGGTTGAGCCGCGCGGAATTTACGCGGGTATCGAAACAATGGTCCGTCACCTATCGATGCCTGACTGCTACGGACAAGGTATTGCTCGAGGCGCTGCAAGCGGAGGTTAAGGTTGGCGCCGATAGCTTCTATTGGACGCACCCAACTGAACAGACGACCTATGAGGTACGATTGACGGCGCCGATTGTCTGGCGAATGGAACCCAAAAGGCCCGGAAGCTGGCAGGCAACGTTCACGTTGGAAGAACGGATCGCATGAAAGACCTACCCGCAGCACTGCTAATTGAAAAAAATAAGCTCGCAACGCCCAGCGCATGGCTACTATTGCTGGAACTGCTCTTGAACGATTCGGCAGGTACAGTCCGGCGGTTTGCCCGCAATACGGAAGATGTGACCTGGCTGACGGATTACTATTACGATACCGGCTGCGTCCGACACTTCAAGCTGAACGACAATGCCGCCAATACGACGGTCATCGACAGCGCCAAGGGACAAAACGGTACCGCTACGCGCAACACATCACTACTGTCTGCAACGGGCAAGATAAACAATTGCTTCGATTTTGATGCGGCACAGAATGATACAGTGAATTGCGGTAGCGACTCGGACATCGATTTCGATGGCAAGGATTTTACGATCTGTGGATGGTTCAAACCTACGCTGACCGCCAAATACAGATTCGTGTGGAATAAGCAGCGGACGCATCTGTACTTGGCTAAGACGGACCAAGCATTCGTGTTTAGTGTTTACGATGGTGCTTATAAAACGCTGACGATAAGCAAAGCCGTAGAGAACAAGTGGTACTTTGCCGTTCAGCGGCACAAGGGTACGGAACACAAAGCATGGCTTTACGATGAAAACGGTCTGATTGCATCGCCGTCACGTAACGATATTGGCACCACGACCGGCGACAACGATATAGATTTCATTATCGGCAGGTGCGGCTTCTGGTCACAGGACAATGATGAATTTGACGGACTCATCGACAATGTTATGGTCTTCGACCGGGCGCTGACAGCAGATGAAATCGCGATGCTTTGGTCTATGGGCAACGGTACCGAACGGGTACCGATTGTCTATCCTGGCTGGAATTTCACACTGGATCAAGCGAGTGACCAGGCCAAAGGCGAGCTGCCCACCTGGCAGCTCCGCGTGGCGAATGTCACGCGCATACTGGAACCGTATCTCGAACAACTCAAAGGGGCCGTTGGCTCGACCGTCATCTTAACGGTAGTCAATAGTGCGCATCTGACGGAGGATTACGCGGAGCTGCAAAAAACGTTCGATGTGATGGCATCGCAAAGCGACGCACAATGGGTATCGCTGACGTTAGGAGCGCCGAATTTGTTACGCCAACGCTTTCCGCTGCGCCGGTATCGGGCGCTGCATTGCTGGAATCGGTTTGAGACAGCGGAATGCAGCTACACGCGCGAGACCGTCGCAGATGTCACCCTAAGCGGCACTGACCCGGTTAGTATTGAGGTCACTGAGCATCCGTTTGCCACGGGTGATAGTATCCGCTTGGCCAACATTGCGGGGATCACGCCGTCTCTGGACGGCAGCTACACGATTACCAAGACGGACGCGGATAATTTCACACTCGACGACACGGACAGCAGCGATTACAGCGGCACGTATACCAGTGGTGGCACGGCGGGTTATACCACGTGCAATCGAACGCTGGCCAATTGTCGGCAGCGCCAAAATTCGGTCCACTTCGGTGGCTGTCCGGGCCTGCGACGTGGTGGATTAAAGATCGCATGAGCGAATTGCATTACGACGACCTGATTGGCAAACCGTTTGCCGAAGATGGGAATGGGCCGGATAGCTACAACTGCTGGAATCTGTGCCGAGAGGTCTGTCGGCGCGCGGGTTTGAATTTGCCAGCGCGCAGCTACATCTACGATGAGCAGGCCCGTGACGCGGCGATCCAGGCAGGTAAAGCTGAGTTCGTACAATTGACTCATGCCGAACCGTTCTGCATCGTCGTCTTTCAGCGGCGCCGCTGGGCGCATCATCTTGGTGTCATCTTGGCCAATTGCACAGAGTTTATGCACGTCACCCGCACACGTCCAGTTACGGTCGAGCGGTTGGATAAGCACGCGCGCAAGATTGAAGGATTCTACCGATATGCCGGAGCAGATAAAACTTTTGCAGGTCCGCAATCCGTTCCGCCGGGACGAGCGGCAAATCACCTTGCTGGATTACAACAGGCAGACGATTGCCGAACTCTGCGCGGCCGTCGTACCCAAGAATGTCGACGTGGTCGTGCACCTGAACGGCATGCCGGTCGAAAAACAATTCTGGCAAACGTGCTGGCCGCGTCCGGGTGATGAACTGGTCATCATGCCCGTGCTGGGTGACGATGAAATCTGGGGCGCCGTTGCCATGATCGCCGTCGTCGTGGCGTCCGCATGGTTGGGCCCGCAAGTCTCGGCCGCATTAGTTCCAGGCGCAACTACAGGAAGCCTGCTGGCGACCGTAGTCACTGCTTCGATGGTACTGGCTGGTGGGATGCTGATGCAGGCAATCTTGCCACCGCCGCAACAGAAGAGTCCGGACTTCGACAGCAATACATCGCAGGCGTTCGGCTGGAATCCAGCCACACTGCAGGAAGAAAATATCGTTCAGCCGCGCTTCTACGGCAAGAACCAGCTCTATGGCAATGTGATTGCCGTACATACCGAGCCGGACGATGATGATGCTACCAAGCAGATTCTCAAGACACTACTGGCATTAGGTGCGGGTCCAGTTGAAGGCATCATTGCCGACAGCATTCGGATCAACGACCAGCCGGCAGCGAATTTTACCGATGTCACGACGGACGAAAAAAAAGGCACGCTGAATCAAACGCACGTCAGCTTCTTTGATAAAACGAAGGTCGAATACCATCCGAACATTCTGGTCACCAATACCGGCGGCGCCAAAGTCTACACGACACCGGACAATGATTTCGATGACCTGGAAATCGAATTGCTCTTTCCGCGGGGGATATGGTGCTCTTATCAGGGTTTTCTCTTGCTGACGCCCATCCAATTCAAGGTCGAAATCAGTGAGCATGATGTAGGCTCATGGTCTACGTTAGTCGCATGTACATGCGCGTGGGCGACGACCTCACCGATTCGCAAGAATTTCAAGGCAAGTGAGGAGTATATTGGAGGCGACCCGGTCACAATTGAGAACGGCAAACGTTACGACATCCGCGTGACCAAGGTGACGATTGATGACCCGTCACCGCTGATTAGTCAAGAAATGCACTTAGGTAGCGTGCGCGAGGTCTTCAACGACCAATTTGCTTATCCGGGCCTGGCAATCTTAGGGATTTCGGCCTTGGCTACCGAGCAATTGTACGGCAGTCTGCAAGTAAGCTGCATCCAGCAAGGCCGGATCGTCAATGTCTACAATGGCTCGACCTGGTCATTAGAGTACAGCACCAACCCGGCCTGGGTTCTGTGGGACATTCTCACGCAGCCGGTCATCTCTGGTGACGGTGGCGGCACGGCGTACGCAATCGAGCGCTACGAGTGCATGGACCCGTCGCGCTTGGATTTAGTGAAATTCTACGAGCTCGCGCAATATTGCGACCAAAGCGTCGACGACGGTGAGGGCAGCACGGAAAAGCGCGTCACGTTCAACGGCGGATTCGACACCGGCACCAGTGTATGGGAAGCGGCGCTGAAGGTATGCGAGATCGCACGCTGTACGCTTGTCTGGGATGGTATCAAGCTGACGCTGGCAATCGATAAGGCAGCGGACCCAGTCCAGATGTTCTGTGTCGGCAATATCGCTGCGGGCAACTTCTGCCGAACATACTTGCCGCAAAGCGAACGAGCGAGCGAGATCGAAGTGCATTACCGCGATGAACTATTGGATTTTCAGCGGACGGCATTCACGATTTTCGATGATGAGATCAATAATCCCAACAGCAAGCTCACGCTCGAGCTGTTCGGCATCATCAAGCAAAGCGAAGCCTGGCGGGCCGGTCAGCTCCGCTTGGCAGAGAATCGGCTCCTAACTGACATCGTGGAATTCGGCGCCGATATTGACGCGATTGCATCGACCGTCGGCGATGTCATCTATCTGCAGCACGATGTGCCCGATTGGCAGTGTGGCGGCCGGGTAGTCAGCGCATCAAGTAACAGTATCACCATCGATAAGCCCGTCACGCCAAGCGGTGATACGGACAAGGTAATGGTCCGCGTATACGACCCCGGTACCAAACAGGAAGCAATCGAAGATCATACTGTCAGCACAGTCAGCGACGACGGCTTGACGATTACGATTACCGACACCTGGACGATCCAACCATCACGAGCGGATGTGTTCATCTTCGGCCCGACGGCAACGTACAAGCGCAAGTATCGTCTGACGAATATTCGCAAGACCGTTCAGCAGCGCTATACGCTGACTGCCAGCGAGTACAACGCGGCCAAGTATGACGGCGACAGCGGTACGCCGCCCATACCAATTCCGGGTCATCAAAGCCCGAAAGCCGCGGAGCGAGTCGTTGTGCATCCGCGCAGCCCGCAGGAACTTTGGAACGAGTACCCAAAATCCACAACCGTCGAACCGCCTGTACTGTCGGTGCCGATCCTTGCTGGCATTGACTGGTTAGAGAAACCAAACGACAAGATTGGCTGGACGGCTGGCGTCGTAACCTACAAGGGTCAGAATCATGAGATTACGGCCGAAGCAACTGGCCTGGCGGCAAAGTACATCTATTGGAACCAGGATAAGACAGAGACATTCTTGGGAACGAATACGCTCAGCGAGGCAATGGGTCCCAACAAGTGGATCGTCTGCGTGAATGAAGGCGGCACAGCGCATCCTATCGGTAGCGGCAAGCCATATTGGGGTGAGATGATCACCGTTGAAACATTGGCAGCGATCACCGCGCAGTTGGGCAACGTTTTCAGTGGCTCGGTCACCGGTGCCACCATAACCGGCGGTTTAATCCGCACGGCGGAAAGCGGACGCGCCGTCATCATCGATGCCAACGGGATCAAATTTGTCTCCGACGATGTCATGACGGGTAAGTATGGCCAATTCAAATATGGCCAAGCGAAGTATGGTACCGGCTATCTGGCGCGGTTTTGTAATACCGATGCTGCCGGCCTGCCGTTTGAAGTGCAGCAGGAACAAACCGTTGGGGATATGCGACTTTACAACCGTTCGAGTGTGCCGAGCGGCGCGGCAAAGGTAGGCGACTTTTGCGTCGTCAACGGCGTGCTGAAAGAATGTTACAACGCGGGCACGCCCGGCAGTTGGCGGTCGGTGAACCGACTGACGGTGGAGGAAATCGACGGCACACCCAGCGTCGATGATGTAATCAAGATCAAGGTCGCTAACGGCGACTTGACCGACGACGGCGGCGGCGTAATCACGATTGCGACGTAAGGTGCGACAATGCGGGCCGAAATTGAAATACCGGAAGACACAGACGAATTCCAGTTGTTAGAAGAAATCGTGGCCAAGCTCAATGCAGAAGGCCAGCCGATGACGACAGAGCAATTTGTCAATAACATTGTTTTAAGCTGGCTGCGCGGGCGAATCAAAGAAGAGTACATCAATTACGTCACCCGCCAGGACATTGCGACGCTTCGAGCGAAGCTCGGCGGCCGTCAGCAGGTCAAAACGCACGGCAAGTCATAGGTAAGGGTGTGATTCATGGCGACAAATTTTCCGACCAGTCTGGATAGCTACTCAACGAAAACAGACAATGTTGACGACGTGATGGCTGGACATCCCAACGATTTGCAGGACGCCGTTGAGGCGTTAGAAGCAAAGGTTGGTGTCGATGGCAGTGCAGTCACTACCTCGCATGATTACAAGCTCGCCCATATCGGTGGACTCTTTGGCGCGCCCGAGGCCAGAAGCAACAATACCGTCTATCAGGCAGGAAGTGACAGCTTTGTGGTTGCGCTAAACAATAACGGCGCGCTGATGAAGGTATATGCCGGTACGGACAATCCGCCAACAACCGAGCTCGGTATCGCGTACGGTGGCTATAACACACTGTCTATCCCGATCAGAAAGGGTGAGTATTACAAGACGACCGGCGCAACCAGCGTATGGTGGCGCTCGTGGGGTTCCTAATCGCATGACGAATACGAACGGTCAAAAACTGTTGTGCTGGTTCCAGAAACTGCCCAAGATTGTCCACACGATTATCTTGGTTGCGACACTGCTCGTGTCGCTGACGCTGGCGTTTGCTACGGTCAACAGCCGGGCCCAAGACAATACTAAGGCCAGTCAAGCCAACAGCCAGCGAATCGACGCCCTCGAGCGCACAACGGCATCGCTTGATAAAAGTATGGTGGCAATCCAGAAAGACATCGAGTACATTAAAGCTGGGATTGACGAGCTGAAGGTGGAACTAAGGCATGGCCGATAAGTCAACAACAGCAGGCACGCAGATGAAACAGTTGCGCAGTATCTACAATCGTCTGGGACAATTGGACGCGGAATTTACGCCGTTGAAAGAGCAAATCATCGCCGCAAAAGAGCAAATCGTCGGCGCAAGCGCATCGATAGGTGAGCTCGCGGCCGTTGCTCAAGCGGCACAAGTAGCAATCGCACAATTCAAGAACGCATTATTCCGGGCGTATCGCCAAGCGAATGGTATATGCGATACAGCCCCAGCAAGTGACTCCGCTCGCCAAAACGACCAGGAGTCGGAAAGGAGCAAAGCATGAAGTCGAAAATTTTGTTGCTCAGTGTCTGTGTCCTGTTGCCGGTCCTGCCGATGGCATGTGAGCCGGAAGACGTCAGCGAATTCCACGAATATATGAGTGACCCGAACAGTGACGTCCAGGTTGCCGCCGAACAGATTGGCGAAGCGATCAAGCCGCTGCAGGTATTGGTGCAGACGACAAGCGGCTTTCCGTATGCTAAGACTATACTGGCCGGGCTGGCCGTTGTGCAATTAGCTATTGGCCTGATCCTGAGTTGGCGCAAGAAGGCTGTCGCTACACAATTGGCCGAGGTCATCAAGGGCGGCGAGATATTCAAAAAGACGGCCGATGACAAAGCGGTCAAGCAGTTCCAGACGGCTCAGGATGAAGCGCAGACGGTCCAAACCACAATCGCTATCAACAAGCTACGCGAAAAAATCAGTTAGCTACTACATGTAGTGATTCCTCCTTCCAAGGCAAGCCGGATGGTCCAGATTGCCCGTCCGGTTTTTTTGTGCGCGGCCTTCGCCAAAGCGCCGCGTATAGTCACCAGCTCAATCAAACACACCTGCAACGCGCGCGAAACGGTTTGGAAACGCTTTTGAAACGGTTTGGAAACGCTTTTGAAACGCTTTGGAAACGCGCAAATAACACGTCAGCAAACTCCGGACAACGCACAAGTTACGCGAAAAATAATCCAACTGCAACGCGCGCGAAACGCTTTTGAAACGCTTTTGAAACGCTTTTGAAACGCTTTGGAAACGCTTTGGAAACGCTTTGGAAACGCTTTGGAAACGCTTTGGAAACGCGCGCGAAACGCCGGACAAAGTCGTTACAACCAACCAATACAAGGATAGATTAGCGCACTATAGTTACAACCAACCAAGATACCTGTCGATAGTGGTAATATACTACGCGCGTACGCGCGAGGACACCCCATCCGCAAAGTCCACGACACGCCGATCACCCAACTCCCCATCGCCCAACATCAACCGGACAGAACCAAAACCACAATCCCTGTCGACCAACTCCACCAAAAAATCGCTTACCTACTATATATTGTGATTCCTCCTTCCAAGCCAACCCAAATGCCCCGTTTCGCACGTCTGCTTTTCCTCTCCACAGTCGAAAAAAATTTTTCAACCGCAACTCTTTGAACCGTCCGAGTTTGTGCAGAATACAGGTAAAAATCCGCCGGATCCCGCGATTTTTCCCTTGCATCAAGCCAAGTTAGTGGATACAATACGCCTGATAAATCTTGAAGGTAGGAATCAATGCCAAACAAGGTTTTACAATCCGCGAATAAGACCCAGTACGGTACCTCATCCGCCCTATACGCGCAAGGCTGTGGTACGAATCCTACCTTCAAGATTTTATCCGTGCTGGGTCTTCTTATCTTTGCGGGTTGTCCAGGGTCACCAGTCGCTACATCGATGATGTCACCTGAACAACTCCAAAGCGTACCCGCTGATCAACTCCGGTGGGCCTATTTCAATAATCGGTCAGATAAGCTAACAAACGAGGTGCGCCGCAGAGCTGAAAGCCGATGTGACAGCGCCTGCTCTATTTACGAATTCCATGATATATTAGCTGATTACGGTTATATTTCCGACGTTGAGACGGCAATCAATCGATCGCGTCGCAAATGGTTCGTTGATAAGAATCCTGAATTGCCTCTTGAGGTCAAGGAAGCCATTTTACAGGGCAGAATTACCTTCGGTATGGATAAGATCCAGGTCGTCGCAAGTTGGGGGAAACCCAACGATGTTAACAAGACAGTGACACCTTATTCGACTCATGAACAATGGGTTTATAGTGATTACTCATACATTTTAAGATGCTTTGAGCCATACGCCTACGTCTATTTTGAAAACGGAATACTAACATCATGGCAAGATTAGAATCAGATCCAATCCAGAACATCGGTCGCGCCTGCAAGGTCGTCGGGCAGCCAGTGGATGTAAATTTGTTCCGTCGTCCGGATCGATGCGTGACCGAGAATTTTGGAAACCTTTGCAATCGGCACACCCCGGCGCAGCAGTTCGGTAGCGAAGTAATGACGAATCGCGTGCGGGCCGAATCGGTTAATCTCCGCACGTTTGGCCAGACGCTTGCACAGCTTGTACAGTGCATCCCTGGCATGATAGCTCTTTACAAAGTCCATAGTGGTAGAATGGGAGCGCTCATACTTGCGTAGGCAAGTCTGCGACGTCTGATTCAACGGGATTAGGCGGTGTTTGCGGCCTTTGCCGGTGATACTCAACGAACGCAGATCATCCGCTACGTTCGCCCATGTTAGCGACCGGAATTCGGATGCACGCAGGCCGGTATGACCAAGCAATGTGATTGCATCGGATTCGAGACCTCGGCAAATTCGCAGGACGCTGGCATACTCCGTTGGCGTCAACACGCGCTGCCTCGGCGGCTTTTCTGGAAGCATTTTGATTTTTGCAGCAGGGTTGGGTACCTCATATCGTTCTGCCGACCATCGACAAAAACTCTTGATCGCGGTCAAGTGAGCATTCGCCATACGGCCGGGATTACGGCTGTTGGCCGTTAGCAACTTAGTCAGGTAGCGTTCGATGTGTTCGACAGTGAGGTCAGCCATATCTAGCGGCGCATAAGGCTTGAACCGGTCGATGACCATCGCATAGTGGCTGTATGTACGTGGCGTGCGCCGGGGCTGGCTGTAACGCAGCCAAGCGCTGATAGATTGATGGGTGGGAATCCGTCCCCGCGCCGTATATACGCTGGGGAACATAACCTCACCAATGATAAGGCGTCTGGCGTGGCTGCAATGTTGATCCAGAAATGTTTTTTTCACGTGCCAGGAGGGCGCCAGCTTGGGAAGCTGGCGCTCTACCGCTGAGCTACGCCCACGACGACACATACATCATTGACGTTATCACAATTATAGATTTTCCGCACCGCCAACGCAAGGAAAAAATCACTGTGCTCGCCTTCTGAAATTCGCACACTGTGGGGCACTGCTGCAAAAGTGCGCGGGCACAGTGATAAATTTTTACCTCCCTTCTACGAACGCCTGCCGACGGCTGGGTGCTCTTTCTTCCGTTGACCAATCTGCAACGTTATCCGACTTTCTGCTTTCAAGAGCTCGCCACTTGTATCTCATCTTGGCTTCGCCCGTCGGCAGGTCTTTTACCGTAATCACAAAACGTTTTTCGAAAGGGGACTGATAATGGCCAATAATTCATTCCTGATCAACCGCAAGCACGTGCGGCATTATGCACGGTTGCGAGTACAAGAGTTGCGGCCCGAATGGGGCGCCGACCGTGTCAGTCGGCAATTTCTGGATGATTTGAACACGCTACTTCGCTTGATGATTGACAAGTCGATCCGGAAGCACCCGACAATCGGCCGCACGGTCACAGCGCTTTACCGGTAAGCACGGAGGCAACGTATGCGCAAGGGATTGCAGCAAGGGCGCCAGGCCGACTGGGTAATCGTCGGCCTGGCGGCGATAGTCGCTATTATTTGGGTGTGTATATTTGGTGGTGTTGTGCTATGGATAAGGAGTTGTCAATGGTGTCACTGACCCGGCAAGCGGCGCGAGCTGTCCTTTTGCTCATTGGACGGCTGGTCTATGTACTCATACTAACTGTCGTATCGCTCGTCGCGCGGCTACTACTATTGTTCGCTTGGTTGCTGCACGGCTTAATCTGGGTATTGCTAACGCTTGTCTGCCCGAAGATGGGCTTAGAGGAACTACAAAATGGGCGTGATCTACCGGCCAAAAAATAAGGCGTTGGAATACAGCTTGTTGGCGCTGAATCACTACGTCGGCTGTGGCCACAAGTGTGCATACTGCTACCTGCAGTGGCTGGGACACAATGTCGCTGTCACACCGTACATCAAGCCCAATATAGTTCAGCGCGTCCGCCGGGAAGCCGCCAAGCTCCACGGCACGGACGAGCGGGTGCTACTGAGTTTTGCATGTGACCCATATCAGCCGCTGGATACGGAGCTGCGCCTGACCCGGCGCGTCCTGGAGATACTACGTGACAATTGCGTACCGTTCCAGGTACTCACGAAAGGTGGTATCCGCGCAGCCGATGATTTGGATGTTTACGGACCGCATGATGCATTCGCGGTGACATTGACGTTTTTGGATGAACGCTGGCGCGAGTGGGAACAACGCGCAGCGCCGCCAAGCGAGCGGGTGATGGCATTGCTGGCGGCGCACAACAGCGGTATCGAAACATGGGTCAGCCTCGAGCCGGTGCTCAATCCGGACGAATCGCTGCGGATCATTCACGAGACGCACGAGTTCGTCACACTGTACAAGGTCGGCAAGCTCAATCATCTAACCAGCTCAACAGACTGGCGGGCGTTCGCAATCGAGGCAATCCAGTTATGTGAATCGCTGAACGTTCGCTATTGGGTTAAAGCGGAACTCGCCCGCTATGTCGAGGATGTGCCGTTCGTCAATACGGATAACCGCCGGGCGGACTGGCAAGTTAAGGCGAAATCATGACGGCAATCGAAGAACGAATACGGGCGTATGTTTGGTGCGGCGCCTGCGGGCGCGAGCTACGCGACACTGGGCATCTAAACTTCTGCGTGCTATACAAGGTGGCAACATGGTCGCGTCCGGTTTGCGGCAACCTCATAGCACCACTGCTACCAAGCCAGGCGTTAGCGATTGTGTGTGACACCTGTATCACCAAGCGGGCGCCAGCAAAGTGGGCCATTGAATCACTCTCTGACTGGCGGGCAGTGCGCTATCACCCTGTCGAAGAGCTGGACGATATGCCGCTACGGTACCCACAACCGATCGTGAACATCTACGGCGAGCTGGTCTGTCCGAAATGTCACCGCTTGTTGCGAGCTGGTACCAAGGCGGAATTAAGCGCTGGCCTGCTCGTCTGCGAACGATGTCAGTCTGCCTTGCAGTTAAGCGTTCAGCGTGCGGCGCTGGCGAACGAGATACGCAGTAATTACGAAACGTTATCCGGCAAGGAGTGAGAAAATGAATCAATCCGGGACCGTGCAAGCACCTCAAGGGTCAAATCTCAACGTATTCCGCGTCCAAGGTGCTGTCTCCCGCAACTATCGCACGGTCCCACTTTGTTGATTGATGAAGGTTAAGACGATGAACACAGATATTGTCGAGACGTGCGAGCCGCTACTGACGTATGTGGAATTGGTCTGGCTATTATCAATCGTCGGCACCGGTCTGGTCGTCGTAGTAATCGCGCTCGTGCGCTCCAAACCTGGCGTTGATGCGACGGTGACCTACGTGCTGGTCATCTTCGCATCATTGTTTTTAGGCCCGCTAGTCTTCGCAGCGGCGCTCAGTTACTTGATTTGGTACATGTATTGGGGCAGAAAACGGAAACGATAGGATGAAGGAATGTTGGGGCACGGATGAAGGTAATTGACATTATTGAAGAGCTGCAAAAGCACAACCCGTCAGCAGAGGTCGAATTTATTTGGTTTCGACAGTTGCCGGAAAAGGGCTGTGACATAAGGAACGATATATTATTACGATTTGAGCCGGTCGCTGACGCACCGAGTTATTACGCGGACCTGCAGACCGGCGAAAAGCTAAAGGATGTTGTGATTGTCGCAATTGAAAGATTCGAACCGGTGGTAGCGAAGGATACGTAGGTGCAACGATGAATGAGAACCAATCCCAGATGACAACGTGGCCTCTCCATTGTACGGCATCCGGCTCGCTACCACCGCTGCGGATAAGCTGATGGCTCGCCAGCAATATGGTCAGCAACAGCATTACCTATCGAATGGCAACCATCGGCAATGAACCGGTTCGGCACAGGGATGCGCACGGATGCACCGGCTTCAACGGATTATTATAGCAGCCGAACGCCGAATAAGGCTGCTTCTTTCTCAAAATGTTGGCGTCAGGTTGACGGCCGGATTGTTGTTCTGGTCAGTCCCCTCTAACCCGGCCGTCAGCCAAATATGAAAGGATTCGAACATGGGGAAAAAGGATAGCTATCCACGTATCACCGCAACAGCCAAAATCAAAAAATGTGTCATCGACAAGTGTGCGGACATCCACTTTGAAGGCCTCGAGCTGGCGCCGGACCAATACGAAACGATAGCCCGCTGGAGGGCAAACGATGACGAGCTGCTCGTCAGCATCCAGCAAAAGCAAGGGACGTTACCGCTGAAAGATGACTAAACAAACAGGCAAGATAATCTTCGACCCGGATGCGTGGGACAAAGATACGGCCATGCTCAATTGCTGCGAAGTGGGCGTATGGATTCGCCTGGTCTGCGCCATGTGGTTGCACGATCGCAGTGGTCTAATCAGCGGCACGGCCGAGCAACTCGCCCGTGCCGCTCGTTGCACTGCCGTCGAGCTGACCGAAGCGCTGAGGACACTGCAGCGACAAAACGTGGCTGTCGTCACGGAACGCAACGGCATCCTGACCGTCTTGAGCCCGCGGATGCGCCGCGAAGCGGGCCAGCGCAAGTCCGCCCGCGCGAGGCTGGAACGGCACAAGGCGCAACGCCAAAAAAACGTGCCGGAAACGCCAAAAAAACGCGGCGAAAACGCGCGCGAAACGTCGGACAATGTCGTTACAACCAACCAATCCAAGGACCGTTTAGCGCACGTTAGTTCCAACCAACCAAAATGCCCTACCGGTAATGGTAGTATACTACGCGCACGCGCCCGAGAAGCGCCCGACCTCTCGCGATTCGCCGAGACGCTGCTACCTTGCGAGCCGTCTGTCGTCAGCCGACGCGACAAACTGCTGCGCTTCCTAAGCGAAAAGATGCGGCCCAATGCCACCGAGGCCAAAACACTCGCCCTGGCAGTCAGACACTTAGTCGAACGTATCCAGCTACGCGGTGAACCGGTCACGCTACTGGATGAGGCACTCGCCTGGGCCAAAGCCGCGGTGGTAGGCAAACAGCCACACGGCAACGTCCGCAATCCCAAGGCGCTGTTCGTTAAAAAAACAGGTTACACCGGCTTCAATGGCGAAGTGAAAAAACTGATGGAGTAACAAAAAGATGCAGAATTCCACTCAAGCCGTCGTTAGACTGAATGTATGGCGGATAAGGAATCGCAACACGTTGCCGACAAGCCGCCACATTCGGCGTTCGAATTTGCAACGCCCAAAGGCGGCTACGCGCTACAGTGTCTCGACTTTAGTACCGCGGGGGTATATTTTCACGTGCAACGGCCGGAGGTCCCGTCTGATCCAGACGCGCGCGTTCACATCAGTAGCAAAGAATTCGACCGCTTTCTGCTTTGGGCCGGACGAACATGCGGCCGCGGTGCGTTCGTTCTGCCAGATCAGACGCAGCGCGTCCTGGCGCGCATCCTTGCTACGGGCAAGGTCACCGCCCATTCCAAATCTATCCTCAGACAAGCGGTTAAAGCATTATGTAACCTTGACCGCGACCCAACTAAGCCGCAGCGGGCGCTGAACCGCTGAATCGGCGATTTTCCACAATTGAAAAATGGAGCTATTACCGTGGGCAAGCGAATCGCGCGAGTGTTTCCTCGGCGTACCAGCATGACACCAGCGGACGACGATGTCTACATCGGCCCGCCACCGTTTGGCTGCCAGCCGTATGACGATGTCAATATCTGTGTTACGTTTACATGGGATATTCCCCAAGCATTTCGACTAGCGCGCGCCTGGCAGATGTACGGCCGCGTGCGCGTTGGTGGCCCTGCTATGGGTACAACGCCTGGCGCGTTCGTGGTGGGGCGCTACCTGCGACGTGGTGTGACGATTACATCGCGCGGCTGCCCGTTTGAATGCCCCTGGTGTCTGGTGCCCAGCCGTGAGGGAACGCTACGCGAGCTGCGAATCCAAGTGGGCAATGTCGTGCAGGACAATAACTTCTTAGCCTGCAATCGCCAGCATCAAGAGAAGGTGTTTGGCATGCTGCAAATACAACACGCGATCCAGTTCAAGGGTGGTTTGCAGGCTTCACTCATCAATGACTGGCTGATTGAGAAGTTGCGGG
>LJVB01000043.1 GCA_001304215.1 Acidithiobacillales bacterium SM1_46 | reverse complement strand
GAGCTGGCGAGACGCGCGCAACACCTTCGGCCACGCTGCCAACCAGCATGCGTGCGACACCGCTTCGACCATGCGTGCCGGTAATCACCAGATCAGCCGGCCATGACTTCGCCTCATCGGCGATCACACTGGCGATTCGTTGCGTGGGTGCCCCGGTTTCCACCAGCCGCGTCTCGGCCTCGATGCCGGCCGAGCGCGCGGTGTCGCGGGCGGACTGAAGCATCTTCTCCCCCGCGGCACGACGCGCCTTCATGATGGCGCCAATGTCGATGGCTATTTCCGGTCCCACCGGAAGAACCCCCATGTCGATGATATGCACGATACGCAGGGTAGCGGAAAGGTCCTTGGCGAGGCCGATGGCATGCCGAAGCGCATGTTCCGACGTCGGGCTTCCATCGACGGCAATCAGGATTCGCGAATACATGGCGGTGCCTCCTCAGAGATGTCGGGGCGCAAGCGCGGGGTCCTGGCGCGCGATCCTCGTGGTAACCGATCTGGCCCGTACCAAAGGTTGCCATCTTGGGTGCGCTCGTCGCCCGGCTTGCAGTGAACGTACCCACTTTTGAAGGGGATAATGTTGATCCCGGTCAAAGCAGCCAGATCCGTGCCACGTACCGTGAGCGTTTCGTGTACGCGGCGACAAGCATATGGTGCTGTGCTTGCGCTGGCGATCCGTGGCGCCGCCGGATTCGGGCGACGCGTCTGCTCATGGTGACAAACGCGAACAAACAGGCAGTGCAGCCGTCGGTTTCCCGTCCGCACGCGTGGCTGAGCGGACACCCGCTGGCCCGCGAGCTTGTCATCGTGTTGATCGTGAAGTTCATGTTGCTCGCCGGGCTTTGGTACGCGTTTTTCCGTGAAGCGCCAGTGCCGGAGCCGTCCCGTCTGTTTGCGCCCGTCCCGGCCCATCATCAGGAGATGCCGCGATGATTGACGAGACACTGGTCGACCTCTCGCGGCTGCAGTTCGCCACGACGGCGATGTACCACTTTCTGTTCGTGCCGCTCACCCTCGGCCTGTCGTTCGTCCTGGCGATCATGGAGTCGGTTTACGTCATGACCGGACGCCAGATCTACAAGGACATGACCCGGTTCTGGGGAAAGCTGTTCGGCATCAACTTCGCCATGGGGGTGGCAACCGGCATCACCATGGAGTTCCAGTTCGGCACCAACTGGGCCTACTACTCACACTATGTCGGCGACATCTTCGGTGCGCCGCTCGCGATCGAAGGCCTGATGGCGTTCTTTCTCGAGTCCACGTTCGTCGGATTGTTCTTCTTTGGCTGGGACCGGCTCACCAAGGTTCAGCATCTGGCCGTGACCTGGCTGGTGGCGCTCGGCTCGAACCTCTCGGCGCTGTGGATCCTGATCGCCAACGGCTGGATGCAGTTTCCGGTCGGCGCCGAGTTCAACATGGCGACGATGCGGATGGAGCTCACGAGTTTCAGCGACGTGGTGTTCAATCCGGTCGCGCAGGTGAAGTTCGTGCATACGGTCGCGGCCGGCTACGTCACCGGAGCGATGTTTGTGCTCGCGGTGAGCGCATGGTATCTGCTCAAAGGCCGCGATCTGGCATTCGCGCGACGCTCATTCGCCGTGGCGGCCGGTTTCGGCCTCGCGTCGACGCTGTCAGTGATCGTGCTCGGCGACGAGTCGGGTTACCGCATCGGCGAGGTGCAGAAGGTCAAGCTGGCGGCGATCGAGGCTGCCTGGGAAACCGAGCGGCCGCCGGCCTCGTTCACGGTCATTGGTTGGCCCGACGACCAGAAGATGGAAACACGCGGCGCCATTCGCATTCCCTGGGTGATGGGCCTGATCGCAACTCGCTCCATCCACGAGCCGGTTACCGGGATCAAGGAGCTGATCGCCCAACACGAGGCGCGCGTACGCCGCGGCATGTTCGCCTACGATGCGCTCACGCGGCTGCGCGCCGGCGACTCCAGCGACGAGGTGCGCGCCAAGTTCAGTGCGCATGAGCAGGACCTGGGCTATGGACTTCTCCTCAAGCGCTACACGCCGAACGTTACTGACGCCACGGAAGCGCAAATCGCGCAGGCGGCGCGTGACACGATTCCGAAGGTGGCGCCGCTGTTCTTGTCCTTTCGTCTCATGGTGGCATCTGGGTTCTGGATCTTGTTGCTGTTCGCGCTCGCATTCTTTTACTGCGCGCGGCGAACGGCGGAGGAGCGGCGCTGGTTGCTCAAGGCGATTTTGTGGAGCCTGCCACTGCCGTGGCTCGCCTCCGAGGCCGGCTGGTTCGTTGCTGAATTCGGTCGCCAGCCGTGGTCGATCGGTACGGTGTTGCCGACGTTCCTTGGGGTCTCGAGCATCCGTGCCGGGGACGTCGCGTTGAGCCTCGCAGGTTTCGTGGTGTTTTACACCGCACTGCTCGTGGCCGACGTGTACCTCATGCTCAAGTACGTCCGTCTGGGTCCGTCCAGCCTCGGCACCGGGCGTTACCATCTGGAAGGGGGCGGCGGGCTCGCCACCAGTCCGGCGCAGCGATTGGACTGAGGGGAGGTGCCCATGATCTTTGACTACGACACCCTAAAATTCATCTGGTGGCTGTTCGTCGGCGTGCTGCTGATCGGGTTTGCGCTGACGGACGGCTTTGACCTGGGCGTGGCGGCGCTGCTGCGCTATGCGGCGCGCAACGACGACGAACGTCGCGTCGTCATCAACTCGATCGGGCCGGTGTGGGAGGGCAACCAGGTGTGGTTCGTCACCGCTGGCGGTGCGCTGTTTGCCGCCTGGCCGCTCGTATACGCGGCGGCGTTTTCCGGTTTCTATTTCGCGTTGCTGCTCGTACTGCTCGCGCTTATCCTGCGGCCGGTCGGGTTCGACTTTCGCAGCAAGGTGCCCGATCCGCGCTGGCGCGGCTTCTGGGACTGGGGCCTGTTCGTTAGCGGCGCGGTCCCGGCACTCGTGTTCGGCGTTACCTTCGGTAACCTGTTGCAAGGGGTGCCGTTTCACTATGACGACACGCTGCGGCCGTTCTACACCGGTAGTTTCTGGCAGCTGCTCAATCCGTTCGCGCTGCTCGCCGGCGTCGTGAGTCTGGCGATGCTCGTGATGCACGGCGGCATGTACCTGCAGCTTCGCACCGAGGGCGCGATCGCGGCGCGCGCCGCGCGAGCGGCGCGCGTGTCGGCGCTGGTCCTGATTGGTGCCTTTGCCGCGGCCGGGCTTTGGGTCGCGGGCGGAATCGACGGCTACCGGATCGTGTCGATGCCGGATCCGAATGCTGTAGTTCCACCACTCGCCAAAGCCATCGAGCGCGCGGGCGGCGCGTGGCTCGCGAACTTCCGTGCGCACCCGTCGATGTGGCTCGCACCGGCGGCAGGCTTTGCCGGTGCGCTGCTCGCCGTGTGGCTGTCGGCGCGCAACCGACCGGGGCCCGGAATCGTGGCGAGCGCCGTATCGGTGGCCGGCGTGATTCTCACCGCCGGGCTGGCGATGTTCCCGTTCATCATGCCCTCGAGTTCCGAGCCGGGTGCCAGCCTCACGATGTGGGACGCGACCTCGAGCCCGCTTACCCTGTCGATCATGTTCTGGGTCGTGGTGTTGTTCCTTCCGATTGTGATCGGCTATACCACCTGGGCCTATCGCAAGATGCGCGGCAAGGTCACAGTGAAGGACATTCGCGAGCAGGGTGGATCGGTGTACTGACGAGGAGGATCAAACATGTGGTATTTCACCTGGATACTCGGCGTATTGCTCGCCTGCGCCTTTGGCATCGTGAACGTCATGTGGCTCGAGTCGGAGCACAGCCTCGGTAGCGACGAGGATAACGAGCACTGAATGCGACGCGCCCATAGCGCGCGGACGCTATCCTTCATGGGGGCTGCCGCCTGGATTGTCCTGATCCTGCTTCACCGGCGGTTCTCGCGCGCGGACTGAACTGCCTTCTTCGCCGTGGCACGGCGCGCTTTCTTGATCGCCCTGCTGTGGATGGCAGGTTGCGCTCCCATCGGAAGCGAGCCCGTGTCTACGAATTGCACGATACCTAGGGCGGCTGAATGGTCTTTGGAAAGACCGATGGGTTGTTGGGGGCATGCTCGGAAGTCGGGCTTCCGCCGACGGCAGGCAGGATTCGTGAGTACATCGTGGCTGGTTGTGTGCAGTCGGTGATAAATCGGTGTCCGGTTGCGGTTCCCTCAGGGCACTTCTGTGACCGGCAATCCCACGGTCATGTGCGCGAGCAGCCCATATACCAGCGCGCTCACTACCGCCCCGCTGAGGAACAGTGCGGGATGACGGTAACGTCGCGCCATCGGCACAAGTTCATGGATCGAGACGAACAGCATCGCCCCGGCGGCAAACGCCATGAAATGGGCGTTGAGCGAGGGCGCGACGCTAACAGCCAGGAGGCCGATGATCGCGCCCAGCGGTTCCGCCAGCGCCGAAAGGAACGCCGCGCCGAACAGCAGACGCTTGTTACGCAGCAGCACTAGCGGCACCGCCATCGCGAACTCCTCCGGCAGGTTGTGCAGGGCGATGGCCAGCGCCACCAGCACGCCGAGCGCGGGCGCGGCGACATAGGCGTTGGCCATGGCGAAGCCTTCCGGCACGTCGTGCAAGATCAGACCGAGCGCCACGAGATAGGCGGACTTCATCATTACCCGGTTCCCCAGTCCGGTTTCTGGAAAGAGGTGGGTGTGCGGGATGACCAGGTGCGCTACCCACAACAGCGCGGCGCCGAGCGCAGCGCTACTGAACGTGGCGCCGATGCCCGTGGCGGCGATTGCCTCCGGTATCAGCTCGACCGACGAGATCAGTACCATAATGCCCGCGGAGAACCCAATGCCTGCGGCGATCGCGCGCGCGTTCTCGCGCAGTGACAATGCCAGAACCACTCCCGCGGCCGTCGTCAGGCAGGACAGCAGGGACAGCAGGAGTACCGCCTGGTATATCTGGGTCATTGGCCCGCCAGACCTACGGTTCCAGTGCGACCTTGACCCACAGCAAGAGCCCCACACCCACGACGAAAGCGGCGAAGTGAACGATATTGGCCCGAAGATCGTCATGTGCCTTGACCTCGGGAATCAGGTCGGCAGCACCGATATAGATGAAGTTGCCGGCAGCGAACGGCACCAGGAATGACACATCGAGGCGGAATGACGCAACGTAGGCGATGAGGCCGCCGACCAGGAACGTCAGCGCCGAAAGCACGTTGTAGAACAGCGCCTGGCGGCGATCCCAACCGCCATGCACCAGCACCCCAAAGTCGCCGAGCTCTTGTGGAATCTCGTGTGCCGCGGCGGCGAGCCAGGTCACGATCCCGAGGCGAACGTCGATCAAGAAGGTGCCTGCCACCGCCAGTCCGCCGAGGAAATTGTGCAATCCATCGCCGATCAGAATCAGGTAGGTAAGCGGCTTCTTGCATTCGGTCTCAGCCCGATGGCAGTGGTGCCAGTGCAGGAACTGCTCGAGGGCAAAGAACACCGCGAAACCGCAAAGAGTCAGTGTATAAACCGTGACCTCGCTCATTCCAGCCGCGAGGCTCGCCGGGAGCATATGAAAAAACGCGCCGCCTAGGAGTGAACCAGCCGCGAACGCCACCAGGGGCAGCAGGATGCGCTGCCGCACCTGCTCGCTTAGCAGCAGCGTGACGCTACCGACCAGAGCAATCGCGCTCATGAGCAGCCCGCTTCCGACAATCCACCACAGCAATGGGTCCACTTCCTGCTCCTTGCCGTCAGGTCTTTTTTCCGAGCAGTGTCTTCAGGGTCGAGACGAACCGTGCGTTGTCTTCCGGCAGCGCCGTGGTGACGCGCATGAAGCCAGCTCCAAGTCGCGGATCGTTGAGCGGCTTGACGAGAATATTCTGTGTTTTCAGTTGTTCGGCGAGCGCCGCGGCAGCATGTGGTGCGAAATCGGCGAGAAAGAAATAGGTCTCGGTCGGGTAGGTGCGCACTCCGAGCTCGCGCAGCTGTGCGGACAACGCCCCAGTCCATTGGCGCAGCTCCCGGGCGCGCACCCGGATCTGCTCCTCGTGCTGCAGCGTGGCGATGGCAGCCGCCTCACTCGGGCGCGCCAGTGGATAGGCATCGTTGTGCTGGTTGAGATCCTCGGCAATCGCTTCAGGCAGAACCGCGTAGCCGACCCGGAAGCCGGCGAGGCTGTGAGCCTTCGACAGCGTGCGCGTTACCAGCAGGTTGGGGTGCGCGGGTACAAGCTGTGCAACCGACTGCCCGGCGAGACCGATGAACGCCTCGTCTACCAGGAAGCGCGTGTTCGGGTAGCGGTGCAGCAGCTCCGGCAGCGGGGCCATGTGGAAGGTGCCGCCGTTGGGATTATTGGGATTCACGATCACGGCCAGTGTCGCGCCGGCGGGAATTTCCAGTTGTGCGAGATCGAACGCAAAATTGTTCTCCGGAAGCAACGGAGTTTCCGTGTAACGCTGCGCGATTTCCGGGAACAGTGCGTAGGTCGGCGTCAGCAAATGCACCTGCTGGCCGAAGCGCTCGAACAGCTGGCGCAGGATCAGCTCCGAGCCGGCGTTGATGTGGATCAGCCGCTCGGGGACACCGAGTTGCTGCGCAATCAGGCGGCGCAGCGGTGCCGAATATGCTTCGGTGTAATAGTTACTGCGCGGCACCTCGGCCTGCGCCGCTGCAATCGCGGCCTCGAGCGGGGGCAGCGGGTTCTCGCACAGCAGCAGCTTGATGCCAGGAAACGTCCCACCGCCCTTTTCCAGGATAGAGGTCATGTGTCGCGTCGCCAACCCCAACGATGGCGGGCGCCGCCACCCCGGCCATGCCCACCACTACCTTCCGCGCCGCGTTCGACGCAGCGCTGAAAGGCCGGAAGATGACGTTGCTGCGACGCTTCCCGCAGGTTGCGGAACACTGCGAGTATCTCGGGGCGCTGGGTGCTCGCGAGTAGCCGTTCGTAGAGCGCGCCGTTTTCAATCTCGGCTGCGACGCCGGCCGCGCAGGCGGCGCGCACGGTGGGATAGTGCGCGACCTTGCCGGGCCACGGATTGGCTGGCAGCGGCAGGCCGTAGCGGTCGAACAGTTCGCGCAGGGCCTCGATATGGCGTGCCTCGGCTTCGCGAATATTGCTAAACGGTCGTAGTTCGCCAAAGTCGCGGATTACCTGATCGTAGGTCGCCCACGCCCGGTACTCATCGTCGAGCGCCTCGTTCAACGCATGGATTTCAACGGCGGTGAGGTCGTTCATCTTTCACTCCCCCGCGCAACGTGAGCGCGATCGCCGCAGGCCGTCTGTAATGGTGCGACGAATGTTAATGTCATGTCTGCGTCCCGATCTTCGGTAGCCACTTTCCAGTGCGGTCACGGTAGCGCCGATACTCGTCCGGATATTGCTCCAGCAACAGTCGCTCCTCGTATCCGGCGATATAGTCGTAGAAGAGGAAGATCCCGACCAGCAACGCGCACGACAGCAGTGACAAGGTCGCCAGCACCAGGCTCAGGTAGATCAGCAGGGAGCCGAGATACATCGGATGTCGCGTGTAGCGAAAGACACCTGATGTCGCGACATGATCAGGCTGTTCGTGATAGAGGACCACATGGGCAGCCCAGACGAGGTAGAGCGCAACGGCAAGTATCGGTAGTGCGATGGCCAGACGAACGAAGAGCGACACGCTTGCCGCCGGAAACGTCGACAGCCGCAGGAAGAACGAGTCGGCGATCCACACCGCGGCAAAAAGGCCGAGCAGAGCAAGCTGTCCGGCGTCACCTAAGGGGTGCTCGCCGTCTTTCTCCTTCATCGGTCCCGACCGGGCCGTGGCGTGCATGATAGAGTCGCGCGGGAGCGCACATTACTTATGCGCGATCGGCTTGTTGGTGAACAGGTAGTCTTTGAGTTCTTTTGAGAACGTCGGGTCCGCGCGCCGGACCCATTCGAGAAGCATGGCGGCATGCTCTTTTTCCTCGTCACGGTTGTGCGCCAGGATTTCCTTAAGCTCCGGGTCGCGGGCGGCGTCGACGCGCTGGTTGTACCAGTCCACTGCCTCCAGCTCTTCCATCAGGGAGATTATGGCGCGATGCATATCGCGCGTGGCATCGGTCATTTCACTGATCGGTTCGTGATAGCCCTCGTTGGACACGGCGGTCTCCTTGGTTTGGGTAGCATACCAAGGGTGCCAGCAGGGCGGCCGGCCGCGCTTTGAGCTAAATCAATACGCAGAACCGACGGCCCGAATCTCCTAGGAATTCACGTCAATTACCATGCGGCCTCGCACTTTGCCCTTGAGTATTTCGTCTGCAAGGCGGGGGAGGTCGGCAAGCGGGGCGACGCCGGTAATGGCATCGAGCTTGGTGCGCGAGACATCGCGCGCAAGCCGCGCCCATACCTGCGTTCGCCGCTCGATCGGGCACATCGCCGAATCGATGCCGAGCAGGTTCACGCCGCGCAACAGGAACGGCAGCACCGTGGTTTCGAGCTTGTTGCCACCGGCGAGCCCGACCGAGGCCACCGAGCAGCGATATTTCATGTGCGTGAGCACATGTGCGAGCGTGGTGCCGCCGACGCTGTCGATGCAACCGACCCAGCGCTCCACGTCGAGCGGGCGGGCAGGCGGCGTATCGAGCTCGGCGCGCTCGATGATGCTGGTTGCGCCGAGCTCTTTCAGATAGTCGTGCAGTTCCTTGCGGCCGGTGGAGGCGGCGATCTTGTAGCCCAGTGCGGCGAGGATCATCACCGCTAGCGAACCTACACCGCCGCTCGCGCCGGTGACCAGCACCTCGCCCTGATCTGCGGTAAGGCCATGTTCCTCCAGTGCCATCACCGCCTGCATGGCGGCGATGCCGGCGGTGCCGAGCGCCATGGCTTGTTTGGTGCTGAGTCCATGCGGCAACGGCAGTAGCCAGTCGGCCTTCACGCGGGCTTTCTGTGCGTAGCCACCCCAGAGCCATTCGCCCACGCGCCAGCCGGTCAGCACCACCTTGTCGCCCGGCTTGTAGGCCGGGCTCTGGCTCGTGAGCACGCTGCCGGCGAAATCGATGCCCGGCACGTGCGGGTATTTGCGCACCAGCTTGCCGATACCCTTGATGGCCATGCCGTCCTTGTAGTTGAGGCTCGAATATTCGACCGCGACCGTGACATCCAGATCACCGGCCGGTAGACGGTCGTCGCCAAGGGTCTGGATGGACGCTTTGACTTTGCCGTCCTGCTCTTCCAGCAACAGTGCCTTGAAGGTATCAGTCATGTGTTGTTCTGCTCCGTGCGGCCCATGAAGGCCGTTTGTCAGTGCCCGTGAAACCACCATACAGGCGACGATGAGATGATAGCGGCCATCGTCGCGTAGCCGTCGCTGCCAGGGTGAGCGCCGTCGCCGCTCGAAATTTCCCGAATGTAGGCGTTGTTTGCCGCGAGCGCCGAGAACAGCTCAATAAATGGCACGCCGAGCAGCTCGGCCTCCCGGGCAAACGCGTTCGAGAGGCTGTGAATCCGCTCGTTCTGCTGTTCGTCATCGACAGGCGGTGGTCCGACCAGAATAACCTTGTGTTTGCGTGCGCCATCAAGTATGGCACGGAGGTTTGCGCAGGACGCTTCGGGACGAATCCGCACTTTTCCGTCTTCAACTACGGTGTCGTTTACCCCGCATGAGACAACCACCCTGCCATCGCAAGTGTCAGGCAGCCGGCGGGCAACCTCTTTCTCCCAGCGCAACAGAATGTCCTTGCTCGTGTTGCGTCTGACACCAAGGTTGTAATAGGTGACCGGGACGCCTCGCTTTGCAGCCGCCGCACACAGCCGACCCGCCCAGCCTAGCGCCGTTTCATCGCCAGTACCATTCACGAAAGAGTCTCCAACAAAGCAGATTCTGATGTCCGCCGTCATGCTGAACTCGTGCAGGGCATTAGCCCTGGTTCGCCTCGTGACCAGTCAATTTGTGCACAGCCGTTGCGGCGGGGCGCCTGAGGGGCAGCCTCTGAAACATCGAGGCGCGGACGGCGCCATCGCACGCCTCGTGCCGCGGGACCCTGAAGAATTTGCTCATGAGCGTGCCATGGGTTGCGTCATTTGGGTTTGCCGGAGAGCGCGCCCTTCCAGTCGCGGAACACGTCAATATCGAAACCGTCAGGGTACCAAAGGTAGCCGGGCTCATGACCCCGCTGATCGGTCACGCCGTACTGCCAGATGATTTCCTTGGTCTGGCGATCGATCACAATGACGCGCTCGCGCAAATCGTCGGCCACGATAATGTCGCCGGTATCGGGCAGCTCGCGCGCGAGCGAGGGATGGTCGAGCATCTTCTCGCCCGCCTTGACGAAGTAATCCCAAATCACCTTGCGCGTGCCCGGATCGAAGATCACGACGCGCCCGGGCTTCCAGAAATCCGCCACAATCACGTGCTTGCCGTCCACGGTTGGAAAGGCGTCGGACGGATAGTGGATGCGCGGTGCCTGCACGCTCCACACTACTTTGGAGTCACGCGTAATGCGCGTGATCCAGGCACCGCCGATTTCGGTGACGAGGATGTCGCCGTTGTCGAGCGGCGTGGCGCCATTAGGCGCGGCCAGTTCGTGAGGCGGATTATGGTTGCGCTTACCGGTCGTACCCCACTGCGTGACAATCTCGCTTGTCTTCGGATCAATAATCAGAACGCGGTGGTTGCGGATGTCTGCGGTGACGAAGGTACCGTCGGAAAGAATGTGAGCGTCGTCGGGATAGTCAAGGAAGCCAGGCGCGGAGCCCTTGTGGTCCGGCGTGCCGTAGGTCCAGGTGAGCGCGCGTTTCTCGTAGTCAATGATGTGGACGTCGTAGTTGTCTTCCTCGCTCACTGCCAGCAGCTTGCCGTCGACAGAGAAATTGACATCCTCGTTGCCGCGGTAAAGTATCAGACTCGGCGACGGGAATTCCCAAACGATGCGTTTGTCCGGCGTCACCTCGATGAGGCGATTATTGCGCCGGTCGGCGATGACGATGGGATAGGGCAGCGGCTTGCCCCACGAAGGCACGGGGTTCTTGCGGTTACCGGTAACCGGCGGAATCGGCGGCAAGGTGACACCGCTCGACACCATGCCGGCGCCGCGCATCTCCTCCGTGACGGTCACAGGCTGACCAGTCTTGCGCGCCTCGGCGGCGTGCGACGACGGGATCAAGACGAGAATCACCAGAACAGCCGAGGCGACGAGCCGCCCGTGGGCGCTGTGTCGTCGCATCGGGCAATCACCGTTGCGCACGATCACTCGCACACAAGCGCCTGCATGAACTCGTGCACCGGCATGCGCTCGAGGCGCGCGGCGTCCTGGCAGAGATCGAGTATCGCTCTGGCCTGGTTTTCCGGGAAGCGCGTGGCAAGCGCATCACGAAACTTGGCGACCAGCACCGGGATGCCTTCGGCGCGACGGCGCCGGTGGCCGATGGGGTATTCGATCTCGATCTTGCCGGTCTTGCCGCCGTCCTTGAAGAAGATCTGGATGGCATTGGCAATCGAGCGCTTGTCGGGCTCGTGGTACTCGCGCGAGTAGCGCGTGTCCTCGACCACTTCCATCTTGTGGCGCAGCGTGTCGATGCGCGGGTCGGCGGCGGCCGCGTCCTTGTAGTCGTCGGCGGTGAGATTGCCCTTGATGAGCCCGATCGCCACCATGTACTGAAGGCAGTGGTCGCGGTCGGCGTAATTGTGCAGCGGCCCGGTCTTGCTGATGATGCGGATCGCCGATTCGTGCGTGGTGAGCACGATGCGCTCGATGGCATCCAGCCGGTCCTTCACCTGCGGGTGCAGCTTCACCGCACACTCGACCGCGGTCTGGGAGTGAAACTCGGCCGGGAAGGAGATCTTGAAAAGGATCTGCTCCATCACATAGGAGCCGTAGTCGCGCTGGAACCTGAAGCGCTCGCCCTTGAAGGACACATCGTAGAAACCCCAGCCCTTGGCGGTGAGCGCGGAGGGATAGCCGATCTCGCCATTCATGGTAATGAGCGCCAGGCGAACTGCGCGGCTCGTCGCGTCACCCGCCGCCCAGCTCTTGCGCGGGCCGGTGTTGGGCGCGTGGCGGTAAGTGCGCAGGCTTTGGCCGTCCACCCATACCTGTGAGAGCGTATCGATGATCTGCTGCCTGGTTCCGCCCAGCATGGCGGTCGCGACCGCCGCGGAGGCGAGTTTCACCAGCACCACGTGATCGAGCCCGACACGGTTGAAGCTGTTTTCGAGCGCCATCACGCCCTGGATTTCATGCGCCTTGATCATCCACGTCAGCACATCACGCATGGCGATGGGCTTGCCGCTGCGCGAAAGGTAATCGGCCACGGCGAGGATTGCACCGAGGTTGTCGGAAGGGTGGCCCCACTCGGCCGCGAGCCAGGTGTCGTTGAAATCCAGCCAGCGCACCAGCGCACCGATGTCGAACGCGGCCTTCACCGGGTCGAGCTCGAATTTCGTGCCCGGTACCCGCGCGCCGTTCGCCACCGTCGTCCCCGGCACCAGCGGCCCGAGATGCCGCACGCACTCGGGATATTTCAACGCGAGGAACGCGCAACCGAGGCTATCCATCAGGCAGTAACGCGCCGTCTCGTAGGCCTCCCGGCTGTTCACCTGGTAGCCGAGCACATAGTCGGCGATATCGACCAACTCCTTGTCGGGAGCGGGGCGGACATTGCTGGAGGAGGTATCGTGGGCCATAGACGGTGATTGTCAGCCGGCCAGAGGGGCCGATCAACACCTGTTTCGCGCTGTGCGGGCGATATTCCTTCTCGCGGCCGCTTCAACTAGATTGGTGATCTGTCGACGGGAAAACCCCGGGGGCGATGGAGTTGTGATGAAAGGACTGTCGATCGCTATTGTGACGCTGCTACTGGCGGCTGCCGCGCCAACCCACGCCGAGACCGCGCGGGGGAAGACGACGGGCGGGATCAGCTATTCCATGCCGTCGTGGTTCAAGGCGAGCTTTCTCGATTTCCAGCATGACATCGAAGAGGCGCGCAAGCAGGGCAAGCACGTTCTGGTATTCCTGCACCTCGACGAGTGCCCATACTGTGCGCGGATGCTGAAGGAGAACTTCACCGGCGGCGAAACCCGCGATTTCATCCAGAAGAATTTCGATGTGATTGGCGTCAACATCCGCGGCGTGCTGGAGACGGTGTGGATCGATGGCAAAACCTACACGGAACGGGCGCTCGCCGGGCACCTCAAGGTCGTTGCCACCCCCACGATCGTGTTGGTCGATCTCGACGGCAACAAGGTGCTCCAGCTTACCGGCTACCGCGACCCGCGCGCCCTGCGCCAGGCGCTCGATTTCGTGCAGAGCAAGAGCTATCGCAAACAGTCATTCGCCGATTACCTCACTGCGCAGGCCAAGTCGGCAGTTTACGCGTTTCGTGACCACCCGCAGTTCGTGACCCGGACCGACTTCAAGGATTACACCAGGCCACTCGCTATCCTGTTCGAGGACAGGCAGTGCGCGGAGTGCGCACGCTTTCACGACAAAACGCTGAGCCATCCCGATGTGCTGGTCGAGCTTAAGAAATTCACTGTTGTCCGGTTCGATGCCGAGTCGACCCAGCCGATCGTGGATCTCAATGGCGATGTCACGACGCCGGCGCAGTGGGTGAAAGCGCTGGGCCTGACGTACCGGCCTTCCGTGGTGCTGTTCAACGAAGGCCACCAGATATTTCGCATCGACAACCGCCTCTACCACTTTCACTTCAAGGAAGCGCTGCGCTACGTGAGCGGCGGGTACTACCGGCAATACGACAACATCTCCAGTTACAACGCCGCCCGCCGCGACGAGCTGCTGAAGCAGGGAATCGATATCGATTACGCGGAATAGGGTCGGGCTCGGTCAGGCGTGGCGCCCCTCGCCGAATCCTCTCTGGGAGGGGCGTCACGACAAGTCTGACAGCGTATATAGGCTTCCTGTTATAGGATACGGGCGTGATGATAAGAGAGTACATACGCGCACATCGACTCCATTTCATGATTGCGCTGCTCGGCGTGTCGGTGCTCGCCGTCGTCGTGCTGTGGAAGATCATCGATGCCGCGCAACCGATGCCGCCGCGCACGGTGACGATGGTTACCGGCTCCGAGGGAGGCGCCTACCATGAGGTCGGTGAGCGGTACCGTGAGGTTCTTGCACGAACAGGAATCGAGCTTCGGATTCTGCGGACTGCAGGCGCTCTGGAGAATCTGAACAAGCTGAACGATCCGGGTTCGGGGGTGAGCGTCGGCATTCTGCAAGGCGGCACCACCACTGAGAGGGCCTCGCCCGCGCTCGTGTCGCTCGGCACGGTCTTCTACGAGCCCTTGTGGTTCTTCTATCGCGGTAGCAACCCGGGCAGGGGAATGGAAGGTCTCCGCGGCCGGCGAATATCGATCGGCGCGGAGGGCAGCGGCACTCGGTTCTTGTCGCTCGAACTGCTCGCGCGAAACGGAATCACTGAGCGCTTCGCCAAGCTGCTTGCGCTCACGCCCAAAGAGGCCGGCAAGAAGCTGCTGAGCGGGGAGATCGATGCGGTGCTCATGGTGAGCTCGTGGGACTCTCCCACAGTTCGGCAGTTGCTCGCTTCGGAGCGCATAGAGGTTGCGAGCTTCCCGCGAGCGGACGCCTACGTGGCGTTGTACCCGTTCCTGAACAAGCTGGTGGTGCCCGCGGGCGTGGGCGATATGGCCAGTAACCGGCCGCCAGCGGATGTGGTACTGCTTGCGCCGAAGGCCAGCCTGGTAGTGCGCAGGGACTTGCATCCGGCCATCCAATACCTGCTGCTGGATGCCGCGGAACAGATCCATTCCGGACCGGGCATCTTCCGCAGGGCTGGACAGTTCCCGGCGGCAGAGTCGACAGACCTTCCGCTGAGCGAGGAAGCGCGTGGCTTCTACCGGTCGGGTCGGCCATTCCTCCAGCGCTATCTTCCGTTCTGGCTGGCGGTGTGGATCGGCAGGCTGCTCGTGCTGCTCATCCCCGTGATCGGCATCCTGTATCCTCTGACGAAGATTGTGCCAGCCTTGTACGGCTGGACAATGCACCATCGGATCTACAAGCTGTACCACGAATTGCGATTGATCGAGCACACGTGGGAAGCCCGAGGTGCCGGGGGCAGCACGGGCGACCTGGCAGCTCAGCTTGACCAGCTGGAGGAAAAGGTGGATCACCTCTGGGTGCCGGTTTCCTCCATGCAGTCAGTGTATTTGTTCAAGGAGCACATCGTCCTTGTGCGCAAACGGATCGAGAGCACGCCGGAACAGACGTAAGCAAATGTATCAGGGAACAAGCGGCATCGACGAAGGGAGAATGAACGAGAGTTCGCTGCCGGATCCCTTTCGCCTACGTTGAGAAGACAAGGCGGCTGCAGGACACGGGCGATCTAGCGTGCGAATGTAGTCCGGGGTGAAGTCAGGCA
>LJVB01000042.1 GCA_001304215.1 Acidithiobacillales bacterium SM1_46 | reverse complement strand
TCATCGACGGGGCGCAGGTCCGGCGTGGTGAACTGATTGGCAATGTGGGCGCGACCGGTCGTGTCACCGGCGCGCATCTTCACTGGACAGTGAGCCTGAACAATGCACGGGTAGACCCGAGTCTGTTCTTGGCGAAAGGCGAGCTCGCACGGACCACCGCGCCAACAGGCGCACGCGCAAGCGGAAACTACTAGCCGCCTAGCGGCGTCCCCAACTTCGCGACATCACGAACGCGACATCGCAGGGTAGGTGCCTAATGCTTATCGGGCCCGCCAGATCCGGATCGTCTTATCGCGACTGGCGGAGGCAAGTTGAGCCCCATCGGGTGATACGGCGACGCTTTGAACGAAGTCCGAATGGCCGGACAGACTCTGCAGCAACACGCCGTTAGCCGTATCAAAGAAATGAATCTTGGAATCTGCGGATGCCGCCGCCAACCAACTGGCGTCGCGAGCAAACACTAGCGACAGGACCGATTGCGACAATTCGGTGATGGTGCGTGCATGGGCCATGCGCTGCATATCCCATAGACGAATGGTCTTGCCGGCATCACCACTGGCGAGCCAGCGACCGTCGGGAGAATACGCCAGCGCAAGTATCTGGTCTCGGTGCCCCTCAAAGGAAGCCACCTCATCCCCCGTACTCGCTGACCAAACGCGAATTTGACGATCCCCGCCGGCGGAAACGAGCATCTGTCCATCGGGCGAGTACGCCAGTGCGAAGACATCGCCCGAGTGGCGATCAAGGGCGAGCAGGCGCTTGCCACTCGCCACCTCCCACACGAAAACCGTTTGATCGCGCCCGCCAGCGGCCACGCGTGCTCCATCCGGAGAAAATGCCACGGCGTACACGGACGACCCATGGCCACGCCAGACATGGCGGGCCTGCGCCGAACGTACTTCCCACAAACGCACCGTACCGTCGTTGCCACCGCTAACGAGCCAGCGGCCATCCGGAGAAAATGCAATGCTATTGATTGGATAGCCATAACCAGGCCAGGTTGCGTGCAAGCGGCCGCTGCGCGCGTCCCACATGCGAAGCGTCTTGTCGGTCGACGCACTGGCGAGCCACTTTCCGTCAGGAGAAAACGCCACTGACTGCACCCAATCGCTATGTCCGGTCAATACGTGCGCCGCTATGACCGGCAGTGGAAGCTCTGCCCTGGGGGGTGTGGACGCCGTCGCTCGACTCAGCTCAGGTGGAGCATCCGGTTTCCCCGGGCTGACGGCAACAGATCGCGAAGTTGCGGGCTCTTCGCGTATGGTCGACGAAGTGCGCGTAGCAGCCTGGTGCTCGCGCCAACGTGAAGCCAGCTCGTCCCAGAAATACACGACAAGCCCCCCCAGCAAAGCGAGTAGCACCAGTGTAATTGCGCCACCTCGTGCTGGTGGAGACATTCGCCGTGACCCGGCGCGCGGCACTGCTGCTATTGTCGGGCGGCTCGCCAATACCGGATCGCTGGTGTGGAACCTGGCGGGACCGGCACTCGCCCCCGCCCCCTTGCTACCGGTCGGACGACGTAGCTTGCCCATCAGGGCATCCTGCAGTTCCCGCGCGGATCGCGGCCGATCCTGTGCATGAATCTGCATGGCCCAGTCGACGCACTCAAGCAGGTTCTGTTGATAGCGCTTCTTTCCGAGTTTGATCGCGGGCGTAAGAGGATCAACGGTGTACTTCAGCACTGCCTGATACCGATCGACTGAAGAGTCCGGTCGTTTTCCGGTGATGCATCGATACATGGATGCGCCGATGGCATATACGTCGGTGTAAGCGCCGGGCTTGCCCTTGTCCGGGTATTGCTCGATCGGCGCATAGCCGTGCGTCAGCGCGATGCGCGACACGTGACCGGCTCCGGTAATCGCCTGGCGCGCAGAGCCGAAATCGATCAGCATCGGACTGCCATCGGCGCGCAGATAAATGTTCTCGGGCTTGATGTCGAGGTGGAGCATTTCTGCCTCGTGCACCGCGTGCAACCCGTTCAGGATTGGAATAAAAATACGCAGCAGCATCGCCTCATCGAGACGGTCCCCGCTCTTCTTCATGTGGTCGGCCAGGCTTTCACCCTGCTCGTATTCCATCACCATATAGGCGGTACCGTTGGCTTCGAGAAAGCGCAGTACACGCACGATATTGGGATGCTTGAAGCGCGCAAGCGCCCGGGCCTCCTTGACGAAGTTCTTGAGGCCCCAGTGGTAGTCCCGGACCGCGTCCCGGGTTGGCTTCGGCATGACCGCGGAGGTTTTGGGATCGCGAACCGCGATCTCGTGCGGCAGGAACTCCTTTATCGCAACCAACGCACCAAGAGAAGTGTCACGTGCGAGATAGGTGATACCAAACCCGCCAGTACCCAGGACAGATTCGATGGTGTACTCCGCGAGCGTGTAACCCACCGGCAGGGCACTCTTGTGAAAGGCGGCCACTGTCAGACCCTCGCCCGTCTGCGCTGCATCGAGCCAGCTTCCATTCCCACTGATCCCTCAGCTGATTTCTGATCCAAACATACGAATAGCACGCTGCCTTCAGTCACGGCTAAATTAATATCGTTGTCGACTCTTACCATTATTAATCAATATCTTATCAATTACTTCTTACGTTTCTTTTCAACCACTTTTCTGCCCCGGCGAACTTTCACCATCGGCTTATGCCGCCGCTCGGTAGCGGCGAACGGATTTTCCCCTTCTCGGCATTCAATTCGTACGGGAATACCCGACAGCCCAAAGTCCTCCCGAATGCGATTGGAGAGGTAGCGCCGGTAGGCCTTCGGCAGCGCCGAAACCAGATTGCCGTGAATTACCACCGTAGGTGGGTGCCGCCCAGCCTGGTGGGCAAATTTTGGACGAATTCTTCGACCTCGAGCCACGGGAGGCGGCGTGGCGGATACGGCCAACTGCAGGACCCGATTGAGGCGCGCAGTTGGTAACGTCCGATTCGAAGACGCGAAGGCGAGCTGCACCGAGCTGAACAGCCTATCGAGCCCCTCTCCACTAAGCGCAGAAAGATAGTGAACGCGCACAAACGATAAAAAGGGACATTTCCGGTCCAGCTCGCGTTTGACCCATTCGCGTTGCTCCGCGTCGAGCAGGTCCCACTTATTGACCACGACTACCAAGGCCCTGCCTTTCTCTAGCGCATAGCCCGCAAGCGTCACATCCTGTTCGCCTACCCCCGCATCCGCATCTATAACCAGGATCACCACGTTCGCGCCGGCAACCGCATCCAGCGTCTTGATCGCGGAAAACTTCTCGATAGCCTCATGGACTCGGTGCCTGCGCCGGACCCCCGCGGTGTCGATCAGGACATACGCCCGACCGCCTCGCTCGAGCGGTACCGCGATGCTATCCCGGGTCGTACCCGCTTCATCGGAAACCAGCACGCGCGCCTCACCCAGAATGGCGTTCACAAGCGTGGACTTGCCGGCATTAGGGCGCCCAATGACCGCAATGCGTGGCACGTCTTGCGCAACCTCCACTTCGGGAACGCGCGCAAGACCGGCGAGAACATTGTCCATGAACTCTGACACGCCTTCGCCGTGCGCCGCCGATACGGCGTGCGGAGCACCGAGGCCTAGCGCATGGAACTCGGCGGTCGCAACATTCTCATCAAGGCCTTCGGCCTTGTTTACGGCCAGCCACACCGGCTTGCCGGCACGGCGCAGAGCATCCGCAATCTCCCGATCGGCGGGTGTGACGCCCTCCCGGGCATCCAACACGAAGACAATCGAATCCGCCTCGCCAATGGCCTGCGCGGTCTGCATGGCGATCTGATCCAGCAGTTTCCCGCCAGCAGTGCCGGGTCTCAGGTAAGACTCGACGAGGCCGCCAGTGTCAACCACGTAGTACGGCCGGTCTCCGATTCTTCCATCGCCATATTGCCGGTCTCGCGTGACACCAGGCTGGTCTGAAACGAGCGCAGAGCGGCTGCGCGTGAGGCGATTGAAGAGCGTGGACTTTCCTACATTCGGTCGCCCGACCAGCACCACAGTAGGCTTCATGTCGCCTCATTTGGCATCGGGGCACGCATCAGTTCCCTGGCTGTCAACAGACTCGACAGAGCCCTGCCCCACTCACTTGGGCGCACGCCGCAACGCCGCAAGTGTGCCATCTTCGTTTGCCACGAAAAGCGTCTGTGCAACCGCCTGAGCCGGTGCGCGGATCGCGTCGCCACCGACCCGCGTGCGCGCCACGAGGTGACCATCCTCTCGCGCCAACCAATGTATGTAGCCTTCGAAGTCGCCTACGGCTATATAGCCATCATGATAGGCAGGCGCGTTGATTCGTCGTGCCCGCAACTTGTCCTGTTTCCACACACTCGCGCCGGTGCGCAGGTCGAACGCCAGTACCTGTCCCTTGTCGTCGGTCACATAAAGGTTGCTGCGATCTGCCGCCATGCCGGTAAAGCTCGACATCTCCCGCGTCCAGGCAGTTCGACCAGCCTGCGGATCAATCGCGACCAGCTTTCCCTGGAAACTCACGGCATAGAGCAGGTCACCTGCAAATAGCGGTGCAGCGTCGATGTCCACCAGACGCTCGATCTCGTTACGCCCACGCGGCTCCGCGACCATTATTTCGGTCAGCAGTTTCCCATCGCGCAGGCCGAGCACCGCGATCTTTCCGCTGGCGAAGCCCGCGAGCACCTGGTTTCCAAGGATCAACGGCGTTGCAGTCCCACGCAGCGATAGTGCCGGCTCGCTGCGCTCATAACGCCACAATCGCTGACCATCGCCCCCAGAGAAACCCGTGACCGCTCCATCCTGGCTCTGCACAACGACAATTCCGGCGCCAACCGCAGGCGGCGCGAGCACGGTACTGGACACCTGGGCTTCCCAGCGCTGCGTGCCCTTGGCGCGGTCAAGCGCAAACACCTTGCCCTCATCGGAAGCAACGACAACCAACCCATCCGCCGTGCCCACCGCACCCGACAGCGACGCGTTTACACGGGCTTCCCACAGGAGCCGCCCGGTTGTCGCCTCGATCGCAGACACCCTTCCCGCCCGGCCTGCAGCAATCACCGCGTCCCCATCGACGACTGGCACTAACGTCATGTCGCGTCCGCGCGCACTCGCGCCGACATTAACCGACCAGATTTCCTTGACCTCGAATGAGGCCTTCAGATCAACCAGTGGGGTTGGTTCTTCGCGCTGAATCTGGCTGCTTGAGGCGCACCCGACCAATAACGACACCATTATGCCGATCGCAACAAAATGCCTCACGGCTTGTGCTCCGGCCCCAAGTCGTCGAGTTTCATCTGGAGCGTGGTGCGGTAGTTGTTCGCGCCGACATGCGTAAGGGCCTCCCGATAGGCTTGGCGGGCCTCATCCAGTCGATTGAGTGCACGCAAGGCATCACCGCGCAATTCCAGGTATTCCCCGGCGAAACCGTCCATTGATTTCTGCCGCGTGAGCACCAATGCAGCGTCAAACTCTTTCGCACTCATATGCAATCGCCCAAGCCGGAGGCGTGCGGCATGCTGCAGCGACGCGTCTCGCGTATTTTCCAGTGCCCACTTGAGCTGCGCGCGGGCGCTGGCACTGTCTCCAGCCTCGTAAGCCACCTGGGCCGCAATCATAGCGGCCATGCTGGCGTAGGGCGTAGAACCGTACTGTTTGCCCAACTGCTCCGTTGCCGCACGCACCAGATCGGGTCTGTGCTGCTGCTGGCCCGCCAGCACCTCCAGGTAGAGCTCTGACGCCGCCAGCCGCTCCTTCTCCTTGTGCGTCTGCCAGTACTTGTTTCCATAGAGCAGTGCAATTCCGAGCGCAATGCCAGCCAGCAGCGCATTGCCGTAGTTCTTCCACCACGCCCGGAAGCGCTCGACATCATGTTGTTCTTCATAGGCACTCATGGATCGTCACCTCCGGCAGCTCATCGAGCCGCGGCGCATTATCGTTGTTCCAGTCGCTCGCGCAAGAAGCCATCAAGCTCCCCGGCGGCCACCGACCATTGCTCGCCCGCACCGCGCAGATCCTTGACCTGCACCTGACCGCGCGCCAGCTCGTCCTCGCCGAGCAGCAGCGCAAGACGCGCCCCGCTACGATCGGCCTGCTTTAGCTGGCTCTTCAGGCTGCTGCCACCGCAATGACAGGTCACGCGCCAACCCGCGTCGCGCATGCGCTCGGCTAGCTGCAATGCGGCCGCCTGTGCCGTCGGTTGCGCCACCGCCACGAACAACTCCGGCTGGTGGGGCTGACTGGCCGCTCCCTGAATCGCCAGCAGCTCGATGAGACGCTCAAGCCCGATGGCAAAACCTGCCGCTGGAGTCGGACGGCCGCCAAGCTGCTCAACCAGGCCGTCGTAACGTCCCCCGGCACAGACCGTCGATTGCGCGCCGAGCCGGTCCGTCGTCCATTCAAATACGGTGCGGGTGTAGTAATCGAGTCCACGCACGAGTCGCGGATTGACGACGAACGAGACATTGGCCCCTGCAAGTAGTTCCAGCAACTGATCGAAATGCGCGCGAGATTCGTTATCCAGCGCGTCCGCCAGGCTTGGTGCGCCGGAAACCACGTCCTGCATCGCGGGATTCTTGCTGTCAAGCACACGCATTGGATTGCGGTGCAGCCGGCGCAGGCTATCCTCGTCCAGCTCGCCTCGGCGCGATTCGAAATACGCGACCAGGTTCTCCCGGTAGGCGGCACGAACGGACGGCGTGCCAAGCGAATTGATCTCCAGAGTCAGTCCGTCAAGATTCAGTGCCCGCCACCAGCGCGCGCTCAATAAGACGAGCTCCGCATCAACGTCAGGACCTGGTATACCAAGTGCCTCGACTCCAAACTGATGGAACTGGCGGTAGCGGCCCTTTTGCGGACGCTCATGCCGAAACATCGGGCCGAGGTACCAGAGGCGTTGTTGCTGGTTGTGCAGCAGGCCATGTTCGATGCCCGCTCGCACACAGCCAGCCGTTCCTTCCGGACGCAACGTGAGGCTGTCGCCGTTGCGGTCTTCAAAAGTGTACATCTCCTTTTCGACAATGTCGGTCAGCTCACCAATCGAGCGCGCATAAAGTTCGGTCTTTTCCAGCAAAGGAAAGCGAATCTCACGGTAACCGTAGGCGTGCAACAGATCACGCGCGATGCGCTCCACATGCTGCCAGTGGCCGATGGAATCGGGCAGCACATCATTCATGCCGCGCACGGCCTGAATTGCCTTGCTCACGGCGAGCACCTCAGCCGATCTGCTTGATGGGAATACTGCGAGAGTCCGTCGGGGCGTCCCGACGCTCGCGCAGGTAGTCGCGCACCACGCGCTCAATTTCGTCGACGAGATTGGCGCTTTCGACCTTGTGGTGGGGTTTGCCATCAATATAGAGAAGGCTCGGGCTACCGCCCGCGAGGCCGACTTGGGCGGCCTTGGCCTCACCCGGTCCGTTGACGCAGCAACCGATCACTGCCACTTCAATTGGTTCCTGAATGTCTTCCAATCTGCTCTCGAGCGCATTCACCGTGGCGATAACATTGAACTCCTGGCGCGAACAGGAAGGACACGCAACCAGATTGACGCCCTTGTTGCGCAGATGCAGCGCCTTCAGGATGTCCCAGCCAACACGCACTTCCTCCACCGGATCCGCCGCGAGCGATACACGTATCGTGTCGCCAATACCCTCGGCAAGCAGCATTCCAAGGCCAATGGCCGACTTCACCGCGCCTGAACGAAATCCACCGGCTTCCGTAATGCCGAGATGTAGCGGCTGCTCGATCTGTCGTGCCAACAAACGGTAGGCCGACACCGCCATGAAAACGTCCGAGGCCTTCACGCTCACCTTGAAATCTTGAAAATCCAAACCATCAAGAATTTCGACATGACGAAGCGCCGATTCCACAAGTGCCTCCGGGGTGGGCTCGCCGTATTTCTTCTGTAGATCCTTCTCCAGCGATCCGGCATTCACCCCAATCCGGATCGGGATTCCGCGGCTGCGCGCTGCATCCACCACCATGCGCACACGGTCTTCGCGACCGATATTGCCAGGATTTATGCGCAGGCAGTCAGCGCCGAGTTCAGCCACCCGAAGCGCAATTCGGTAATCGAAATGGATATCGGTCACAAGCGGCACAGAAACTTGCGGGCGGATCGCACCGAAGGCTTCGGCAGCATCGAGCGAAGGTATCGAGACCCTCACGACGTCCGCTCCGGCTGCGGCGAGGGCATTAATTTGTGCGACGGTCGCGGCGACATCGGTGGTTTCGGTGTTGGTCATGCTCTGAACGCTGATCGGCGCGTCGCCACCGATCGGCACATTGCCCACCATGATGCGCCGGCTCTTGCGCCGGGTGATGTCGTTACTGTGGAACATTGCCTGCGCTCGTACCCGCGCCAGACTCGCCCAGTGTGAAACGTGCAATCGGCCCGCGCCGGTATGGCGTTGTGTCGTAGGGCTTGCCATTAAACTCGACGCCGACGCCTTCAACGTTCCCGAGAAACACGTTCAGCGGCGCCGTACCCTCCAGCACCACTGTACGCCCCGCCAGCACAGTTTCGTAAAGCAGCCTGTTCTGCTTGGCGTCGCGCACCTCGGCCCACGAGTCCTGCGTCGTGATCAAGGTGAGCTTTACCCGTGGCCCCGTGGCCAGCGCGGGCGCAGCTGGCACGGGTGTCGGCACGGTCTGTGGTACCGCCTGCTGCGCTGGTGGCACGATCGGCGCAGGCGTCACCGGACGCGGCGCCACCACCACAGGACGCGGGGGCGCTACGGGCGCCGGCGAGCTGGGAATCCCAGACGCCCCTGGGGCCAGATTCTGATCACCCAGGGTCGGCTTCGGGGCGGGACTCGCCGTCGGCCCCGGCTTTGCGTCACTCGCGGTAGTTGTGTCTGGCTCGACCGGAAGCACAGGTACCTCGGCGCTGGGTGGGGCGGAACTCAGCGCCACTGGCGGCACCGCGGGGCGCTCGGTACGACCGAACCACCATGCCAGCGCAAGGCCCAGGATGACTACGATCACACCAACTGAGACGATGCGCACCAAGTGATGGTCACTGCCAATCTGCGGCTCAGGCACAAGCTTGGTGAGATCGACCTTGGGTGTCGAGACTGACAAGCGATTGAACGCTTCCACCACCGGCTCCGGCTTCAGGCCGAGCAAGAGCGCATAACCACGCAAGTAGCCACGCACGTAGGTAGGACCCGGCAGGCTGGCGAAGTTGTCATCCTCCAGCGCGAGAATCTGGCGCGGCGCAAGCTTCAACATCTGCGCCACGTCTTCAGGCGCAAGTCGCAAGTCAAGTCGTGCCTGGCGCAGGGTCTGCCCCGGCCCTTTTGCCGGGTCACGCGCCGGCGGGATATTCGTGCGTTCTTGCGTCATCGCTTCCCCGTCTTGCGTGTTTCGCGCTCAAGCTGCGCCGCCTCGGGTGAATCCGGAAACTTGTTACGCAGGCGCAGTGCATAGCTGGCCTCGGCATTCCGGTTCCGTAACGCACGTTCGATGTGCACGGCAAGCAGGAGACTGTCGGCGGAGTCCGGCGAAACCTGAAAGTAGCGCTGGATGAAGCCGCGAGCCGACAGGTTCTGGCCCTTGTTGTGACTGAGGCGAGCCATGTTGAGCAGCGACTTTGGCTGCTGCGGGTTGCGCTCGAGCGCCTTGCGAAAGTACTGCTCGGCGGCCGCAGGCGATGGCCTCTTCATGAGGCACAATCCGGCGTTCTCATGAGCGGCCGCGGGCGTACGATAAGCTGGATTGCGTGCCACCTCCTCAAACAACTTGACGGCCTCATCGTACTTGCCGCGCGCGCACAAAAACACCGCATAGTTGTTCTGCACGTCGGGATCCACCGGCTCGGAGCTGAGCGAACGTTGAAAGTAGCGCTCCGCCTCATCGTATCGCTCCAACCGCCACTGCAACACGCCCATCAGGCTGTTGGCTGCCGGATTGTCGGCATCCAGCTCCAGCGCCTTATCGAGTTGCTGGTGCGCAATATCCAGTTTCCCGCGCTCAAGATAGCCGGCCGCCAACTGAACCTGCGTCTGAACGATTTGGCGAGTGCGCGCACGCTCAGCCTCACGCTCAGGCCCCGAGGCACACGCCGAGAGAGCCGTGACCAAGATGAGGATCGTGACACCGCACTTCACGTACTTATCCCCAGACGTGCGAGACGTGCTCGCCGAGCGGTGCGATCCGTCACTCTACCCGCGAGCTGACCACAAGCCGCATCGATGTCATCGCCGCGGGTCTTTCGGGTGATGGTCGTGAGGTCGGAGCCGCGCAATACCTCTCGAAAGCGCTCAATCGCTTCCGGAGAAGAGCGTCGATACCGGCCCTGTGGAAAGGGATTGAAAGGGATCAAATTGACCTTCGCCGGCACATCCGCCAGCAGGTGCACCAGTGCGCGCGCGTCCTCCACGGAATCGTTTACGCCTTCGAGCATGGTGTATTCGAAGGTTACGCGCCGCCGGGTACCATCGCCAACGTAGCGGCGGCAGGCGTCGAGCAGCTCGGCGATCGGATATTTGCGATTGAGCGGAACCAACTCATCCCGAAGCGCATCGCGTGTGGCGTGAAGCGAAACCGCCAAGCTCACAGTGCAGTCCTCGCGCAGCCGATCGATCATCGGAATGACGCCCGCCGTCGAGAGCGTGACACGCCTCCACGAAATCCCATAAGCATGGTCGTCCAGCATCAGCCGAATCGCGGGGAGCACATTGTCATAGTTGAGCAACGGCTCGCCCATGCCCATAAAGACGACATTGGTGATGATCCGCTCTCCCTTCGGATCACTGCCGAGCGCGCGATTGGCTACCCAAAGCTGCGCAACGATCTCCGCCGTCGACAAATTACGGCTGAAGCCCTGATGTCCAGTCGCACAGAAGCTGCAATTGAGGACACATCCGACCTGCGAGGACACACAAAGCGTTCCGCGATCGCCCTCTGGAATGAAAACTGTCTCTATGCAATTTCCGTCGTCGAGGCGCAGCAACCACTTGCGGGTTCCATCCGCGGCGAGCTGGTCCTCTGCGATTTCCGGGGAGCGAATCTCGGCTCCCCGGGACAACCGTTCTCGCAGCGCCTTGGAGAGATTCGTCATCTCCTCGAAGCGCTCCAGCCCATACTGATGAATCCACTGCAGCAGCTGCGAGGCACGAAACGGCTTCTCGCCAAGCTGCGTGAAATACGCGACGAGGCCATCCCGGTCGAGATTTAGCAGGTTGGTCTTGCTGCTGGTTTCTGTGGTCACGTGCGTCTCTGGATATGCGCAAGCAGGCGGTAGGTGCCCTGAGCACGCTGCCGCCGCTTCCCGTTCCAAGTATAGGAAAATACGGGGATTTTTGAACCGATCAACGCCCGATAGTCTAGCGATTCGCGTGGGAACAAACAATCGCGCCAGTCAGCCATTTCGGCGCGAGATTCGGGCGATTGGTGCCTGCTTGCCTAGACGTCGGCCTCTTCGATCCATGCCATCTGGATGGCCTCGAGTATCTTCTCGCCAGAGCGCTCAGCGGCGTCGTCGAACGTGGGCAGCGCCATAACCCACTGATGCAAATCAGTGAATCGCACGGACAGCGGGTTCACGTCGGGATGCGCCTCGACCAGTGCTATGGCGATTTCCCGCGTGTCAGTCCACTTCATCCCCATTTCCCCTCCTAGTGCCGCTCGGACGCAAGATTGATGGTGTAGCGCGGAATCTCAACCACGAGATCCACTGATCCGACCTTGGCCTGGCAGCTTAGCCGCGACTCCGGCTCAAGACCCCATGCCTTGTCGAGCAGGTCTTCTTCCTTGTCGTCAGCCGGGTGCAGGCTGTCAAAGCCTTCGCGCACGATCACGTGACAGGTCGTACAGGCGCATGCCTTTTCGCAGGCGTGCTCGATCGCTATGTCATTATCGAGTGCGGCATCGCAAATCGAGGTCCCGGGCGCAACGTCCACCATCTTTCCCTGCGGGCAGAAATCGGGATGTGGAAGGAACGTGATGCGCGTCACTTGTCCCCTCCCGGCGGCAACGAGTGAAACTCCTCCAACCGATGTCCGGCCAGCGCCTTGCGAATTCCTGCGTCCATCCGGCGCGCCGCGAATTCGCGCGTCGCGGCATCCACGGCTTCACTGCCGCGTTTGATGGCCCCAATGGCGCCCCCATCACGCGCCGCGCGAAGCGCCGCCATGGCACCGTCAATTTCAGCCCGCTCCGCCCGAGAAAGCAGCGAGTCGCCGTCGGCCGCAAGTGCCGCCGTCACTGCCTCGAGCAACCGATCGGCATCCACCTGGGCCTCACGTAACGCGCGCGCCGCCTCATCTTCTTTTGCGTGACTGAAGGATTCCCGCAGCATTCGCTCGATCTCCCCATCCGACAATCCATAGGAAGGTTTCACCACTACGCGACTCTCGACGCCGGTTGTCTGCTCGCGCGCTGAGACATTGAGCAGCCCGTCGGCGTCAACCTGGAACGCCACGCGGATGCGCGCCGCCCCAGCCACCATGGGAGGTATTCCGCGAAGCTCGAAGCGCGCGAGTGAGCGGCAATCAGAAACCAGGTCCCGCTCACCCTGCACGACGTGCACGAGTAGCGCGGTCTGACCGTCCTTGTAAGTCGTAAACTCCTGCCCGCGTGCCGCCGGAATCGGGGTGTTACGCGGAATGATCTTTTCAACCATTCCACCCATGATCTCAATACCCAGCGAAAGCGGAATGACATCGAGCAACAGCATGTCCTGATCGCGGCGGTTTCCAATCAACACGTCGGCCTGAATCGCGGCCCCAACTGCGACCACCTTGTCGGGATCGATGTCCGCAAGCGGTGGCTTTCCAAAGAACGCCTCCACTTGCTCACGTACTCGCGGAATACGCGTCGCACCGCCTACCAATACAATGCCGTCGACGTCAGCGGCACGGATGCCCGCATCGCGCAGCGCGCGACGGCAAGGCGCGAGCGTTCGCGCAATCAGAGGATCGATTAGAGTATTAAGCGTGTTGCGATCCAGCACGCCCCGCCATAAACCTGCGCCTCCCTGCACCTCGACTTGCGCAGTCGCCTGCGTGGTAAGCGCCTCTTTTACTGCCCGCGCATCACGCAGCAGCCGCCGCAGTGCTCTATGGTCTGAATCGTCAGCAATGCTGGCCTCGCGCATAAACCATTCTGCGATGGCGTGATCCATGTCATCGCCGCCGAGGGCCGAATCACCAGCCGTCGCCATCACTTCAAATACGCCGCGATTGAGGCGAAGAACCGAGATGTCGAAAGTGCCACCGCCCAGATCGAACACTGCGTAGATTCCTTCGGAACCTTTGTCGAGACCGTAGGCCACCGCCGCGGCAGTGGGCTCGTTCAACAAACGCAGCACATTCAGTCCAGCGAGTCGCGCTGCGTCTTTGGTCGCCTGGCGCTGGGCGTCATCAAAATAGGCCGGCACCGTAATTACCGCGTCCGGCATCACCGCTCCCAGCGTGTCCTCAGCTCGCACCTTGAGGACTTTGAGAATCTCCGCCGACACTTCCACCGGGCTAACATCCCCGGCGACCGTGCGAATGCGCGGCACCGGCGAGTCGCCCGCAACGAACTCGTAGGGCAGCTGTGTGCCAAGCTGCTTCACATCGGCGACACCGCGGCCCATAAGCCGCTTCACCGAGGCAATCGTGTTGAACGGGTCATCATGCGCGTCGCTGAGTGCTTCATGGCCAACCAATGGCGGTGCCGTCGTCTGGTAGCGCACGACCGACGGCAGCATGTGGCGGCCCTTTGTGTCCGCCAGCGTCTCCGCCACGCCACTGCGGACCACGGCCACCAGCGAATTCGTCGTACCGAGATCGATGCCCATGGCATACCGATGCTCATGGGGCGCGGTAGCCTGTCCCGGCTCACTTATTTGTAAGAGTGCCATGATGAATGCAATCGACGAATAAGTTTATGTCTATCTCGGGGTGACGCCGGGCACACCGACGCGACTGCTGACCCTCAGGTCAGCTCCTCTTCCTGCTCACGGATCTCCTGCAGGAGTTTCCCAAGGAACTGCAGTTCGCGCACCGCATTGCGCGCGGCCCCGAGCGCACCTTGACCGCGGCTAAAGCAATCGCGCAGTTCCTCAAGCTTGGCGGCGTGACGATGCTCGATGTCGTTGGCGAGTTCGGCCAAACGCCTGAGCGAGTCTTCCCGCGCACAGGCCTCCTCAAGCGCTTCGCGCAGCTCCATCTGTTCTACCAGGAACTCCGGCTTCATCGAGGTGTCGGTTTCGTCATTCATCGCCACGCCCGATAGATCCAGGAGGTAGCGTGCACGCCGAACCGGGTCGCGCAATGTCTGATAGCCCTCGTTGACGAGCGTCGTGAGCTGCATCGACAGGCGCCGCTCTTCCGCCGAGGCGCTGGCAAACTTGTCTGGATGAACGCGGCGCTGGAGCTCGCGATAGCGCGTCAGCAGATCAGAGGGATCGAGATCAAACTGGGCAGGCAAGCCAAACAGCTCGAAGAAATTCTTGCTCCAGTCGACCTGCATGGAACGGGACCAAAAGACATCCGGCGCCGCGGCGCTCAGACGTTGAAACTCTCACCGCAACCGCAGCTGTCCTTCACGTTGGGATTGTTGAACTTGAAGCCCTCGTTCAGTCCCTCGCGCGCAAAATCGAGCTCCGTGCCATCGAGATACACCAGGCTCTTGGGATCAACGATTACCTTGACGCCATGGGACTCGTAGACAAGATCCTGCGGTTCAATGTGATCTGCATATTCGATGACATAGGCCATCCCCGAGCAACCCGACGTGCGAACACCCAGGCGCAATCCTGCGCCCTTGCCCCGCTTGGCGAGAAACCCACGTACACGCTCTGCTGCCGATTCGGTCAATGTAATTGTCATTGCTGCCTTACCTCTGCGCAATTAGGCCGCGTCGGCCTTGTCGTCGCCACCCGCGGTCTTCGACTGGTAATCCGCTATCGCCGCCTTGATGGCATCTTCCGCCAACACCGAGCAATGGATCTTTACCGGCGGCAGAGCCAGCTCCTCGGCGATCTGCGTGTTCTTGATCTGCGCCGCCTCATTCAGCGTCTTGCCCTTAACCCATTCCGTCAGGAGCGAGCTCGACGCAATGGCCGAGCCACAGCCATAGGTCTTGAACTTCGCATCTTCGATGACGCCTTGGTCATTCACTTTGATCTGCAGCTTCATCACGTCCCCGCACGCGGGCGCCCCCACCATGCCCGTGCCGATGCTCGGGTCGCCCTTGTCGAACGACCCGACATTGCGTGGATTCTCATAGTGGTCGAGTACCTTGTCACTGTAGGCCATGTTGCTTCTCCTCTGTACGTCAAACGTAAACTGATCAGTGTCCGGCCGCTCAGTGCGCCGCCCATTGTACCTTACTGAGGTCGACTCCCTCCTGGTACATCTCCCAAAGGGGGGAAAGCTCTCGTAGCTTGTTC
>LJVB01000172.1 GCA_001304215.1 Acidithiobacillales bacterium SM1_46 | reverse complement strand
CCGCTGCCGGCACAGTGAAGGATGTGAAAATCAAGGTCGGCGACAAGGTTGCCGAGGGCACGCTCGTGCTCACCCTTGAGACAAGCGAGGAAAAGCCCGCAACCGCCCCTGCCAAGGCCGAAGCGCCGGTGGCGGCAGCACCGGGCCCCGCAGCCGCGCCCGAGCCGCAGTCACGCGGTGCCGCGGTGGTGCCGACCGGCACTCCGCCCCCGCCAGGGCAGGCCGAAGAGCCGACAGCGCCACCGCCTGTGGTTCTAATGCCGGGTCCCGAAGAAATGATCGCTGCGGTGGTGAGTGGTCATCGATCGCACGCGAGCCCCTCAGTGCGGCGCTACGCGCGCGAACTTGGCGTGGATGTCTCCGAAAGTAATGGGCAGCGGCCCGAAGGGTCGCATCCTGAAGGAAGACGTGCAGGCCTTCGTCAAGGGTGTCTTGTCCGGCGCGCGGCCGGCCGCGGCCGGCGGACTCGACATTCTGGCGTGGCCCAAGGTCGACTTCAGCAAGTTTGGTTCGTTCGAATCGCGTCCGCTTTCCCGAATCAAGAAGATCGCGGGTGCCAATCTCGCGCGCAACTGGGTGATGATCCCGCACGTCACGCAGTTCGACGAGGTGGACATCACCGCGCTCGAGCAGCACCGGGTGCGCCTCAACCAGGAGCTTGAAAAGCATGGCGTAAAGGTCACGGTGCTTGCGTTCCTTATCAAGGCAGCGGTCGAGGCCCTCAAGCAGTTCCCCGAGGTGAACAGTTCGATCGATGGCGAGAACCTGATTATCAAGCACTATTTTCATATCGGTTTTGCCGCCGATACGCCGAACGGACTGGTAGTGCCCGTGATCCGCGACGCCGATCAGAAGTCAGTGGTCGAAATTGCGACTGAGGCCGCCGCGCTCGCCAAGAAGGCACGTGAAGGCAAGCTCGCGCCAGGCGAGATGCAGGGTGGTTCGTTCTCGATTTCGAGCCTCGGCGGCATTGGCGGCACGTTGTTCACGCCGATTATCAACGCGCCGGAGGTGGCGATCCTTGGCGTGTCGCGAGCGGAAACGAAGCCGAAATGGGACGCGAGCGCGTTTGTTCCCCGCCTGATGCTGCCGTTGTCGCTCTCTTATGACCACCGCGTAATCGACGGCGCGGCTGGCGCGCGCTTTATCACCTTCCTTGGGCAGACCTTGTCTGCGATGGGTGAGGCAAAGCCGCGCGCCGAGTCTGCTCCAAAGGCGCCCGCGCCCAAGACCAAACGTGCCGGCGTTCGAACGGCAAAGAAGAAGGCGGCAAAGAAGAAGGCAAGAAGATAAGCGTCGATAGCCAAGGCCACGAGGCATGAGTTGAAAGACGATTGTTCGGATCCCAGGCGTCGGGCAGTTACTCATCGGCCAGGCGGAACCATAAATCATGTCCAAGACGATTGAAGTCAAAAATTGAAGTCAAAATCCCCGATATTGGCGACTTTCCCGAAGTCGCCGTGATCGAGGTCATGGTCAAGCCCGGTGATGTTGTTAAGGCCGAGGATCCAGTTATCACGCTCGAATCCGACAAGGCAACCATGGATGTGCCATCGCCCGCCGCTGCCGGCACAGTGAAGGATGTGAAAATCAAGGTCGGCGACAAGGTTGCCGAGGGCACGCTCGTGCTCACCCTTGAGACAAGCGAGGAAAAACCCGCAACCGCCCCTGCCAAGGCCGAAGCGCCGGTGGCGGTGGTGCCCGCACCCGTACCCACAGTCGCCCCGATTGCAGCTGCGCCACGCCCGGCGCTGGCTGCCGGCCCAGCTTATTCCGGCAAGGCTGATCTGGAGTGCGAGATGCTCGTGTTGGGGTCGGGGCCTGGCGGCTACTCGGCCGCGTTCCGTGCAGCGGATCTCGGCATGAAGACGATGCTGGTTGAGCGTTATGCCACGCTCGGCGGCGTGTGTCTCAATGTCGGTTGCATCCCCTCCAAGGCATTGCTGCATGTGGCGGCGGTGACGGACGAGGCGCAGCGGCTGTCGGAACACGGTGTCAGCTTTGGCGCACCGACATTCGACCTAGACAAGCTGCGCAGCTGGAAAGACAAGGTGGTCGGCAAGCTGGTAGGTGGCGTTGGCATGATGGCCAAAGGTCGCAAGGTCGAGGTGGTGCGAGGAGTCGGGAAGTTTCTCGATCCGAATCATATGGAAGTGGCGCTCACCAGCGGCGAGGGCCAGGCGCCGACGGGCGAAAAGAAAGTGGTTCGATTCGCCAGAGCAATCATCGCCGCCGGTTCGCAGGCGGTGAAATTGCCGTTCATTCCGGACGATTCGCGAATCGTCGACTCAACCGGCGCGCTGGAACTGCAGCGTGTGCCGAAGAAAATGCTTGTGATCGGCGGCGGCATTATCGGCATGGAAATGGCGACTGTTTATTCTGCGCTTGGCGCGCGGCTGGACGTGGTCGAGATGCAGGATGGGCTCATGCCAGGCACAGACCGTGATCTGGTGCGTGTCTGGGAAAAGATGAACGCCAAGCGCTTCGATCGCGTGATGCTCAAGACAAGGACGGTCAAGGTTGAGGCCCTGAAGGAAGGGATCAAGGTTTGGTTTGAGGGCGAGGGCGCACCCGCCGAGCCGCAGGTTTACGACTTCGTGCTGGTGGCGACCGGCCGTGCGCCCAACGGCAAGAGGATCGAAGCGGACAAGGCGGGTGTCACCGTGACGGATCGGGGTTTCATTCAGGTCGACACTCAGATGCGCACCAGCGCGCCGCACATCTTCGCGATCGGTGATATCGTCGGCCAGCCCATGCTGGCACACAAGGCGGTGCACGAAGGGCACGTTGCTGCCGAAGCCGCTGCCGGGCAGAAGAGCTTTTTCGATGCGATGGTGATTCCGTCAGTTGCCTACACTGACCCCGAGATTGCCTGGGTCGGAGTTACCGAAGACGAAGCGAAACGACAGGGACGGGCGATCGGCAAGGCCAAGTTTCCATGGACCGCGTCGGGTCGCGCCATCGCCAACGGCCGCGATGAGGGCTTCACGAAGATCCTCGTCGACGAAGAAACCCACCGGGTGATCGGCGGGGGCATAGTTGGCACGCACGCCGGCGATCTGATCAGCGAGCTGGCGCTCGCCATCGAAATGGGCGCCGATCCCGAAGACATTGGGCGCACGATCCATCCGCATCCCACGTTGGGCGAATCAATTGGTATGGTCGCGGAGGTTTTCGAGGGCGTCTGTACCGACCTAATGCCGGCACGTCGTCGCTAGGCGGTCGCCATTCTCACGGGGCGTGCGACGGTACTCCTGTGCATCCAGCCTGTTCGGGCAACACGCAGTCTCAACAGGTATAATCCGCGCTTCAGCGTTCCCTGCCGTCGCAGGGTGTCACGGGTGGTTTATCAATGAAAAGAATCAAGAAGGTAGTGCTTGCCTACTCCGGGGGTCTCGATACCTCGGTCATCCTCAAGTGGCTGCGCGAAACCTATGATTGCGAAGTCGTTACCTTTACCGCGGACATCGGGCAGGGCGAGGAACTCGAGCCGGCGCGCGTCAAGGCCAGGAAGATGGGAGTGAAGGAAATCTTCATTCTCGATCTAAGGGAAGAATTCGTGCGTGACTTCGTGTTTCCGATGTTTCGCGCCAATACGCTGTACGAAGGTGAATATCTCCTCGGCACGTCGATCGCGCGCCCACTGATCGGCAAGTATCTGGTCGATATCGCCAACAAGACCGGGGCAGATGCCATCGCGCATGGCGCCACCGGAAAGGGCAACGATCAGGTGCGCTTTGAGTTGACGGCCTACGCGCTGAAGCCCGGCATCAAGGTGATTGCGCCGTGGCGAGAGTGGGATCTCACCTCGCGCGAGAAGCTGCTGCGCTACGCCGAGCAACACCGGATCCCGGTTGAATTCAAGAAAGGCAAGAAGTCGCCGTACTCGATGGACGCAAATTTGCTGCACATCTCTTACGAAGGTGGAGTGCTGGAGGACCCCTGGCAGGAACCGGAGGAGTCGATGTGGCGCTGGAGTGTTCCGCCCGAGAAGGCGCCCAACAAGCCGAGCTATGTTGAGCTGACGTTCAAGAAGGGCGACTGCGTGGCGCTGAATGGCAAGGCAATGAGTCCGGCCGCTGTGCTAGCGGCTCTCAACAAGATTGGCGGCGCGAACGGCATCGGTCGCGCCGACATCGTCGAGAATCGCTACGTTGGCATGAAGTCGCGCGGCGCCTACGAGACGCCGGGCGGCACAATCCTGCTCAAGGCGCATCGTGCCATGGAGTCGCTCACGCTCGATCGCGAGGTAGCGCATCTCAAGGACGAGCTGATGCCACGCTACGCCTCGCTCATCTACAACGGCTACTGGTACTCCCCAGAGCGTCTCATGCTGCAGGAGATGATTGACGCTTCGCAAGTGACTGTGAACGGCGTGGTGCGTGTCAAGCTTTACAAGGGTAACGTGACCGTCGTCGGTCGAAAGTCGGATTCTGACTCGCTGTTTGATCCGACGATAGCGACTTTCGAGGACGACCGCGGCGCCTACAACCAGAAGGACGCCGAAGGGTTCATCAGGCTAAACGCGTTGCGCCTGCGCATTGCAGCGCGGCGCAAAGGACGAAAGAAATGAGCTTCAAGGGCGTCGAAATTCGCAAGAAGGCCAACATCTATCACGACGGCCGGGTCACCAGCCGCACCGTGATTACTCCGGAAGGCGAAATGAAGACGCTTGGCGTCATGTTGCCCGGTACCTACCGCTTCAGCACACAGGCGCCGGAGCATATCGATGTCACGCAGGGGCATTGCCGCGTCAAGCTCGCGGACCAGCAGAGCTGGGCAAGCTACCAGGCCGGTCAGAGCTTCAGCGTTCCGGGCAATTCACACTTCGAGATTGAAGTCGTCGATTTACTCGACTACGTCTGTCATTTTGGTTGATGCGCGCGCCACGGATTCGGCAGGTAGCGGCGGCGCAGCCAGCAGTCGACCGATAGTTTGCCGGGCCCGTAGAGCAGCGGCACGAGCAGCAGAATTCCCCAGTACAGATGGTCCTTGACCCCGATCTCGTTGAGATCGGGGTAGGAGATCACCGCGATGATGTTGAAGACAAACAGCACCGCCGCTGCCATCCGCCCACCGAAGCCAAGCACCAACAGCACCGGAAACACCAGTTCCACACCGGTACCGAGAAACGCGGCAACCGCCGGCGGCAGGAGGGGCACGTGATACTCGTGGGTAAACAGCATCACGGTTGTGTCCCAGCTCTGAATCTTTGTCAGTCCCGACTTCCAGAAGACATTGGCGACGAACAGGCGCACGAACAGTGCAAACAGGGGCTGCAGAAAGTCGAGCCCGCGGATCGCGGGGCGAATCATGTTGTCGACGGCAGTGGCAAGGGACATTGTAATTCTCCGTGCGGGTTAGAGGGAGAAGCCGATCAGGGTCGCCCGGCGCACGTATTCTTGCAGGCAGCGCACGAGGTCGAGGTCAGGTTGGTGCGCGAGTGCGGCTTTACACGCTTCACCCAAGGTTTCGTGTCGCGACATGGCCTCGAGCAGCGCATACTCCCCTCGTCCGAGATGTTCGACTTCGACGGTGAGGTCACGGCGGATGACAAGCAGCTGATCAGCACCCGCGTCCAGATCAATCTCCGGAACGTCGTCGTCGGTTCGGATGTTTGCCTCCCAAATCGCGGCGACAGGAAAACGCGACGCGACCAGCCGCGCGCTTGGGTGGATGTGAAAGCGCAGTAACGCGTATTGCTCAGGCGACACGTTGGCCAATGACGCCGGGTCGAGCGGTGGTACATCCGCTGCTCCTGGTGCCATGTTTTTCGCGGCTCTTGACCGTCCCTTTGCATCGGCTGCATGAAACGCCTCGTGCCATGCCCACTCGAGGCGCGCGACATCTGGCAGATACTCATACCGGGAAGCGGGTCGAAACGCGGCGAGGAAGGCGGCGAAACGGTTTCCAAAATCGTGCAGGTTGCCGCTGGTGGGCGGATGCTGGACGACATACTCATGCGCGGCATAACAAAAAAAACCGTCCCCGACCAGTCGTTCGATCGCCGGGTAAACGGCGCGCAGCGCAGCGGTGAGACTCCGGTGAGACTCTCGAAGACGTTGTTGCGGTAGAGCTGCAGGTGGCGCGCGGCCGGGAATCGCCCGTCGGCGACGATGCTGGCAGGGTCGACCTGCTCATGCAGCACCGCGTCGATGAAGCATTGCTGGATCTCACGCAACGAAGGCGCCATCGCATTAATTCTCATGCCAGGATGAACGAGCGGAGCAAGTAGGGTTGGCTTTTCGGCGCGCGCCCTTCGTCTCGGCAACCGTTTCTTGCGTTGCGCTACCTGCTGTCTCCCTGCTTTCGTCGTCCCAATCGGCGACAGCATCGTGTGCGTCCATGATGGCGTCTGCCAGTTGCGCTTCCTCGACCAGAACCTCAAGCGCCGGTAGATCTGCGTCCCACTCAATTAGCGTTGGGCGTCGGCCAAGGCGGGCGATCGTATAGCGATACAGTTTCCAGACCGGT
>LJVB01000171.1 GCA_001304215.1 Acidithiobacillales bacterium SM1_46 | reverse complement strand
CGCCGTGGCTCGCCGGCCGCTCGATCGTAATCCTTGAACCGCGCCGCCTCGCGGCGCGCGCTGCGGCAATGCGCATGAGCCAACTTCGTGGTGAGGGGGTCGGCGAAACGGTTGGCTACCGCATCCGCTTCGAGTCGAAGGTTTCGGCGCGCACACGCATCGAGGTGCTGACCGAGGGAATTCTTACCCGCCGTTTGCAGGGCGATCCGGAATTGAAAGGGGTTGGTCTTGTTATCTTCGACGAGTTCCACGAGCGCCATTTGCACGCCGATCTCGCGCTTGCGCTTTGCCTCGACTGCCAACGCGGCCTGCGCGAGGACCTCAAGATCCTGGTGATGTCGGCAACCCTCGACGGCGCCGCGATCTCAAGATTGCTCGAGAACGCCCCCATCGTTGCCAGCACCGGGCGCAGTTACCCGGTGGATATCCGCTATCAACCGCGCGACCCGCAGGGTTCGCTCCCGCCCATAGTTGCGGAGGCGGTGGTACGGGCGCTTGGTGAGAGCGACGGGGACGCGCTCGCGTTTCTTCCGGGGGCTTGGGAGATACGACGCACTCAGGAGTTGTTGCAGGAGCGACTCGGTGATGCAGTCGACATTCTGCCGCTTTACGGCGACCTGCCTTGGGAGGCACAGGACCGGGCCATCCGCCCCGGCAGCACGCGGCGCAAGATCGTGCTCGCCACGCCGATTGCCGAAACCAGCCTCACCATCGAGGGCGTGCGGGTCGTGGTGGATGCCGGTTTCGCCCGCGTGCCGCAGTTCGATCCCGGCAGCGGCCTGAGCCGGCTCACGACGGTGCGCGTCTCGCGCGCCTCGGCCGATCAGCGCGCCGGTCGTGCGGGTAGAACGGCGCCTGGCGTGTGTTATCGGCTGTGGGGCGAGTCCACCCAGCGAGGGCTTGTGCCCCAGTCGGCGCCCGAGATCCGCACCGCTGATCTTGCGCCGCTCACGCTCGAGCTGTCGGCCTGGGGCGTTAGCGATGTGAATTCACTCAGCTGGCTCGATCCGCCACCTGCACCGGCGCTCGCGCAGGCGCGCAAGCTACTAACAGAGCTCGACGCCCTTGATGCTGAGGGTCGTCTTACCGATGCCGGCCAGGCCATGGTGGCGCTGCCGCTGCACCCACGACTCGCGCACATGCTGTATTACGCACGCACGCTCGGCATGGGGGACCTCGCATGCGACGTGGCAGCGCTGCTTTCCGAGCGCGATGTGCTCGCTTCGAACGCCCGGCGCTCTGTCGACTTCGGTGCGCGTCTCGATGCGCTGAGGGCCTTTCGCGACCGCGGCAGGGCGGGTGTGCAGGCACTCGGTGCGGACGTGAATGCTTGCCAGCGGGTGAGTCAGGCAGCGGATCAGTATCGCCGATTGTTGAGACTTGCAGCCGATCGACACGACCCGTCGATCGACCGGGTCGGACTACTGCTGGCCCTCGCTTATCCCGATCGCGTCGCACTGGCACGTGACAAGTCATCCGGTCGCTACCTGCTTGCATCAGGGCGCGGCGCTCGTCTCCGCGAGGACGAGATGCGCCTGCGTGCGCCGTGCATTGTCGCGGCGAGCCTGGACGCACGGGAAGAGGAGGGGCTGATATATCTCGCGGCGCCGCTCGACGAAGCAGACTTGCGAAGGCACTTTGCCGGGCATATCCGGGTTGAGGACCGGGTGCGCTGGGACTCGCCGAAGCAAGTGGTTGTCGTGCAGCGCGAGGAATCATTTGGCGCGCTCATCCTCGATTCGAAGCCGTTGCCGAAGGCCGAGCCAGAGCGCGTGCGCAATGCAATGCTCGAGGGTATCCGGCGCCTTGGCATCGAGGCGTTGCCGTGGAGCCCCGAGCTGCGCCAATGGCAGGCGCGCGTGCTTTGTCTTCGCGAGTGGTGTTCCGAGGAAGGCCTGCCAGATGTTTCCGATGCCGCGTTGCTCGAGTCCCTGGAGCAGTGGCTGGCACCATTTCTGGACGGCATCACGCGACGCGATCATCTGGCGCGCATTAACCTGGCGGCTGCGCTCAACGCGCTGCTCGAATGGAAGCAGGCGCGGCGGTTGGACGAAGGCGCCCCTACGCATATCGAGGTGCCCAGTGGCTCGCGGCTGCGACTCGAGTACGCACCCGGACAATCGCCGGTGCTGGCGGTGAAACTGCAGGAGATGTTCGGCAGCGCCGACACGCCACGTGTCGCATGGGGCCGGGTTCCGGTGACGCTGCACCTGCTTTCGCCCGCGCGCCGTCCGATTCAGGTCACGCAGGATCTGCGCGGCTTCTGGGATCGAACTTACTCGGAAGTTAAGAAGGAACTTAAGGGGCGCTATCCCAAACATCCGTGGCCCGACGATCCATGGAACGCGCCGCCGACGCGCCGGACGCAACGAGCCGGCAGGTAGTCAGCGCCGGCGCAGCCTGAAGGCCGTGATGTCCGGCACAACCGCCTGACAGGGCAGGGTGGCCGGGTCAGGGTATGTCTCAGTGAGCCGCGCGACCAAGGCATCGATATCGTCGATTCGCTCCGCGACGGCGGGCGCCTGATCGAGCTGACGACGGAGTCCAAGCAGGCCGCCGTACTGAAGCTTGGTGTAGACGCTTGCCGGCGTGAGGTTGAGGTCGTCGACATGACCCATGGCCGGCAGCGCGGCCGCCTTCAGCTCGTCGAAGAGCTGTCCGCAGCGCTGGTGCGCGGGCTCCGACTGGCAGGCAATATCCGGTCCGCCGCGACGCGTGACTTCAAGCGCGTGGTGGCAACCAAACTGCTTGGTGATGAGCGGCGCGGCGAAGGCGCACTTGAAGTTTTCCATGCGCGTTGCCGGTATTGCCCGCGACTAGCCTTGCGTGGTGGCCGTATGCAAGCGGCCGGATGCCAACCGGTGCGGTAGCACCTTGCGCAGCTTGTCACGCAAGCCGCGCAGCAGTGTGTCAGTGGTGGCCCAGTCGATGCAGGCGTCCGTGACCGAGACGCCATACTTGAGTTGCGACAGATCTGCCGGGATCTTCTGATTGCCCCAATTGAGGTGGCTTTCCAGCATCAGGCCAATGATGGACCGGTTGCCCTCGATGATCTGATTGGCACAGTTCTCGGCCACCAACGACTGCAGCGCGGGATCCTTGGAGGAATTGCCGTGCGAGCAGTCGATCGTGATATTGGCTGGCAATCCCTCGGCCGCGAGTTCCTTTTCGCACAGCGCGACCGACACCGAGTCGTAATTTGGCTTGCCGTTTCCGCCGCGCAGTACCAAGTGACCGTAGGGATTGCCGCGGGTGCGAAACACTGCGCACTGGCCGTCGCGGTTGATGCCGAGGAAATGATGCGGGCGCGCAACGGTATGCAGCGCGTTGATGGCCACGCCAAGGCTGCCATCGGTGCCGTTCTTGAAGCCGACCGGCGTCGACAGGCCGCTTGCCATTTCGCGATGTGTTTGTGATTCGGCGGTGCGCGCGCCGATGGCGGTCCAGGAAATCAGGTCGCCCAGGAACTGCGGAGTAATCGGGTCAAGTGCCTCAGTCGCCGTGGGCAGACCGAGCTCGTTGATTTGCAGCAGCAGCTCGCGCGCCAGGAACAGCCCCTTGTCGATATGGAAGGAGTCATCCATGAAAGGATCGTTGATGAGCCCCTTCCAGCCGACCGTGGTGCGCGGCTTCTCGAAGTAGACGCGCATGATGAGATACAACGTGTTGCCCACTTCATCGGCTAGTTGCTTCAACTTGCCCGCGTACTCGAGCGCGGCCTTGGGGTCATGGATAGAGCAGGGGCCGACGACCACGAACAGCCGATGGTCGTGACGGTCCAGAATGCGGCGCACGGCTTCGCGGCCAGCCAGCACCGTGGCCTGGGCCGTGGGCGTTAGGGGCAGCGCCGTGCGTACCTGCTCCGGCGTGGGCAGCAGGTCGTGCGAGATGACGTTTACGTTATTGACGGAATCGCCGCTCATGAGGGTTCGATTATAAGCGAACTACCTGTGTGACCGTATCGGTCAGCGGGTCTACTGCAGTTCGCGGGTGGCGTGAAACTCAATGTCCGGCCAGCGTTCCATGACCAGGTTCAGGTTGATCTGTGAGGGGGCCAGGTAGGCGAGGTTGCCGGCGCGGTCGAGTGCCAGGCGTGCGTCGTACTGGCGACGGAAGTCATCGAGCTTCTTGCTATCCCCGGCGCGCACCCAGCGCGCCGTGTTGACGTCGATATTGTCATACGTGCACTCGACGCCGTACTCGTGCTGCAGACGGTAGGCGACCACGTCGAATTGCAGGCTCCCGACCGCCCCAAGAATCAGGTCGTTGCTGACGAGCGGGCGAAACACCTGCGTGGCACCTTCCTCGGAGAGTTGGTCGAGCCCCTTCTGCAGGGCCTTCATGCGCATCGGATCGCGCAGCACCACGCGCCGGAACAGCTCCGGGGCGAAGTAGGGGATGCCGGTAAATTTCAGCGCCTTGCGCGCCATGAACGTGATGGCATTGTTGATCTGCACATCGCGCTGGATGCGTACGTGGCGCACGCGCATGCCCTTCTGGTAGCGCCCGGATGTGATGCGCAGGAATGCGATGCGGTCGCGATGGTTCGGGTCCATGTTCGCCTGGATCTTGAAGACGAAGCCGGTGAACCGCGGTTCCGTGCTGTGCACGATGCGAGTGGTGGTCTCGCGCGCCGCGGGTGCCGGGGCATGCTCGACGAAACTGTCCAGCAGTTCTTTCACGCCGAAGTTGTTGATAGCCGAGCCGAAGAACACCGGCGTCAGCTCGCCGCGCAGGTAGGCCGCCAGCTCGAACTCATGGCTTGCGCCGCGCACGAGCTCCATTGACTCGCGAAGTTCCTGCGCTTGCTCGGCGAGAAGCTCATCGAGCTTCGGATTGTCGAGGCCTTGCACCACCTCGCCTTCCTGGATGCGACCGCCGTGCGTGGCGCTGAAGAAGTGCACGCGATCCTGGAGGATGTGATACACACCGCGAAACCGCTTGCCGCTTCCAATCGGCCAGGTCACGGGCGCGCAACGAATCTTCAGGACGCTCTCGATCTCATCCATCAGTTCGACGGGATCGCGACTTTCGCGGTCGAGCTTGTTGATAAAGGTCATGATCGGCGTATCGCGCGTGCGGCATACGTCCATCAGCTTGATGGTGCGCTCCTCGACGCCCTTGGCGCTGTCGATCACCATCAGTGCCGAGTCGACGGCAGTGAGCGTACGGTACGTGTCTTCGGAGAAATCCTCGTGGCCCGGGGTGTCGAGCAGGTTGACGATGCGGTCCTCGTAGGGAAACTGCATGACCGACGATGTCACGGAGATGCCGCGCTGCTTCTCGAGCTCCATCCAGTCGGAAGTGGCGTGGCGCGTGCTCTTGCGGCCCTTGACCGTACCGGCGAGCTGGATTGCGCCGCCGAACAGCAGCAGCTTTTCGGTGAGCGTGGTTTTGCCGGCATCCGGGTGCGAGATGATCGCGAAGGTGCGCCGGCGCGCAACTTCCTGTTCGAGGCTACTCATGGTGACGACATCAGGGGCGGGCTAGAGCGCCCCATTATACCGGAAAGCGCGCGTCTGGCGGGGTGCGACAAGAAGGAGGGGCAGGGCCGAGCCGGCCCTGCGCGGCTGCTGCCGCCCCTTCAGACGGGAGCGCTATTGGTATGAAGCAGGCACGGTGTACTGAGCGACACGCCGG
>LJVB01000041.1 GCA_001304215.1 Acidithiobacillales bacterium SM1_46 | reverse complement strand
AAGCGGCGGCGGCCGCTCAATCTTGGTGCGCAATCCGGCTTGGCGCGCGGCGAACAGCGCGATCGGCACCAGCACGACCAGCGCGAGCCCAAGCTTAACCGGGCGCTTGCCGAGCAAGCTGCCGAAGCCCCGACCAAGCTTGCGCACGCCGGCGCCCACCGTGCTGGACTCTTCCATGCCGGAAAGATGAGCGCCTCCATAGGGATAGACCAGATCGGTCATATCTTCGGCTGCCATCACATTTGGCACCAGGCGCGGCACGGCGAAGCGCGGGATATGGTAGATGCGCACCGCTTGCGGTATGCCCTTCAACTCGCGCCAGCCAACCTCCTGACAAGGCACCTCGGCCTTGTTCATGGCCATGTACAGCGCTTCGCTGAAATAGATCTCATCGGCGGGGGTAACGCCGCAAATGCGGCTGGTCATGTTTACCGGCTCACCAAAAATATCGCCACGCGCCACGCGCACCTCGCCGAGGCTCGCGCCGACGCGCATGTGAATCTGCTTCTCCTTCGGCGCGCTGCGGTTGTACTCATACAGCGCGTCCTGCATGGCCATGGCACACAGCATGGCGTCAGTCGGAGAACGGAAAACCAGCAACAGCGCATCGCCGATACTTTTCACATGCCGCCCCTTGAAGCGACGCACGATCGGCAGCAGGATGCGATTATGCGTCGCGAGCAGCTGCTCAATCTCGACGCGCGACTGCTGCACGGTGGCCTCGGTATAGCCGGCCATATCGGTCAGCACGATGGCTAGGTTTTCGGTCTTGATGGCCATGGTCGGGCGTGGTGGAGCTTCCCGCTATAGAGAACTCTCTGCAAAGTTTATACTACCCCCGACACCCCGGAAGCACCGACACCGCAATCGACGCATGATTCATCCGCACCGCTGTCCCGTCATCCACCGAGGCGCAATGTGACTGAGCCGCTGCGCCTGCCTCGCACGATCGTGAACCAGCTCCTGCATTTCGCCCAGCGCGCACCGGAAGAGGAAATCTGCGGGCTGATCTCCGGGGACGCCGGCGGCTTCAAGCATTGTTATCCGGTCGCAAACGTCGCCAGCGACAAGCGCCGGCTGTTCCACCTCGACCCCAAGGGCCAGATCGACGCGATGCGGCGAATGCGCGCCGCTGGTGAGGAACTCGTGGCTATCTACCATTCCCATCCGCACGCCCCGGCCCTGCCATCCCCCGCCGACATTCGCGAGAGCGAGTACCCGGACGTGCTGTATCTCATCATCTCGCTCGACACCCAGGGTGTGCTCGAGATGCGTGGCTTTCAGCTGCGTGACGGCAAGGTCACGGACGTTCCAATCGCGATTTGAGGCGGCCCTCGCGCGCCGCCCCGCCGGAACTATACTTGCGGCAGTTCATTCCAGTTCGATTCCGGGGGGAAATACCGTGGTCACCACCTATATTGTGCTCGCCATCGTTGCCGCGTCGCTCGCCTACGCGGTGCTGCTCTACAACCACCTCGTACAGCTAAAACACAATGTCTGGCAGGCGTGGTCGAATATCGACGTGCTGCTCAAGCAGCGCCATGAGGAGCTGCCGAAGCTCATTGAAACCTGCAAGCAGTACATGCAACACGAGCGCACCGTGCTTGAACGAGTCACCACTGCGCGCACCGCGGTGAGCACAGCGCGCGAAGCGGGCGACGTCGCGGCCCTTGGACGGGCTGAAACGGCTATGCGCGCTGGCCTCGCCGGGTTGTTCGCAGTGGTCGAAAACTACCCGGAGCTCAAGGCGAATCAGACTTTCCAGCACCTGCAGACGCGCATCTCGCAGCTCGAGAGCCAGATCGCCGACCGGCGCGAGTACTACAATGCCGCGGTCAATGCCAACAACGTGCGCATTGAGCAGTTCCCGGACGCATTGGTCGCGAATCTTTTCAAGTTCGGGCCGCGCGAACTGCTGCGCTTCAGCGACAGCGAGCTGAAGGACGTCGACGTCAAGGCGCTGTTTAACGCCTGACGTGCGCGCTTTCGTCGCGGTCGGCGGCTGGTTTGCGCAACTCGAACAGACCGTCCGGCAGGCCGATCCCCAGGCGCTCGGATTTGTCATCGCGCTGCTCGGCGTGGCTGCGGCGGCGGGTGGCTGGTTTGCATGGCGCTCGCTCTACCGCATCCGCCTGATCCAGGACACACCGACTGCCAGGACGCGGTCCGCCCATCAGGGTTATGTCGAATTGGAAGGCGTGGCGCGGATGATGGATGACGCCCCAATCACCGCACGACTGTCGGGTCTGCCTTGCTGCTGGTACCGCTACCGGGTAGAGGAACTCGAGCACTCCCGCGACGCGCGAGGTCATTCGCGTATGCACTGGCGGGTGGTCGAGCGTGGCACGAGCGATGACACATTCTGGCTCGAGGACGATACCGGTCGGGTGGCAGTCGATCCTGCGGGCGCGGAGATCCAAGCCCGCTACAAGGACAACTGGCGTTCGCGCTCGGGCCTGGCCGGCATCGCGCGTCCCACACCCTACTTCATCGACTTCTTCAATACGCACGGCGTCACGCGGACCTACCGCTTTACCGAGGAGCGCATTAATCGAGGCGATCCGGTGTACGTGCTTGGCATGCTGCGCAACCTTCGCAGTCATGACAACCTGCCGACCATCGACACGCGCATCCGTGAACTGCTACGGGAATGGAAGCAGAACCAGGGGCGGCTACGCGAACGCTTTGATCTCGATCAAAACGGCAAGATCGATGAGCGCGAATGGCTTCTGGCGCGCCAGGCGGCGCGGCGCGAGGCCGAGCGCGCCCAGGCTGAAGCCACTAATCAATCAGTCGAGGGTATCAACCTGGTGAGCGACCCGCGTGACGACCGCCGACCCTACCTGATATCGGCATTCACCCAGGCTGAGCTGCTCGCACAGCGACGCCGCGGATTCTGGATATCGGCCGTGTTGTTCTTCGTGGCCGGCGTAGTCGCGACATGGCTCTACCAGCTGCGCTTCGCGGGCGGCTGACTAAGCGCGTATCAGGGTGCCAACGCCTTCGTCCGTGAAGACTTCAAGCAACACCGCATGGGCGACACGCCCATCAACGATGTGCGCGCTCTTCACGCCGCTCGCCACCGCATCCAGCGCGTAGTTGACCTTCGGTAACATGCCACCGGCAATTGTTCCGTCACCGATCAAGTCCTTGACCTCAGCGGCGCTGAGCTTTGGCAGCAGCTCGCCTGCCCTATTCAGCACGCCGGTGGTGTTGGTCAGCAACATCAGCTTCTCCGCGCCGAGCGTGATCGCTAGCTTTCCGGCCACCACGTCAGCATTAATGTTGTAGGTGGCGTTGTCGGCCCCGACTCCGATCGGCGCGATCACCGGGATGAAATCGCCCTTGTCGAGGAAGGCCACCAGGCTCGGATCAATCGACTCCACCTCGCCAACATGTCCGATGTCGATGATTTCGGGAGGCAGCTTCACATCCTGCGGCTCCTTCTTCAGCAACATCTTCCTGGCGCGAATGAAACGACCGTCCTTGCCGCTGAGCCCAACGGCCTTGCCGCCGTGCTGATTGATGAGGTTCACGATCTCCTTGTTGACGAGACCGCCCAACACCATTTCAACCACATCCATGGTCTCACGGTCTGTGACCCGCATCCCCTGTACGAACTCGCTCTTCTTGCCAATGCGCTCGAGCAGCTTGCCGATCTGCGGGCCACCACCATGCACCACCACCGGGTTCATGCCGACCAGTTTCATGAGGACCACGTCGCGCGCGAATGCGCTCTTTAGCGCCTCGTCGACCATGGCGTTGCCGCCATACTTGATCACCAGCGTCTTACTCTGGAAGCGCTGAATATAGGGCAGCGCCTCCGTGAGCACGCGGGCCCGGTCGGTGGCGGATAGCTTCGGCGCAGTCATTCTTATTCCTGTAGGTACGAGAATTGGTGAACGCGGCTAAGCTAACCGACCCTGCCGCCGGGGCACAAGAGCCAGACACATACCGTAGCATCGCAGGGCGTGGCGGCCGGGACGCGGACCGGGCCTAAACGGACTGACCGGAAAAAGAAAGGGCCGCATATGCGGCCCCTTCCTCCCGAAGATGCGGAGACTTCTTACTCCACTTCCACCGCGATCTTCTTGGGTTTTACTTCTTCGGCCTTGGGCAGGGTCAGCTCCAGCACCCCGTCCTTGTACGCGGCCTTGAGTTTGGCGGCATCGATTTCGCTGCCGAGCCGCAGGCTGCGTACATACTTTCCATAGCGGCGCTCCTGGCGGATCAGGCGGCCTTCCTTCTCCTCCTTCTTCTCGCTCTTGGTCTCACCGCTGATGGTGAGCACGCCGTTCTCAACGCTGACCTGGATGTCGTCTTTCTTCACGCCCGGCATCTCGGTCTTCACGATGTACTCATTCTCGTGCTCCACCACATCCATCGCCGGCACCAGGTCCTGGCTTGCGGCCTCCTCGACCCAGCGCATGGGGTGAAAGAACCCCTCGAATACGCGGTCTAGCTCCGGATCCCACAGCCCCAAGCGGCGCAGCGGAGCGCTCTCTTCACGTCTCATCAGTCTGGTCATGACACACCTCCTTTCATCTTCAGGATTGAATTGAACACTGCCGCTACAGTCGTAGCATGGGCCCAGCCGGCACACCTGTCGTTGACATCCGTCAAAGCCCAGCGGGCTGCGCAGCAAGCTGTTCTCAAAATGGGGTTGCGGCGGGCGCTTTCAAGCACCCTGTTCTGCGGGCTAAGACCTTGAAAAATTGCGGGGCGCACCCAGCGCCCCGCCTCCGGGGCACTTCACAAGATGTAGCGTGCCAGGTCCTCGTTGCCTGCGAGCGCGGCAACGTGCTGGTCGACATAAGCGGCATCTATGGTCGTGCGCTGGCCACTCTGGTCCGCTGCCTCGAACGACACCGTCTCGAGCAACCTCTCCATGACTGTATGCAGTCGCCGCGCCCCGATATTTTCCGTTCGCTCGTTCACCTGCCACGCCACCTCGGCAATACGGCGCACGCCATCCGGCGTGAACTCGAGCGCATGGCCCTCGGTGGCGAGCAACGCACTGTATTGCTCGGTGAGCGAGCAATCGGTTTCGGTTAGGATGCGCACGAAATCTTCCACCGTGAGCGCTCGCAGCTCGACGCGAATCGGCAACCGTCCCTGCAATTCCGGCACCAGGTCCGAAGGCTTGGCGAGGTGGAACGCACCTGATGCGATGAAAAGGATATGGTCGGTGCGCACCACCCCATACTTGGTCGACACAGCCGACCCTTCCACCAATGGCAACAGGTCGCGCTGCACGCCTTCGCGCGAAACATCCGGGCCGCGCGCCTCGGAACGCCCGGTGATCTTGTCAATCTCGTCAAGGAAGACGATGCCGTTCTGCTCGACGCGCGCGAGCGCCCGTATCTTGATGTCGTCATCATTGATCAGCCGGGCGGCCTCTTCTTCCAGCAACAGCTTTTTCGCCTCGCGAATCTTCAGCTTGCGCGGGCGGGAACGCCGCCCGCCCATATTCTGAAACAGCCCCTGCAGTTGCGATGCCATGTCCTCCATGCCAGGCGGCGTAAAGATCTCGACGCCCATGTTCGTCATGCTGAGCTCGACCTCGATCTCCTGATCATCGAGCGTGCCTTCGCGCAGCTTCTTGCGAAACGCCTGCCGGGCGGCGCCGTCAGTCGCACGCGACGACTCGCCAGCCGCTGCAAATCCCACCTCGCGCGCCGGCGGCACCAGCGCATCGAGGATACGATCTTCCGCGGCATCCTCGGCGCGCGTGCGCACCTTGGCCATCTCCTCGACACGCGTCATCTTGACCGCCATGTCGGCAAGATCGCGGATAATGGAGTCGACGTCGCGCCCGACATACCCGACCTCGGTGAACTTGGTCGCCTCCACCTTGATGAAGGGCGCGTTGGCAAGCCGGGCCAGCCGTCGCGCAATTTCGGTCTTGCCAACGCCGGTCGGCCCGATCATCAGGATGTTCTTGGGCGTGATCTCGGCGCGCAGCGTCTCGTCTGCAACTTGCATGCGCCGCCAGCGGTTACGAAGCGCGATCGCCACCGCACGCTTGGCAGCCGACTGTCCGATGATGTGCTTGTCGAGTTCCTGGACGATTTCGCGCGGGGTCATGCCGGACATGGCGGGTTACAGCTCCTCGATGGTGAGACTGCGATTCGTATAGATGCAGATGTCGGCCGCAATGCCGAGCGCCCGCTCGGCAATCGTACGCGCATCGAGCTCCGTGCTGTCGAGCAGCGCGCGGGCCGCAGCCTGCGCAAACGGGCCGCCGGACCCGATCGCGATTACCCCGCCTTCCGGTTCGATGACGTCGCCATTGCCGGAAATAATGAGCGAAGCGTTGCGATCCGCCACTGCGAGCAGCGCCTCGAGACGACGCAACATGCGATCGGTCCGCCAGTCCTTGGCAAGCTCGACTGCGGCACGCGTGAGGTTACCCTGGTGCTTTTCCAGCTTGCCCTCGAAGCGCTCGAACAGCGTGAACGCATCGGCGGTGCCACCGGCAAAACCAGCCAGAATCTGGTCCTGGTAAAGGCGGCGGACCTTGCGGGCATTCGCCTTGATGACGGTATTGCCGAGTGTCACCTGGCCATCACCGCCGATCACCACTTGACCCTTACGCCGTACCGAAAGAATTGTCGTTCCGTGCATCATCTCCACCGCCACCTCGCTCATCGTCTGGTCCGCTGCCGGGTCCTACGCTCTGATATATTTGGTACCGGAGCACCCGCTATTCTAGCGCTTTCGCCGGAGACCCCTACCATGCCTCGCCGTTCCTGCCTCGCGCCGCTGCTGTTCGCTTTGGCGCTGTCCGCCGCCGCGAGCGCCCGGGCCGATATCGCCTTCGTCCTGAACTCCAAGGACGACGATATGACCCTGATCGATACCACCACGTATCAGGTAATAAAGCGCGTGCCGACCGGCAAGGAACCGCATCACCTTATGCCCACGCCGGACAACAAGGAGCTGATCATCGCCAATGCGGCGGGCAATGATCTCCTGGTGGTCGACCCGATCACGGGAGAGTTCAAGCGCCGCATCCTGCGCATTCCGGACCCCTATCACCTCGGATTCAGCCCGGACCAGCACTGGTTCGTGATCACTGCGAATCGCCTCGATCGCACCGACATTTATCGCTACGAGAACGGCGAGTTTTCCCTGGCCAAGCGGATTCCAATGGCCAAGACGACCAGTCACATGGCCTTCACACCGGATTCGCGCGTGGTGTTCATTACCGTTCAGGAATCTGATCAGGTTGCCGCTATTGATCTGCCAACCCAAACCGTGCGCTGGAAGGTCGGCACCGGCCGCCAGCCGGCCGGCATCTGGGTCACGCCGGATGGCAAGCATCTGCTGGTCGGCATGACGGGAGAGGACTACGTCGAGGTGTTGACTGTTGCCGACGGTCAGCGCATCAAGAAGCTCGTGACCGGCAAAGGTGCACACAACTTTCTTCCACGCGGCGATGGCCGACACGTGTTCCTGTCGAACCGGGTGGACAACACCATCTCGATCATTGACATGAAGAGCCTGCAAGTCGTCGAGACTTTTCCGGTACCGAATGGCCCAGACGACATGGAGCTGAAGTCCGATGGATCCGAGCTGTGGGTCACGTCGCGTTGGATCAACCGGGTGAGCGTGATCGACCTCCAGACCAAGAAGCTCAAGCATTCGATCCGCGTCGGCCGCTCACCGCATGGCCTTTACTTCCATGATCATGCGCCGCGTCGCTAGCCTGCTCACGCTGGCACTGCTGGCGTCTACCCCCGCCGGCGCCGGCACCAGCGACTGCCCCGCCGGTACCATCTACCTCAGCTTCGACACCGGCAGCATGCACAGCGCCGAGCTGATTGCCCAGACCCTGCGCGACGAGAACGTAAAAGCGACGTTCTTTCTTGCTAATGAACCGACCTTCCGCGGTGACCATTCGCTCGACGCCGCCTGGGCGCCATACTGGAAACGGCTGGCGGACGAAGGCCACGTTTTTGGTAACCACACCTGGTCGCATTACATCGCACGCCGCGACGACGGCAGCCACATCCAACTCGCCAGCATGGGTGGCAGGCCCGTGGTGCTTGATGAGCACCAGTACTGTGAGGAATTGCGCAAGGTCGAGCAGGCCTTTGCACGGCACACTGGCCGCAAACTTTCCGGCCTGTGGCGCGCCCCCGGCGGACGCACCACGCAGAACAGCGTCCGCTACGCGGCGGCCTGCGGTTACCCGCTGCACGTCCACTGGGACAATGCCGGATTCATCGGTGACGAGCTGCCAAGCGACAAATACCCGAATTCGCTATTGCTCGAACGCGCGCTAAACAACCTCAAGGGCGGCGACGTAGCCATGATGCATCTCGGTATCTGGTCGCGGAAGGATCCAGCGGCGCCGATACTGAAATCGCTGATTCAGGGCCTCAAGCAGCGCGGCTTCTGCTTTGGCACGCTCGGGGAAGTACAGCGATGATGGACTATCTGTATCAGCTCATCGAACCGCTACAGTCCTGGCTATTTCAGGCGTTGGTACTGCCGACGCTGCATTCGCTCGGCTTCATGAGTTACGCCGACGGTGCCTACGATGCTACCGGCATTGCCGTACTGGGAATCGCGGAAGTCGCGCTGATCTATGCGCTAATTCGCCCGATCGAGGCACTCCGTCCGGCAGAGCGCTGGACCGACCGGCGCGGCGCGCGCGTTGATGTACTCTACACACTGCTCTACCGCTCCGGCGCACTGCCGCTTCTTTTTTTTCTCCTTCTCGGTCCGCTACTCAACTCAGTCGATATCGGCCTGCGCACCCTGGGGTACCTGCCACCCAATCTTGAGGAGCTGATTCCAGGGTTGCAGGCCGTCCCGCTCCTAGCATTTTGTTGCTACGTGGTCATCATCGATTTCAGCCTTTACTGGTTCCATCGCGCTCAGCACCGGCTTGACTGGTGGTGGGCGTTGCATGCCGTACACCACAGCCAGCGGCAGATGTCACTGTGGACCGATGATCGCAATCATGTCCTGGACGGCCTGCTGCATTCTTTCTGGCTGGCGATCCTGGCGCTCCTCATTGGGGTGCCGGGAGCGCAGTTTGCAGCGATCATCTTTCTCATGAAGCTGGTGGAAAGTTTGTCGCATGCCAACGTGCACTTCGGATTTGGACCGGTTGGCGACCGACTACTCGTCAGTCCACGCTACCATCGCGTGCACCATGGTATCGGCGTGGGACACGAGGGCCAGGCGCGAGGGTGCAATTTCGCGACGCTGTTCCCTGTGTGGGACATCCTGTTTCGCACCGCGAATTTCGCGCCGGTATATCCCGCCACCGGCATCCGCGACCAGCTCGACGGCGCGGACTACGGCCGCGGGTTTCTGGCGCAGCAGGGACTCGCGCTCAGGCGAATGTGGCGCGTGATGCTGCGGGCTCGCCCGACATTTCCCTGAGCAGTCCGAGCGCCCGGTTAATCAGACCACGGCGCTGGACGATCGCGTGCGGGAATACCGCGTGGAAGGCGCGATCGAGGGCGGGCGCGTCCGCCACCAGGTGCAGTCGACCGCTCCCGAGATATTCGTGTGCCATGGGCTCCGCCAGGTAGGCGGTTCCCCCGCCTTGCAACATCAAAGCGAGCGCCATTCGCCCCATCCCGGCGCGTAATCCCGGTAACGGCATATCCGGGAAATGTCGCGCGTGGCTAGTCGCAAAACTCGTGCCCCAATCCACCATGATGTAGTTCTCGCCTACCGCCTGAGGCGCCGAAAGGCCGGCAGTCGTCGACACCATCACCAGGCGGATTCGCCCGATCTCCTCGAGCTCAAGCTCCGCCATTTGTGGCGGCTCCCACATGAATGCGAGGTCAAGCGCCCCATCGAGCAGCTTGCGCACCAGCACATCCTGGCTGCCGGCCTCCGCCTGTAACGCCACTGACGGCCAATCGCGATGCACCCGCTCGAGCCAGGCCTGCAAAACGATATCCCATAGACTGAACATGCCGCCAATCGCCAGTGATTCGCGATCCTCGGCCTTGAGTGCCGCATCCTGGCGCGCGCGGTTCAGGGTATTCAGGATTGACTCGGCGTACTTGATGAGACGCGAGCCCGCCGGGGTGAGCTGGATGTCGTTGCGCGTGCGCGTAAACAGTGCAACGCCGAGATGCTCCTCGAGCTGGCGGATCCGCGCGCTCACCGCGGATTGGGTGAGATACAGGTTTTCGGCGGCGCGCCCGAAATGCCTGGTGCGACTTACCTCAAGAAACGTTTTCAGCAGGTCCGTGTCCACCGAGCTCCCTTTCGCATTCTGATTGCGACGATCATTTCATTTTGTTGTACATCCCTCAAGTGCTCCCCTATATACGCGCCATCCGCCACGCACGTCCCGGGGCGCCTCAGTGGCGGAGTGAAATCAACGGCTTGCCAGAGGAGACACACATGAAGCACATCGCAACACTGATCGGAGCGGCCGCTGTGGTCATCAGCGCAGCTGCATTGGCGATTGAGCCGGCCAAACCCCTGCCCATAAACGAGACGAATGAGCAGAAGTGCGCGCGTTGGGCGGACCATGACAACCTGCAAGGTGAGAGCCGTGCCGAGTTCCTCAAGGACTGCCTGATCGACCTCAAGGTCGCCGACCCTCAAGACGAGGGCGGTGGCGACGAGTAAGCGCGCCAGTCGGGATGCCCGGCCTGAGCGGGCATCCCAATTCGGATATTCGACACGAACGGAGTCATACAAGTACTAACCATTGGTCAATCCGCCCCCTCATCCGTTTGCACGCCGGGGTGGGTTCCTTTTCCCAAGTCCCTCGAATGCTGAATCCCGGACTGCCACGGCGCCCGGGGCGCGGCTCCTGTAAACCAACCAGCCATCAGGCCCATGCCATCACGAACTTCTGAAGAACCCCCGAGTCTGTCGGGGATGATCCCCCCACAAAGTGCTTTCGGATCGTCCCCGTTATCCCCCGACATCCCGCATCAATTCCCGCTGCCCGGCGCCTTTGCGCCGCTCGGCCCCATCCCCGACCTCCAGACTCTTTCGCTCGATGCGCGTTCGCTCTTTGAGCACTACGCACGCAAGGTCGGTGTACCGCTTTCGGACTACACGTTTGCGATTAACCTACTGTGGCTGCCGGCCGGCAGCGGCCGCTTCGCACTCATCGACGATTGCTTCTGCCTTTTCTGTCTCGACGAAGACGGACTCAGCATGCCGCTACCGCCGCTTGGTACCGGGGAACGGCAGCCTGCTGCACTGGCCGAGTGCCTGCGGTTGATGGACGAGTACAACTCCTCACCCGCCCTGAGCACGGTGGAATTCGTTTATCGTGATTTCCTGAACGTCGCTGGCATCGCGGGATCCGATGGTGAGCCATGGCTCATCGAGCGCAGCCTGCCGGACTACATCTACCGCACTGCGGACCTCATCGAACTGCGTGGCAATGCCTACAAGAGCAAGCGCAGCGAGATTAACCAGTTTCGTCGTACCCACCCGAACCATCGTCTTGAAAGACTCGGTCGACAACACTTCGACGGCATCCGTGACCTGTACGACACCTGGTTGCGCAACCGCATTGCCTATCTGCCAAGTGAAGCGATCGGCGCGTTCTACGACACTGTCGAGCAAGAACGTATCGCGGTAGAACGGGCGCTCGCCCACTACGATACCCTAGCGCTGGAGGGCCTGTGCCTGTTCATTGATGATCGCCTGGAAGGTTTCACCTTCGGTGAGCGGATCACCGCAGACGTTGGCAACGTGCTGGTCGAGAAGACCAACTTCGCCATCTCGGGATCTGCGCAGTACCTGTTTCGCGAGTTCGCCAAGACTTTCAGCGACTGCACCTATCTCAACGTCGGCGACGACCTAGGGCTGGAAAACCTGCGACGGGTAAAGATGAGCTATCGGCCGGCACTGTTCGGAGAGAAAGTCACCTTGCGTCGCAATCCGGCCGGGAGCTGAGGCCGTGCTCAACTGGACAATCCGACCTGCGGTACCAGCAGATCTGGAAGCGCTGACTGCACTGGAGGCACGCTTCCCGAGCGATCGGTTGCGCCGCGAGAGTTGGCGGCGCTTTGTCGGCGCGCGCAGCGCCGAAGTCTGGGTGGCAGACCGGGCGGGCAGCGTGGCGGGCGATGCGGTGGTGCTGTATCGCCGAAACAGCCGCCGGGCACGGCTCTACTCGCTGGTCGTGAGTGACCGTTGCGGCGGACAGGGGATTGGTCGCGCGCTGCTGCGCGCCTGCGAGCAGGCCGCCCGGCTCCGCGACTGCCGTGAGCTGCGACTGGAAGTAAGGCCCGACAACGCCACCGCGCTCGCGCTTTACCAGACGTCCGGCTACCGGGTCATCCGGCGGCGCGAGGAATTCTACGAGGATGGGTCTGCCGCGCTACTGCTCGGCAAGACACTCGAAGCGGCCACGATATCCTCGGTACGCGCGGGCAACTTCGCGAGCAGCTACGCCTGACCACCGGCGGCGCGTGTCGCGCCGCGCAGTTCCCACCACAGCCGGTAACCGAGCAGCCCCGCTAGTATCAGCGCGTACAGCGCGGGTTCGCGGATGTCCGACTTTACCAGCCAGAGGAAATGCACCACGCCGCCGACACTGATCAGGTACACGAGGCGGTGCAGCCGTTGCCAGCGACGCCCGCCGAGCCGCCGGACCATTGCGTTAGTTGAGGTTAGCGCCAGCGGGATGAGGAGGAGAAGACTCGCGAAGCCCACCGTAATGTAGGGACGTTTGGCGATATCCTTCAGGATTTCCGGCAAGTTGAAGTACTGATCGAGCAGCGCGTAGGTCAGAAAGTGAACACAGGCGTAAAAAAAGGCAAATAACCCGAGCATCCGGCGCAGCCGGATCAGCCAATGCCAGCCGCTGATGCGCCGCAGCGGTGTCACGGCGAGCGTGATCAGCAGGAACCGCAATGTCCAGTCGCCAGTGTAGCGATTCAGCGTCTCGATGGGATTAGTGCCCAGATCATTGGCAAACGCGCGCCACACGATCCATGCAAATGGCACGAGGCTCACAACAAATACCAGCGGCTTCAACACGCCGCCGATCCAGTCACGCGGGACCATCACTCGGATCAATAGTACTTGCGAAGGTCCATGCCGGTGTAAAGGCTCGCCACCTGCTCGGCATAGCCGTTGAACATCAGGGTCTCGCGCTTGGCGCTGAACAGTCCATCTTCACCGATGCGTCGCTCACGCGCCTGACTCCATCGCGGGTGGTCGACCCTGGGATTCACGTTGGCGTAGAAACCGTATTCATGCAAGGCCGCCTGCATCCAGCTCGACAGCGGCTGGCGCTCAACCAGACGAATGCGCACGATTGACTTGATACCCTTGAAGCCATATTTCCAGGGCACCACCAGACGCAGCGGCGCACCGTTCTGGTTTGGCAACACCTCCCCGAAGACGCCGACCGCAAGGATCGTGAGCGGATGCATGGCCTCATCGAGGCGCAGCCCTTCGACGTACGGCCAGTCAAGCCCGGTGCCGAGAAGACCGGGGCGCTGGCCCGGCATCTGCTCGGGATCGTGCAAGGTCGTGAATTCCACGAACTTGGCCCGCGAGGTGGGTTCGGCACGCTTCAGGACCTCTGCCAACGGGAACCCCACCCAGGGAATCACCATCGACCAGGCCTCGACGCAGCGCATGCGATAGATGCGCTCTTCAAGGGCGTAGGGCCGCACGAAGTCCTCAAGCTGGTAGACGGCCGGTCGCCGGCACGCGCCCTCAACGGCGATCGTCCACGGCCGGGTCCGGAAACCGCGGGCATTGCTCGCCGGGTCAGACTTGTCGGTCCCGAACTCGTAGAAATTGTTATACGTCGTCACATCCTTGTAGGACGTGACCTTATCGACGATTGTGACGCTGCCCTTGCGAACGCCCGCGAGCTTGCCGCTGCTCGGCAAAACGGCCGCTTCCGCAGGCGTCAGGCCCGGAACCGCACCGATAATACCTGCGGCGATCGCGTCGCGCAGAAAGCGGCGGCGCTCGTGGTAAATATGCGCCGGAGTAATCTCGGAGGATGAAATCTCAGCGGGCTTCTTGATCAGCATATGCAGGGGTATCCGATTGGGATTGTCTGCTCGTTCGTTACGACCGGCCGCCGGAACAGAAGTGCCCGCGCCCGTAAGCTTAGTCGCAGAACGAACGACAAACTAACACTGTCCATCGTAAATGACCTGCCTGTCAGAAATGAAGATTTCGGCGCCGCTCTTGGGCACTTTGCTCAGCCTCGCAACAGCCACTTCGGTGTTCGCCGCTGACACCAGCAAGGTCTGCCAAGGACACAGCCCCGGTTTTCGGGCGGCCGTGATCGAACTCTACACATCGGAGGGTTGCAGCAGTTGCCCGCCGGCTGACGACTGGCTGCGCCGGCTGCCGCGCGACGATCTTGAATCGGGAAGGGTCGTGCCACTTGCACTGCACGTGGATTACTGGAATCACCTAGGATGGCGTGATCCGTTCTCGCAGCCACAGTTCACCACACGCCAGCGCACGTTGGCCGCGCGCAACCATTCACAAACGATCTACACCCCGGGACTGTTCCTGAACGGAAAGGAGTGGCGCGGCTGGCATCGCGACCATCTGGCCGCGCGCACGGCGGGCCTGGCCACAGAACGTCCGGCGGCCAATATCCAGCTGAGTGCGTCCGCTCGTGACAACAGCATGCAGCTGCGCGGGGCCGTCAGCTGGAATCGTGACTTTCCCCAACATATGGCGCTGTATATCGCGGTACTAGAAAGCGACCTGGTCACTCGTATCGCTGCCGGCGAAAACGCCGGCCGCACATTGCACCATGGCCATGTGGTGCGTTACCTCAGTGACGCAATCGTGCTCACACCCCAGGTAGCAAAGTTTGAACACAGGCTAGCGCTCCCCACGGCCTGGAAGCGTACCAGTCTCGGCGTGGCTGCATTCGTCGAGGACAGCGCAAGCGGAGAGATTCTTCAAGCAGTGTCGCTGCCCCGCTGTCCCGGCTAAGTACGCCCGCACTGGTTTCGCCTACTGCTGCACGCAATAATTGGCCGTAGCCGCGAACCCGCGGGAGGCGGACATGGCCGGATCGAAATACGAATTGAAATCCTTCGTGCGCCGCACGCTCGCGGTGCGCCTGCTGATCGGCTGTGCCGGCATCGCCACCGTGTTTGGCATGGCCACCTATCTGACGCGCTACGACATCATTGGTCAGGACGCCATTTTTCACGCGATCAATGGCGTCGAGCGGCTCAGGGCGCGTGTGCGTGTGATCGGGAACGAGCCGGACATCACGCTTGCCGGCGCGATCCAGCGCGCACTCGACGAGGAACCTGACCACCGCGTGGTGTCGCGTCACGGCCGCTTTGTCTTTGCGCGCTTCTACACGCCGGATGGGGCGGCTCTCGCGCAGCGTGCGGAGCCCAATGGGCTGGTACCCGCACAGCTTGACGGCTTTCTGAGCCGATCCGCACTGCACTTCCCGGCGCTCGATGAACCGTGGAAAGCATCGACGGACATCGGCGGGCGACCGTACATCCACGTGGTGTTGGCCATCCCCAATCGCGCCGGCACGCTGGCCGCCTACGGG
>LJVB01000170.1 GCA_001304215.1 Acidithiobacillales bacterium SM1_46 | reverse complement strand
CAAAATTGACCCGCTCCAGCGGGTGGGTTATAAGGCGGCCTCGTTTTCGACTCTCGACCCGCAGCTCTCAAGGGGGCACATCATGCGTTTGATGTTCGGATTTCTGGTCGCTGCAAGCATGCTGGCGGTCCCTGCTGCCATGGCAGCCAGTATCGAGGCCGGTAAGGCCAAGTCCGCCGTGTGCGCGGGTTGTCACGGGGCAGACGGCAATGGTGGTGCTGATCCTAGCTGGCCCAAGCTCGCGGGCCAGGACGCCGCTTACCTTGTGAAGCAGCTGAAGGACTTCAAGTCCGGCGCGCGCAAGGATCCCATCATGGCGGGAATGGTCGCGGGCTTGAGCGACTCAGACATGGCCAACCTAGGGGCCTACTTTGCGAGCCTGAAGCCCACCACCGGTACTGCGCGCAGCGCCGATATCGCCAAGCAGGGTGAACGCATTTACCGCGGCGGCATTGCCAGTCTCGGCGTGGCGGCCTGCATGAGCTGCCACGGCCCCTCGGGTGCGGGCATCCCGCCGCATTTCCCGCGCGTGTCGGGACAGAAGAATGCCTACACCAAGAAGCAGATGCTCGCCTTCAAGGCTGGCACCCGTACTAATGACGGCAAGGTAATGACCATGATCGCTTTCAAGCTTTCAGAGGGCGAAATCGACGCGCTCTCGGAGTACATGGCGGGCCTCCACAAAGCCAATTGACCAGCCATATGATTTGCCTGACAACGCCCCGCTCTGCGGGGCGTTGTCGTTTCGCCCCTAACACACGCCCAGCGCGGCCAAGCGTCCGGTGGCCTGGTGGGTCGCCAATCGCCCCGTGATTCCGCGTGAACCCAGTTGTCCACAGGTCTTGCCGAATGTGCCGCAGGTCGGCAGTGACAATGCGCGTCTAATCGCCCTTTTCGGCCAGCGTCCAGCCGCGATTGGGCATGCCTGCATATTCATTCCCCATTATAAAATCAATAGCTTAGGATCGTATCAAGAGTTGGCACGCGTGTTGCTCGTTGCACAGTACAAAACGGACACATTCTGTCGGGGAAGCAACAGGAGCAGATCCATGCTGAGCCACGTCGTCAAATTAGTAAGCAGCTACGAAGTCGATCACGGCGCGCGTCCCAACGTCGTGTTCATGAACGAGACCCATTACAGCTACCTGCGTGAGGAGCTGCCCGGGGTGCGCGACCACAACGACGTGATCGCCATTCTCGGCGTTGACATCGCGCTCTCGGATGAAGTGCTGCATCCGCAGGTCGCCACCGTCCGCTTTGCTTCGGAAAATATCCTCGTCAGCTAACGATTTTGTGTGCGGGGTGCACTCAGGCCGGCGAAAGCCGGCCTCTTTTTTTATAGCGTCCGGAAAACCCGCCCGGCCGCATCGAGCGTCGCGCCCAAGTCTCCGTCCGTGTGCGCGCTGGAGACAAACCCGGCCTCGTAGGCGGACGGTGCCAGGTAGACGCCCTCGGCCAGCATGCCGTGGAAGAAGCGCTTGAAGCGCTCGATGTCGCAGGCAGTGGCCTGCTTGTAGCTCGTGACGCGCGCGGCGTCGCTGAAGAAGAAGCCGAACATCCCCCCGACTGCCACGGTGTTCAGCGGCACGCCGGCTTGCTTGGCGCGCTCGCCCAGCCCTGCCATCAAGGCCCCGGTCTTCTGCTCGAGGGCCTCATAAAAACCTGGTCTCATTGCCTCTCTCAGGGTTGCAAGACCCGCTGCCATGGCAACCGGATTTCCCGAAAGCGTGCCGGCGTGAAAGATTGGTCCGTCGGGCGTGATGCGATCCATGATTTCGGCCCGCCCACCGAAGGCCCCGACAGGCATGCCGCCGAAAATGAGGAGAGCGCCGTGCCTCTTCGTCAGGTCGCGCAACGCTTCCAGAAAGCCCGGCACCGGGGGAATGCAGTTCATGTTTCCCGCCACCGGCTCGACGATCACACAGGCAATATCCTTGCCGATCTGGCCGAACAGCTCGCGCACTTGCTCAATGTTGTTGTACTCAAGCGTGAGCGTGAGCTCGGCGAGCGCCGCCGGCACCCCGGGCGAAGAGGGCACGCCGAGAGTGAGCGCCGAGGAACCGGCCTTCACCAGTAGTGAATCGCCGCTTCCGTGGTAGCAGCCCTCGAACTTCACGATCTTGTCCCGGCCGGTGAAACCGCGCGCGAGGCGGATGGCGCTCATCGTGGCCTCGGTGCCGGAGCTCACCATACGGACCTTCTCGATCGAGGGCATGAGCTGCTTTGTGAGCTCGGCCATTTCGGACTCGATCACGGTCGGCGCGCCATAGCTCATGCCGGTGGCGGCCGTATCCGCCACCGCCTTCACGACCGCCGGGTGGGCGTGTCCGAGAATGGCCGGTCCCCAGGATCCGACGTAGTCGATGTAGCGATTGCCGTCGATGTCGAAGAGATACGCGCCTTCGCCGCGCGCGAAGAACACCGGTTCACCGCCGACTTGCTTGAAGGCGCGCACCGCGGAATTGACGCCACCGGCAATCGAGCGCCGGGCGCGGGCGAATTCATCATGGGATCGCTTGGTCTGGTAGCTCATGGTGAGTCTGCTGTGGTCGAAAATAGCCGCGCGTAGCGCGCTGCGGCGGCCCGGATGTCGGGCTGATTGAAAATCCCTTCGATCACCGCCAGGGCGTCGGCGCCCGCAGCGATCAGCGAGCCGCCATTCTCCGGGGTGATGCCGCCGATGGCAACGATCGGCAGCGAGAGCTCGGTACGTGCCGCCCGCAGCAACTCGAGCGAAGCTTGCACGGCCAGCGGCTTGGTGTGTGAAGGGAAGAAGCGTCCGAAGGCGACATAGTCCGCGCCCGCGGCTGCTGCGGCCCGCGCCCGTCCAATCTCGTTGTAACAGGACACACCTATCAGGGCCCGCGCTCCAAGCGCTCGCCGGGCGGAGGCGATATCCGCGTCCTCGCGCCCGAGGTGGACGCCAGTGGCTCCGACCACCGCAGCAAGCGCGATGTCGTCATTTATAAGGAGTGGTACACCGCGTTCCCGGCAGAGCGCCACGAGCTCCCGGGCGATGCGCTCGCGGGTTGGCGTATCAAGGTGCTTGGCGCGCAACTGAATAACGCGGGCGCCCCCCGCTACCGCGTGCGCGACTGCGGGCACGAAGGCGGTCGGCGTGAGGTAGTGGCTGTCGGCAATCGCATAAAGGCCGCGGATGCGGGGCCGCCCGGCGCTACTCGTCATCAGTGTGGGTATCGCCCTGCCGTGCCCAGTAGAGACGGTCAGGAATGGCTTGGCCCATGCCGAGCTGCTGCGCGTATTTGAGACTCTCCCAGGCGTACTGCAGCGCTTCGTCCACGGCGCTCGGCATTTCGAGCCCGTGGGCGAGGGTGGCGGCGCAGGCAGAGGCGAGTGTGCAACCACTGCCGTGGAATTGCGCTTGCAGCCGCTCAAAGGTGTAGTCCTCAAGCCGGCGGCGGTTGCCGTATAGCCGATGCATCACGTTCGGGGTCGGCTCGTGCGTGCCCGTGATGAGTACGTACTGGCAGCCGAGGTTCATCAGTTCCTGCGCGCAGGCATCGAGGCTGTCCGCCTCGGGCGCAAGCGCGCGCGCCTCGACGCTGTTCGGCGTTACCAGCGTGGTGCGTGGGAAGAGTACCGTGCGCAGCGCATCGTCAAGCGGCTCTTCGGCCAGCGCATCGCCACGTCCGGAGACCTGCACCGGATCGACCACCAGCGGCACGTCGGGATAATCCGCGATAATGCTCGCCACCGCAGTGACATTGGCGACGTTGCCGAGCATGCCGGTCTTGAACGCCGCCACCGGCATGTCCTCCAGCACCGCGCGCGCCTGTTGAATCACCAGGCCGGTATCGATCGGCGTGAAGGCCTTGATACCCGCTGTATCCTGCGCGGTCACGGCCGTGACGACTACCGCGGCATGGCAGCCCATGCTGGCCAGTGTGAGTACGTCGGCAGCGAGGCCTGCGCCACCGGTTGGATCGGCGCCGGCGAACACCAGAACGATTGGCAGCTTGTCGCTCATCGGTTGGCCGCTGAGGCGAGGACCAGCTTCTTCAACGCCTCGATGAGAAGTGGGTCGGTATTAAGGGCCGGTGCCACGCGGTAGTGCGCAACGCCGCGCTTGCGAGCGAGATCGCGGTAGGTCATGCCAAGCTCGAAAAGCGTTTCGATGTGATCGGAGACGAAGGCAATGGGGTAGACGAGCATCTGCTGGCAGCCGGCGGCTGCCTTTTCCCGAATGACATCGTCCGTGTAGGGTTTCAACCACTGCAGCGGCCCGACACGGCTCTGATAGCAAAGTGAAACATGCGGCCAACCAAGCCGCGCACTCACTGCGTCAAAAGTAGCCCGAATATGACGCTCGTACGGATCGCCCGCATCGACGATCTTCTGCGGCAGGCCATGCGCCGAGAACAGAACTTCGATCCTTGCCGGATCCGGATCGGGAAATCGCTTGGCTTCCTCGCGCAGCGTCTTCGCGATCGCATCCAGATAGTCGGGCTGCTCATACCACTCCTGCACCAGCGTGACGGCTGGCTCGTAGCGCTGGCGCCGGGCCTCGCGCTGGAACTCATTGTACGAACTGCCCGTGGTGGTGATTGAGTACTGCGGATAGAGCGGCAGCAAGATGACGTGCCGGTAGCCCTTGGCCCTGAGATCGGCGACCACCTCGCGTGTGAGTGGATGCCAGTAGCGCATGCACACAAACACGTCGAATTCGCCGGCGTCGGAAAGAGCGAGCTGTAGCGCGATCGCCTGCGCCTGGGTGTTCTCCAGCAGCGGTGACTTGCCGCCGAGGGCGGCATAGCCCTCCGAGGCCTCGGGTGCGCGGCGCCACGAAATCAGCGCGGCAAATACTTTTTGCGTGATGAAACCGAGCGGAAACTTGAAAATATCCGGGTCGGAAAAAAGGTTATATAGAAACGGCCGAACGGCCGCGAGCGAGTCGGGTCCGCCGAGGTTGAAGAGAACAACTGCCGTGCGTTCCGTCATGGCGCGAAAGAGCGGCGTTCCGGGGGCTCTCGCTGGATTCTACCGAGCGGGCGCGGGTTTCTCCATGCAGCCAATCATGCGAAAATCCCGCCGTTTTTTGACCAAAATTATTCGAGGCGGCGATGAAGGCCTACATGTGTGTCATCTGCGGTTTTGTGTACGAAGAAGAAAAAGGCCTGCCTGAGCAGGGTATAGCGCCTGGAACGGTCTGGACGGACGTGCCGGAGAACTTCAAGTGTCCGGAATGTGGCGCCACCAAGGCCGACTTCGAGATGGTGGAAATCTAGCCCGCCGTTCCTGACGTTGCTGGCCGGCTACGGCCGGACGCCCTGTCAGCGGCGGCAACGGCTGCTCCCTGCCACTAACCGCTATTCGTTCCCCGCCCGTCGCATCGCTTCCCTTACCAAGTCGGTAACGCTCCGGCGCATGGCATCCTCTTGCTATGCTTGATGCTGGGTTGAACGCGCCGCGATTGTCCGCGTCTTAGATCCTACTAAATAGAAGAAGCGCAGGGACCTCATGACCACAGCTATCGCAATTGTCGCGATCTTGATTGCCGCCGGCGTCCTCGCCTACTTCCGGGCGCCACTGCTGGTGTGGACTGCAGCCATTGCGGCCGGACTGCTGACGCTCTACGTCTTTCTCGCTCCGTCTCGTAGTGTCGCGGTGGGCATCGCCATTCCACTGATCCTGCTGGCGTCGTTGCTTAACGTCGTCTGGCTGCGCCGCTGGATACTGAGCGCGCCACTGCTCGGCGCGTTCCGGCGGGTGATGCCCGCCATGTCCGACACCGAACGCGAGGCGCTCGAGGCCGGTACCGTATGGTGGGAGGGCGAGCTCTTCAGCGGGGCGCCGCGCTGGAAAAAACTGCTCGCCGTCCCGCCGCCCGCACTTTCGGCCGAGGAGCGCGCCTTCCTCGCCGGTCCGGTCGAAATGCTCTGCCGCATGCTCGACGACTGGGACATTACGCATGTGCGCAAGGACCTGTCGCCCGAGACATGGCGCTTCCTGAAGGAGCAGGGGTTCTTCGGCATGATTATTCCGCGGCGCTACGGCGGGCTCGAGTTTTCCGCGCAGGCGCATTCGGCGGTCGTCACCAAGGTCGCCTCGCGCAGCATCACGGCCGCCGTCACGGTGATGGTGCCAAATTCGCTCGGACCAGCCGAGTTATTGCTGCACTACGGCACCGATGCACAGAAAGATCACTACCTGCCGCGGCTCGCAAGCGGCCAGGACATTCCCTGCTTCGCCCTGACCGGCCCTGAGGCGGGCAGCGATGCGAGCTCCATTCCCGATCGTGGTGTCGTCTGCCGCGCCACGTTTCAGGGAAAGCCGGACGTGCTGGGGATCCGACTCAACTGGGAAAAGCGCTACATCACGCTCGGCCCAGTGGCGACGTTGCTCGGTCTTGCGTTTCGCCTGTTCGACCCCGATCACCTGTTGGGTCCCGAGGAAGACATTGGTATCACGCTCGCCCTGATACCGACCGACACGCCCGGCGTGCGCATCGGCACACGCCACAATCCCCTCAACATCCCGTTCCAGAAC
>LJVB01000040.1 GCA_001304215.1 Acidithiobacillales bacterium SM1_46 | reverse complement strand
GCGCTCGGCGCACGCTTAGACCGAGAAACCACCTGCTCAACTGTGGAACACCCGGGATGCGATCGCGCAGGTTGAAGATCCACGGCAGCCGTGCTGCGAGCGGCGCATAGCGCGGCAGCCACGCAACCAGCCGCTCGCGCAAACGCGGCGCGTGGTGCTTGCGGTACTGGTGCATGAACTCGATCTTCATGCGCGCCATATCCACGCCAGTCGGACACTCGCGCTTGCAGCCCTTGCAACCCACGCACAGTGACATGGTCGCGTGCATGTCCACCGATACCAGCGCGTCCCGCCCAAGCTGCCCGGTGATCGCCAGACGCAGCGTATTGGCCCGTCCGCGCGTGAGATGCTGCTCGTCGCGCGTCACGCGGTAAGATGGGCACATGACGCCAGGCTCGGCCTTGCGACAGGCACCGTTGTTGTTGCACATCTCAACGGCGCCCGCGAAGCCGCCCCACTCGGACCAGTCGAGCACCGTGTCAAATGGTTGCGCCCGATATTCCGGCTTGTAGCGGAACAGGCGTCGATCGTCCATTCGTGGGGCGCGCACGATCTTGCCGGGATTAAACAATCCCGTCGGATCAAAGACGTCTTTCACTTCCTCGAAGGCGCGCACGATCTGGGGGCCGAACATGCTTTCGTGAAACTCCGAACGTGCGAGCCCATCCCCATGTTCACCGGAGTGCGAGCCTTTGTATTCGCGCACCATGGCGAACGCCTCTTCCGCGATGGCGCGCATCTTCTTGGCGCCCTGATCGTCCTTCATGTTCAGCACCGGTCGCACGTGCAGACAACCGACCGAGGCATGCGCATACCACGTGCCGGTAGTGCCGTGCTTCTGGAAGACCTGGGTCAAACGATCGGTGTACGCGGCGAGATCCTCGAGCGGCACCGCGCAATCTTCGATGAAGGACACGGGTTTTCCGTCACCTTTCATCGACATCATGATATTGAGACCGGCTTTGCGCACTTCCCACACGGCGCTCTGGAATTTCGGATCGATTGCTTCCACCACAGCATCGGGAAAACCGAGCTCGCCCATTAGCGCCTCGAGCTGGCGCAGCTGACGAAGCTGTGCCGCATGATCTTCGCCGGCGAATTCAACGAGCAGCAGCGCATCGGGTTCGCCACGGACGCAGCGCTCGACGGTCGCGCGAAACATGGCAATGTCGCGTGACAGCTCGATCATGGTGCCATCGACAAGCTCGACCGCGCTCGGGTCGAGCTTCACGATGTGCTGCGTGGCATCCATCGCCTGGTAGAAAGTCGGGAAATGGCAGATGCCGAGCACCTTGTGGGGTGGAATCGGCTGGAGGTTCAGCTCGAGGCTTGTGAAGAACGCGAGCGTGCCCTCGGATCCCACCAGCAACTGCGCCATGTTATGACCGCCTGCCCGGAGCGTGTCGATGTTGTAGCCGCCCACCCGCCGCAGCAGCTTCGGGAACCGACGCGCGATCTCGCCGGCCTCGCGCTCCCCGAGCGTGCGCATCCGACGCACCAGCCCGGCGTAACGCGAATCCGCATCCAGTCGCGACAAGTCAGCCGGCACCTCCGCGAAGCGGTGTTCACTGCCATCGGCAAGCAGGGCTTCGATGGCGCGCACGTTATGCACCATGTTGCCGTAGCGGATCGAGCGCGAGCCGCAGGAGTTGTTGCCGGCCATGCCGCCGAGCGTGGCCCGGTTACCGGTAGAAACGTCCACCGGGTAGAACAGTCCATGCGGCTTGAGAAACTTGTTGAGCGGCTCGAGCACGAGCCCGGGCTCGACCGTCACCGTGCACGCCTGCGCATCGAAAGCGAGCACCCGGTTCAAGTACTTGCTGACATCCACGACCAGCGACTCGCCAGTTGTCTGGCCGATTTGCGAGGTACCGCCACCACGTGGCAGCACAGTCACGCCCGCTTCGGCAGCGATCTGCATGGTCGCAGCGATATCACGCTGATGGCGCGGAACCACCACGCCGATCGGCTCTATCTGATAGATGGACGCATCGGTGCTATAGCGCCCGCGCGAATAGGCATCGAACAAGACCTCGCCTTCGAGTTCTCTTCGCAGGCGCGCGGCCAGGCGGCCATCACCGATCGCAGCAGCGCCCCTCACGCGCACCGTTTCCGAACGGTTGGCCGGCCGGGTGACCAGGATTGACGAAGTGTGGCAAGAGGAAACAATGCGCTAGCCTCGCTAGTGCGCTGAGCTTCTTTGATATGAGTCTGCTGCTTCCGCGGATTATAAAGAGCGAAGCCAATTTGTATACAAAATACTTGCATTATGTATTCGGTTGGCGATACTGCCACATGCTGCGTTCCGGTGTTGTTCATCGCGCTTGCGCGTTGAGCTTCAGTCGCAGCCCGCCATAGAAGAAAGAAAGTCTCTGGAAAGTTAACGGGAGAATTGCATGGCTCTCCGAAGTGGACGCCATTTTTTGCAGATTCCGGGGCCGACCAACGTCCCGGACCGTGTCCTGCGGGCAATCGACAGCGCAACCATTGATCACCGCGGTCCTGATTTCGCTCAGCTGGGCCTGGGGGTCATCGAAGGCCTGAAGCGCGTCTTCAAGACCAAGAGTGACGTAGTCATATACCCAGCCTCCGGAACCGGAGCGTGGGAGGCGGCACTCGTGAACACGCTGTCCGCTGGTGATCGCGTGCTGATGTTCGAGACTGGCCAATTTGCCTCGCTGTGGCAGCGCATGGCAACCGAGCTGGGACTCGTGGCCGAGTTCGTGCCTGGCGACTGGCGCCACGGCGTCGATCCGAACCTTGTCGAATCGAAGCTGCGCGAGGACCGCCAGCACCAGATCAAGGCGGTTTGCGTCGTTCACAACGAAACCTCTACCGGCGTGACCAGTCGAATCGGCGAGATCCGCGCCGCGATCGACCGCGCCCGGCACCCGTCGCTTTTCATGGTCGACACCATTTCCTCGCTCGCCTCGATCGACTATCGCCACGATGAATGGGACGTCGACGTCACCGTGGGGGGGTCCCAGAAAGGGCTGATGCTCCCGCCAGGCTTGAGCTTCAACGCGTTGAGCGCCAAGGCGCGCGAGGCGGCAAAGCAAGCAACATTACCCAGAGTGTACTGGCGCTGGGAGGACATGATCCGCGCCAATCAGTCGGGGTTCTTCCCCTACACACCGGCCACTAACCTGCTCTACGGGCTGCGCGAAGCACTCAAGATGCTGCTGGAGGAAGAGGGCCTGGACAACGTGTTCGCACGTCATGCACGCCTGGCCGAGGCTACGCGCCGCGCGGTTCGCGCCTGGGGCCTGGAGATTCTCTGCCTTAACGAAGCGGAGTACAGCAACACGCTCACCGCAGTGCTCATGCCCGACGGCCACAACGCCGACAAGTTGCGGAGCCTGATCCTCGAGCGCTTCGACATGTCGCTCGGCACCGGACTTGGTAAGGTACAGGGAAAGGTTTTCCGAATCGGCCACCTCGGCGATTTCAACGAGCTGATGCTGGCCGGGACCCTGTGCGGTGTCGAAATGGGTCTTGCGGCTGGCAGCGTACCCTTTAAACAAGGCGGCGTGCAGAAGGCGCTCGACTATCTCGCAGCATCGTCATGAACTAGAACAAAGCGTCTGCGCAGGGAAACATCCCCGCAGTCATCCATCACCCACTGGAGAAGAAGGAGGACGACCCATGAAGCTGCTCAAAGTGCTTGTCTTGGCGGTCTTCGGTCTGGCGATTGGCGCCAAGGCCGCTGCGGCCCCAATCGAGCTCAAGCTCGGCCACGTTGGAGGCCCCGGCTCGCTGTTCGAGGCCTCATCCGAGGAGTTCGCCAAACGCGCCAACGCGAAACTCGGCAACAAGGCCAAGGTGGTCGTGTTCGGCTCGAGCCAGCTCGGCAGCGACAAGGAAATGCTGCAGAAGGTGAAGCTCGGCACGCTGACCTTCGCCCTCCCCTCCACAGTGATGTCGTCCGAGAGCGATCTGTTCGGCATTTTCGAGATGCCCTACCTCGTCAAGGACCGCGCGCACATGCAGCGCATCGAAAAGGAGATCTTCTGGTCCGCGCTGGCACCGGCGGCCGAGAAAAAGGGCGTAAAGGTTCTCGCGGTTTGGGAAAACGGCTACCGGAATATCACGAACAACAAGCGGCCGATTCGTGTCCCGGCTGATCTCGATGGCATCAAGCTGCGCACCCCGAAAGGCAAATGGCGCGTGAAGATGTTTCAGGCCTATGGCGCCAACCCGAGCCCGATGGCGCTCTCGGAAGTCTTTGTCGCGCTTCAGACCGGCGTGATGGATGGTCAGGAAAATCCGCTTATCCAGATCTACAGTCAGAAATTCCAAGAAGTGCAAAAGTATCTTTCGATGTCGGGCCATGTCTACACGCCGGCCTATCTCGTGACCGGCAATAAGCAGTGGAACGCCCTGCCAGCGGACGTGCGCAAGATACTGGAGGATACCGCACGCGAAACCCAGGCCTTCGTGTACAGCACGGCCGAGCGCTTCGACAACGAACTTGTCGGGAAAATGAAGGCCGCCGGCATGCAGGTCAACGAGGTGGACAAGGCCGCGTTCGTGAAGGCGAGCAAGGGCATTTACACCGAGTTCGGCAAGGAAGTGAAAGGCAGCCAGGCGCTGATCGACAAGGCGCTGGCTCTCGCCAAGTAGGTCGCGTCCCCCGCCCCCTCGGCGCAAGCTGAGGGGGCGTTTGCTGCCGGCAACACCAGGAAACACTGCATGACACCTCTGCGTACCGCGGTCGAGCGATTGCTGGAGTTCGTGGTGATCGTGCTGATGGTCTTCCTCGCGTTCGAGGTACTCCTCGGCGTTGCGTTTCGTAAATTCGGCGAATCCCTTGTCTGGTATGACGAGATCGCATCCGTCACGCTGGCCTGGGTGACCTACTACGGGGCCGCCCTGGCCGCGCTCAAGGGCGCTCACATCGGTGTGCCAGAGCTCGTGCACCTGCTGCCCCGTGGTGCACGGGTCGCGCTCGTCTACGTCAGTGAGGCCGTCGTGCTCGTATTCCTCGCCCTCCTCACCTACGCCGGCTGGATGGTGCTCGACGTGCTAGATACCGACTCACTCGTCAGCCTGCCTGATGTGCCGGTCAGTTACACGCAGTCAGTGATCCCGATCGGCGGCGCGCTGTTCCTGCTCGCCGAGCTGCTGCATATCCCGAAGGCGCTCGCCGAGGCCCGCGCCAGCCAAGCGTCGCCGCACGCCGTCACCGAGGGCGTCTAGCATGGGGACTCTGCTGATCGCGGTCTTTCTGCTTGCTCTGATCCTTATCAATGTACCGATCGCCATTGCCCTGGCAGTCGTGGCTTTCGGAGCCATGGTAGCCACGAGTGGCGCCGATGCACTCGCCAATTTGGCGCTGACCATGTATTCCGGCGCCACCAGCTTTCCCCTGATTGCGATTCCGCTCTTCATTCTCGCCGGCGCCATCATGAACGCCACCGGTATCTCGCGCCGCTTGATCGCATTCGCCTCCGCACTGCTCGGCTTCATCCGCGGTGGGCTCGCCATGATCAACATCGGCGCATCGATGTTCTTCGCCGAAATCTCCGGCTCGGCGGTCGCCGATGTCGCCGCCCTCGGCTCGATCATGATCCCGGCCATGAAGAAGCGCGGTTACCCGGCCCCGTTTTCGGCCGCCATCACCTCGTCGGCCGCCTCGCTCGCCATCATCATTCCCCCATCCATCCCGATGATCCTGTATGCCGCGATGTCGGATACGTCGGTGGTGCAGCTGTTCGTGGCCGGGCTCGTACCGGGCGTGCTGGGCGGCCTATTGCTGATGGCCGGCGCCTATGGCTTTGCCCGTCGCTACGACTACCCGGTTGAGGAGCTCTTCCAGGTAAAGCGCGTATGGAAGACCTTCAAGGACGCGCTGCTCGCTTTTTTGCTGCCCATCATCATTCTCGGCGGCATTTTCGGTGGCCTCGTCACCGCGACCGAAGGCGCGGCGCTGGCCGTGCTTGCGGCGATCGCCATCGGCCTCGTGTACCGCGAGCTGGACTGGGCGCACCTGAAGCAAGCCATCATCGATGGTGGCATTCAAACCGCCATCGTCATGCTGTTGGTGGCGAGCTCCGCGCTGCTCGGCCAATACCTCACCGAAGTCCAGGCGCCTCAGAAACTCGCGCAGATGATCTCGGGCTGGACCAGCGACCGCTACGCGGTACTGGCCATTCTGAACGTGTTCTTCCTGCTCGTCGGGCTGGTGCTGCATTCTGCGGCAGCGATCATCCTGGTCGTGCCGATCGTCATGCCGCTGGTACTCGCAGTCGGTATCGACCCCGTTCATTTCGGCCTCATCGTCACCCTGAATCTCGCGATCGGCCAGCAGACCCCGCCGGTGGCGAGCGTGCTGATGACCGCCTGCTCGATAGCCAAGACCAACGTCTGGGAAGTGACGCGCGTAAACGTCTGGTTCATCGCCATCCTGATGTTCGTGCTGCTGCTCGTTACCTACATTCCGGCCATCCCGATGGGACTGGTCGAGTACTTCTACCGCTGAGCGATGCACCATGGGTAACGACCTGATCCTCACGCAGCGCGACGGCGACATCGTGACGGTCGTGCTGAACCGCCCGCACAAACTCAACGCCCTGACCAAGCCCATGTGGCAGCGCCTCGGCGAGGCGATGCGTGAGCTGTCGTCCGACGACTTGGTGCGGTGCATCGTCGTGCGGGGCGCGGGCGACAAGTCATTCGCGCCGGGCAACGACATCTCGGAGTTCGAGAGCACGCGCGCCACGAGCGCCCAGGCGCGCGAGTACGGGCATGTGCACCACGAGGCACTGGCCGCGCTGTACGAGTGCCGCCACCCGGTGGTAGCCCTCATCAAGGGCATCTGCGTCGGCGGCGGTCTCGAAATTGCCTCACTCTGCGATCTGCGCATCTGCGGGAGTTCGGGTCGCTTCGGCATTCCGATCAATAAACTGGGCCTGAGCGCCGGCGTGGCCGAGATCCAGGCGCTCGTACGAATGAGCAGCCGGGCAGTTGCGCTCGAGCTGCTGCTCGAGGGCCGGGTGATCGGTGCGCAAGAGGCGTACCAGAAAGGCCTGGTCACTCGTGTCGTGCCGGACGAGAAAGTTGAGGAAGAGGCTTACGCGACCGCGCGCCGCATTGCCGACGGCGCGCCGCTCGTGGCGCGGTTGCACAAGCAGTTCATGCGGAGGCTCGACGAAGGTGGCCCGATCACGCCTGCGGACATCGATCTCGCGTACCCTTGCTATGACACCGAGGACTTCAAGACCGGCTATCGGGCATTCCTTGCCAAGACCAAGCCAGAGTTCAAGGGACGCTAGCAATGGCGCACGGGCCGCTGTCGGGCGTCAAGGTCATCGAGCTGTCGCACATCATGGCCGGGCCGGCTTGCGGCATGCTGCTCGCCGACCTTGGCGCCGATGTCATCAAAGTCGAGAAGTTTCCCGATGGCGACGATTCGCGGCGCATGGTGCCGCCAAGAGTCGATGGCGAGTCGGCAGCCTTCATGATCCTCAATCGCAACAAACGCGGCACTGCGATCAACCTGAAGAGCGAGGCCGGCCGCAGCCTGCTGCGACGCATGCTGGCCACGGCGGATGTGCTCATCGAGAACTTCCGTCCCGGGACCATGGAGCGGCTTGGGCTCGGCTACGAGTCATTGCGCGAGACAAACCCGGGGCTCATCTACTGTCAGCTGACCGGCTTTGGTACCACGGGGCCGTACGCCGATCGCGCAGGCTTCGATCTTATTGCGCAGGGCATGAGCGGAATCATGAGCCTCACGGGCGAGGGTCCGGGGCGCCCGCCGGTCAAGGTCGGCGTTCCGCTCACAGACATGACGGCGGGAATCCTCGGCACCATGGGGATCCTCGCCGCCTACACTCACCGACTCAAAACCGGCGAGGGCCAACGCGTTGAAACATCGCTGCTGGAGGCGGGCATTCTGCACACCGCATGGCAGAGCGCCATCTTCTTCGCCACCGGCAGCTCCCCGGGGCCGCTCGGCAGCGCGCATCCGTTGAGCGCCCCCTACCAGGCCATCGAGACCGCCGATGGCTGGATCAACATCGGTGCCGCCAACCAGGCGAACTGGCTGCGCCTGGTCGAAATTATCGGCATGCCGACGCTCGGCGACGACGAGCGTTTCCGAGACAACGCCGCACGCATGCACAATCTGCCAGCGCTGATCGAGCTGCTGACCGCGCGCTTTCGCGAACGGCCGACGGGCGATTGGCTTTTGCTTCTCGAAGATGCCGGCGTGCCCGCGGGACCGGTTCTCACCATCGAACAGATGGCTGCAGACCCGCAGGTGCGGGCGCGCGAGATGGTGGTCGAGGTCGAGCACAAGAAGGTTGGAAAGACACGGGCGCTCGGCACACCGGTGAAGTTTTCCGCGACTCCGGCCCGCGTGAACCGCGCGGCCCCCCTGCTGGGGGAACACACACGCGAGATTCTCGCCGAATATGGCCTCGCACCGGCGGAAATCGACAAGCTGATTGACGCCGGCGACGTACTCGCCGCCTGACTGATCCCATCGGGTGGGCACGTGCCTTCCGGCACCAGGTCGCCTCGCTACTGCAGCGCCACCCGCATAATTGACTGCAGCGCTATCCACGCGAACAACGCGGCAATCAGATCGTCAAGCATTACTCCCAGACCGCCGCCCACCCGACGCTCAACAAGGCGAATCGGCCACGGCTTCCAGATATCGAACAGTCGAAACAGCACGAAACCGCCCACGGTCCACTCCCAGCCGCGGGGCACTGCGAGCATCGTCACCAGGTAACCGACGATCTCGTCCCAGACGATCGAGGCATGATCGGTGGTTCCAAGAACTCGATCCGCGATACCGCAAATCACCACGCCAACAAGGAACAGCAACACAACGACCGCTGCATACCAAAGAAGGTCGAGAGGCGCGAGGACAAGATAGAGCGGGACGGCCAACACCGTACCGAATGTTCCTGGCGCCCAGGCGATGCGCCCGACCCCAAATCCCTGCGCCGTCAACAACGCCAAGCGATTCATCGCATTCACCGATTAGCGCGCCTTGAGCTCGGTCCAGATGCGCTCATATTGCCGGCCGGCCTCGCCCAGATCCTCGATCGAATAGAACCTGATACCAGATGGCAATGCGTAGGATGCGCCCGGTAACTTCGGATCGATCATGCGGCGTGCTGATTCGTTCGGCGTCGGGTAGCGCAACGTTACCGAATTGCGTGCGGCGATCTCCGGGCGCATCAGATAATTGATAAAAACTTCCGCCGTGCGCTTGCGCTTCGATCGTGCTGGAATCACCAGGTTGTCGACAAACAGAAAGGTGCCCTCACGCGGGAGTGCAAACAGGATGTCCGGGTTGTCCTTCTGCGCCGTAAAGATCTCGCCACTCCAGCCGTGCGCCAGCACCGTCTCGCCCGCCACCAGTGAATCTTCGTAATTCTCGCTGTCGTACTTGGCGAGCAGCGGCTTCTGGCGCAGCAGCACGTCGCGCGCCGCCGCTAGCTGCGCGGGATCCCGGGTATTGGGCGAGAACCCCTTATAGATGAGCGCTGCGCCAATCGCCTCGCGCATGTCGTTCAGCATACTGACGCGGCCCTTGTGCGCCTTCAGACGCTCGGGATCAAACAGGTCTGCCCAGCTGGTGGGTGCGGGCTGCACACGCTTCCCGAGGTAGCCTATGCCGCTCGTTCCCCACAGGTACGGTACCGAGAATTCCAGCCTGGGATCATACGCGGGCGCCCGAAAGCGGGAGCCGAGGTTGCGCAGATTAGGCAGATTTGAGTGATCGAGCCTGGCCAGCAGCCCCTGGCGAATCATGATTCGCACCATGTAGTCCGAAGGCACTGCCACATCGTAGCCAGCCCCGCCCGCCTGCAATTTGGCAAGCAGATCCTCGTTGCTTGCGTAGTGATCCTCGATTACCCGTACACCGAATTCCGTCTCGAAATCCTTGAGAATCTGCGGATCGACGTAGCGGTCCCAGTTGAAGAGATAAAGTTCCCGATCGAGCGTCGCCGCGCGCGCTCCGTCCAGACCAACGGCCAGCACGGCCACCCATGCCGCCGCCATCGCGCAACGAACCCAACGCCCCCGTGTCACACTCTTTCTCCCGGTCTTCTTCCGCCCTGCAGTCCACTTCAACAAGGCAAGCATCGCAAACGATACCACGACGATCCGCGATTTGAGCCGGAAAAGACGCGGCCCCATCGTGAACCGGATTATGTGCGGCAACCCAGTTCCAGACGCATCGTTCAGCGGACATTTCCGGGCATCACTAAGATGCGTGCAGAGGACATCGCAATTTCGCGATGCCTAAACCCGGCGACGGTCAATCAGAAGCGGAAATGGCCGAATCCTCGCGAGAAATCCTGGCGACAGGAATTTGATGCACATCAAATAAGCAAGCATTCCTTTTGCATACAGTAGTGGCAGCGATTGGATGCCAGGGGTGCCAAGATGCCAACGCCAAATAGGGCATCGATCTTATCGAAGTGTTCGCCGCTGCTCCTCGCGGTGGGCGGCGTCTTCATGCTGCAAAGTTGCACCGTTGGTCCAATGCGGGCACCCACTCAAACAGGTATGGTGCTCTACGCCCAAGGCGCGCGCCAACATACGGCAACCGTCCAGCTGCAGTTACCGCCGGCCGAAGTCTATGCCGCCATGAAACGGGTGCTGCAGAATCGGCCAGACCTGAAACTGATTAACAGCAACGAAAGGCGCCACCTGATCGAGGTCATGCAGGGAGACAAGAGCGTGACAGCACAGGCCACGGCGCTGGATGGCAACTTAACATTGCTGTTCGTGTGGACCGATGCTGGCGAGAGTGGCGATACCGGTAGAGACGTGGCGCTACGAGCAGTGAATGAGCTCTGCCGTGAATTAGCAGTGCAATGCCAGATGCGCGATCAGTGAAAGCTGCGCTCGTCCTTGGTGCGGTATACAGCAATAACCCGACCGGGAACAACGGGGGATGCACACAGTGCCGCTTCACTTAAAGACAATCCAAAAGACAATCCAGCCGCCGCTTTGGCGTGTGATCACTGCAGCCTTGTGCTGCGTGGGGCTGTGGAGTTGCGCCACCACTGTGACGCCACCGTCGCGACAATCCCAGGAAGTCAGCGTTGCGGCCGTGCGCCAAGCGGAACAGGCGGGAATCAAGCGACAGCAACTCGAAGTGGAGATCCGCCGGTTTGCCGACCGCTACGGAACGGTTATGTCGCTGGAAGCGGATCGAATCATGGATCGCGCCGGTACACCTGAACTGCGCTGGTTCGCTACTGGAATCAAGCTTTCAATCAGAGAAGCAGTGCTGGATATCGCCGTCGGTCCCAATGCGGTAGAGAACCTTCTGGACATGCTGGTGCTGACGACATTGCAGCGGCAAGATCTTGAAACCCACTGGGTTCCCAAGTTCCTGGGCCCAAAGCTGGGTCAAGGGCTACTGAATGCGGCCCGTCAGCACGAAGAGGAAATCTGGGACATCGCCCAGAACGTGCTGAACGCCAAACAACAAACAGAGCTGCGAGAGTTGATTCAGGAATGGCGCGAAGCGCATCCGAACCAACACTATACCTACGGCGTACGATTCGCCGGGTTTTCCGGCCAACGCGCCCAAGACCTGGGGCAAGTGCGGCAGACGGGTGGCCTGCTGGGCGAGGTAGCGCAGGCGCGGGAGACCGTGGACGAGGTTCGCCAGTTCAGCGAGCGATTACTCTACTACCTGCAGCGCGCCCCCAGCCTCACCCGCCTTGAGGCGGAGTTCGGAATGCGCGGGCTTTTCAAATCGCAGGAGTTTCGGCAACTGCTCGACAATGCCGAACGCGTGACTCGCTCTACCGAGGCCTATGCAGACCTGGCAAGAAATTTCCCGGCGGAACGAGAAGCGGCGTTGACACAGCTAATTGCGCTCGAACGAGAAGCCCTCAAGGACCTGCTCAAATCGGACGAGCTGAGGGGCACGGTCGGTCAACTCAGCGATGAAGGCGATCAGATCGTAAACACCGCCTTCATACGTGGTTCCTTGCTGGTACTGCTATGGGTGTTCGGTTACGTCGTCGCCAAACTTGCTCATGACTATATTTCTGGACGGCGATCGAAAAAGTAGAGCCGGTTCCGCCGGATCATCAGTTAAACCAATGTGAATCCCGATCGGAAGCCGTCGCACGGCCAATCCTCACACCTTCTCGCCCGCCGTTATATTCCTGCCCTGCAACCAGATCGACAAGGCCAAGATAGCGAACGACACCAAGAGAATTAGCGTGGCGAGCGCATTGATCTCCGGCGTCACGCCGCGCTTCACCATCGAGTAGATCACCAGCGGTAGCGTAGCGGTGCCTGGACCGGTGACGAAATAACTGATCACGAAATCATCGAATGAAAGAGTGAAGGCAAGCAGCGCGCCGCCGAGCACCCCGGGCCAGATGAGTGGCAGCGTGACGCGCAGAAACACCCGCCAGGGCGTGGCGCCGAGATCGGCGGCCGCTTCTTCGAGCTGGGCATCGAAACCTTCCAGCCGGGCACTCACCACGATCGTTACATAGGCAACGCCGAACACGCTGTGCGCGAGCGTAATACTTGGCAATCCGAGCGGCACGGGCATCACCAGCACGAAGAACATCAGCAGCCCGATTGCCAGCACGATTTCCGGTATGACCACAGGCGCATAGAAAAGCGCAGCCAATACGCCGCGGCCGCTAAAACGCGCGCGCCGCAATCCCAGCGCGGCCGCGGTGCCAAGCACGGCCGAAATCAACATGGCGCCGCCCGCAACGATGAGCGAGTTCATGAGCGCCGACAACACCCGCGCATTGTCAGCGAGCGCCGCATACCACTGCAGCGTAAAGCCGCTCCATACCATGCTGTAGCGGCTGGCACTGAAACTGAAGATCACCAGCACGGCGACCGGCAGGTAAAGGAAGCCGAATGCCAGCCAGCTCGCGAGCCGCAACCAGCGGGAAGCGGCGCGCGCATCAAGCGCCACGGCGCAACCCCCCAACGCGGCTTGCCCAAAGCATGCCAACCAGCAACAACGCGAGCATCAGCATCGCCGCTGCCGCCCCCATCGGCCAGTCCTGCGGGACTGACAAAAAGCGTTGCTGCACCAGATTGCCAAGCATCATGCTCTTGGCCCCGCCGAGGAGATCCGGCACGACAAATGCTCCCAGCGCCTCGACGAACACCAGCAAGCAGCCGGTGGCAATTCCGGGCAGCGTCAGCGGAAGCAGCACGCGCACGAGTACCGCAAGCCCTCCGGCGCCGAGATCGCGTGCCGCTTCCAGCAGGCGAAAGTCTAACTTTTCTATCGATGCATACAGCGGGTACACCATGAACGGCAGATACCAGTACACCAACCCAAGGATCACCGCCGCCGGCGTGTAAAGAATTGTCAGCGGTTCGCCGCCCCCGAATCCGAGCCCTTGTAACAGTTGATCGAACGCGCCGTTGGGCCGAAGCATCACCATCCAGCCGTAGATCAGCACGAGCGAATTGGTCCAGAGTGGCACGAGAACAAGAAAGAACAACACCCGTCGAAACCGTGGGGGACGACGCGCGATGTAATAGGCAAGTGGGTAGCCCAGCACCAGGCACAGGACCGTTGCCATCACGGCAAGTGACAGCGAGCGCCACAAGACGCCGAGGTAGATCGGATCGAGCAACCGCTGATAGGCGCTCCCGTCGATCGTCCACTCAACGGGAGCGCCCGGGGCCATGAGACTGATAAGGGCGACCACGCAAAGCGGGCCGAGAAACAGCAGCGTCAACCACGCTGCCGGCGGCACCAAGACGCCGACAGCTCGCGTGCCCGGTTTGCTGCCATGCCCGCTCACGAATCACTCTCCAGGATGGCAACGTCGGGTGGCGCAAAAGTGAGCATCACCCGCGAACCGACAGAGAGTACGCCAGAATCCTGTGGCGGCAGGCTGGCCCGCATCACGCTGCCGTCCACCAGCTCAATTTCGCAGCGCCAGCCGGTGCCCAGATACACGCATTCACGCAGCCGCCCGTCCAAGAGGTTGACGGCCACGCTGTCGCCCGCTGGCATGATGCGTAGTCGCTCGGGACGCAACGCAAGGGTCACCCGCCGCCCGATGGCGATACGCTCGCCGCGGACGCGCAAGCTTTCGCCAGCCGAGCGCACAATGAGATCCCGGTCGTCGTACCCCGTAACCTCCGCAGCGAGGAAATTGCTCTCCCCGATGAATGCAGCAACGAAGCGGTTCACGGGACGATCGTAGATCTCGTGCGGCGCGCCGACCTGCAGCAGCTGTCCATCATGCATGACGCCAACGCGGTCCGACATGGCAAGCGCCTCTTCCTGATCGTGGGTCACATACACAAAGGTGGTGCCCAGACGACGTTGCAGTGCCTTCAATTCTGACTGCATCTCCCGACGCAACTTCAGATCGAGCGCTCCCAATGGCTCATCGAGCAGCAATACCGCCGGCCGGGTAATGAGCGCACGCGCCAGCGCCACACGCTGCTGTTGACCTCCCGACAACTCGCGTGGCATGCGTGCCCCGAGGCCCTGAAGTCGCACCAAGGCCAGGGCGTCAGCGACACGCCGCTGGATTTCGTCCCCCGCGACTTTCTGCATCTCCAGCCCGAAGGCGACATTGCGCGCCACTGACAGGTGCGGAAATAGCGCGTAGTGCTGGAAAACGATATTCAGGTCACGCCGGCGCGCCGGCACATCCTGCACCCCGCTCCCGGCGAGGAGGATCTCGCCACTGGTCGGCGACTCGAAGCCCGCGAGCAGGCGCAGCAACGTAGTCTTGCCGCAGCCGCTCGGGCCAAGCAGGGAAAAGAACTCGCCTTCCCGGATGGCAAGCGAGACATCACGCACCACCAGCGTCTCGCCGAACGACTTATATAGGTGTCGAAATTCGACGGCGTTTGCTTGTCGTGCGCTCAAAGGGAAGCGTTCCGTGGTGCGCGCCCTACGCTACCGACTTTACCCGTGGGCGACAAATTCGTTCATTCCGGCGAGAAGAATGCTTGCACGTCGGCCAGCAGTGTCGTGCGCGGAATCGGCGGAAGACTCTGCAGAAACACCCGTCCATAGGACTTGTTGCGCAGCCGCGGATCGCACAGCACCAGCACGCCGCGGTCGCGCTCGTCGCGAATGAGACGACCGACACCCTGCTTGAGCGCGATCACTGCCTCGGGCAACTGATACTCCATGAAAGGATTGCGCCCCGCCTCCTCGAGCGCCGTGGCGCGCGCGCGCAACACCGGATCATCCGGCGTTGCGAACGGTAGCTTATCGATAATGACGCAGGACAGCGCTTCACCGCGCACATCGACACCTTCCCAAAAACTCCCGGTTCCCAGCAGCACGGCATTGCCCAACGCGCGAAAGCGCTCGAGCAACTGCGCGCGCGGCAGGCTACCCTGAACCAGGATCGGATATGGCAACTGATCCGCAAGCAGTTCAAGCGCGCGACGCAACGCGCGGTGGCTCGTGAAAAGCAGGAAGGCTCGCCCGCCGCTCGCCGCCAACACGGGAAGCGCAGCTTCAATTACATGTTCGGTGTAGTGCGGTGCCGAAGGCTGCGGCATGTCGGGCGGAAGGTACAGCAGGGCCTGGCGCGCGTAGTCGAATGGGCTTTCCCAACGGGCGGTTTCGGCGTGCTCCAGGCCAAGTCGCGACTGGAAGTGCGCGAAGTCTCCGTTGACCGAGAGGGTGGCCGACACGAACACCCACGCCCTGTCGGCAGCGAGATGCGCGCGCAACGGGGCGCTCACCTCGAGCGGCGTGAGGCGCAAGGAGAAGCCGCGCGCGGTGGTTTCGAACCATGGCACATAGTCCGGAGGCGGTTCATCGGCGATCAGAAACAATCGCTCGAGCAACTCTCCCGCCCGCCGAGCACCGTGGGCGAGACCCTCGCCGCAAGGCGCTGCGAGCTCCAGCGCCCGACCGAGATCCGCGAGGCGCGCACGCAGTTCAGACAGCGCGTCGTGCAGCGCTCGTTCATCGCTTGCCTCTCCCCAGGCATCGCGGCGCGGTTGGGTGCCAAACGCGAGCCGGAAGTCAGCCACCGC
>LJVB01000039.1 GCA_001304215.1 Acidithiobacillales bacterium SM1_46 | reverse complement strand
ACCGCTGTCGCAGACGGCGCACAGGGCGAATTTTGGACCACTACGTAACGGACGAAAACGGCACCAAACACAAAAAGTCACCTCGACCCGTACAGCAAGACATCCAAGTGCGAACGCCGCCCAGCGGGCCGTTTACAGTGCGTATGTGTAGGGCATTATATGTTCTTCACACCATTGCCGTATTTCCTCGAGCTGTTTCAGCAGGTTTTGGTCGCATTCCAGGCCAAGCTGTTGCCAGATGTGGAGGGCTACATCAATCAGATTGGGGTTGGACCCTAAATCATCGAGCGCGTTCGAGAAAAGCTCCCAACTATCCGCTTGGTCCATACGCTCGTTAAATTCCGCAAGCATTTTTTCGAATTCTGTCGTATCCATATTCCCCAAGTATCTGTGACGCATTCCACGCTTGTCAACGGCAAATCGATTTGCTTTCCGCTCGACGCCCTGCTACGTTCGGATTATGGGAAAAGACAAGCCCGCAGGGCAAAAACGGGAAATCCGCGTAGCATGCGCCGGTGCCGTCGAACTGGTGCCGACCGGCCAGCTCCAGCCGCACCCGGAGAATCCGCACCGGCATCCAAGCAAGCAGGTCGAGAAGCTCGCCTATCTGATTATCCAGCATGGCTGGCGCCACCCGATTATCGTCAGCACGCGCAGCGGCTTCATCATCAAGGGCCATTGTCGATTGCTGGCGGCAAAGAAACTTGAATGCGAGAAGGTGCCCGTCCAGTATCAGGATTACGATTCACTGGAGCAAGAACGGGCCGATATGATCGCCGACAACATCATCGAAGAGTTCGGCGAATGGGACGGGCAGAAAATGGCGGACATCTTGTGCGAGCTCGATACGGCGAATTTTCCGCTCGCCGCAACGGCGCTCGACCAGGAGCAGATCGAAAATTATGTGAATGGGCCCAAATTGGGAGATCATACACCCGAGCCGAATCCGCAGAAAGGCCTGCGCACGTTTGAATGTTACCTGACCGAGCAGCAATTCGATACAGTGACGTGCGCGATTGACGAACAGATCGCAAGTGGCGTCGACATGGATGTAGCGAATCCAGACAAGCGCGGCAATGCGCTATATCAAATCTTGAGAAATGAGAACACGGACTAAATACGTACTTGAAGATGAGGACGGCCAGATGACAAAACGTCAGGTCGAGGCCTACCGGTACGTCTATCTGCATGGTTGCAGCCATGATGAGGCGGCTGGCTTGATGCAATGCAGTCGGTCGAATGTGACGCACCTGTTGCAACGGTTAAAAAAAAGGTATCCGCGGGCATTCCCAGCCGAAACGGGGCCAAAACGCATAATTCGACTTACCAACGGGATGGAAAAAGACATCGAACAGAAGTTCTGAAGTCACCGCCAACAGTTATAGTGAGACGACGGGCAGTGTGGGTGCCACCCATACTGCCCTTATTGTTTATGCCAAAGGCAGCAAGGAGACATCGTGATGCGGTAAAGCGATCCGCTGACAACCGACCGAGCGCGAGCGCGCGCGGATACAACCGACGATGGCATAAAGCACGGGCAGAATGGCTCCGTACGCATCCGCTGTGTGCTGCATGTTTGAAGGCCAACCACATCACGCCAGCCACGACTGTCGACCATATCAAACCACACAAGGGTAACCAGATACTGTTTTGGGACCGCAGCAACTGGCAAAGTTTATGCACGATGCACCACAACCAGAAGAGCGCGACCGAGGGGGGTTAAAATCTCTACAACCTGCGCCGCGGAGACCGCACGCAGAAGCGCGCGTTTTTTTTCGCGAGTTTTGAGGGGGGGGGTATGACATGGCCAAACGCGGACCTAAACCTATGCCTACAAAGATTTTGAAGCTGCGCGGCAGTAATCGCGCCGGGCGCCGAAAGGGGGGGGTTAACGTACCCTTAAATCGACCTCGGATTCCGCGCTGGCTGACTGGTGAAGCACGTCGGGAGTGGCAGCGGACGGCGCCGCTGCTGGCGCGATTGGGCTTGTTGACGCAGATTGACCGGACGATGCTGGCTATTTATTGCCAGGCGTTTGCCGACTGGCGTCAGGCGGACCGATTTCTGCAGGATATGATCGCCGGTGGCAGTGGCGTGGTCGTCGTGACGAAGAAAGGCAATGTCGTGCAGAATCCGGCGTTAGCAGTGCGCAATCAAGCGGTGGAGCGGCTCCGCAAGATAGCCGCGGAATTTGGCATGTCGCCAGCCAGTCGCGTCGGTCTTGAAACACAGCCGCGCGCGACGGATCAACAGCAAAAACAACGATTTTTCGGAGGAGCATAAAATGGCCCTGACAGCAAATCTTAGTTTGGGATTGAACATCGAATTCAGTAAGTCACTGGACTTGAGTACGCCAAAAGACACGCTGAGCCAGAATCGCGGTAAGACCTTGAACAACGGCACAGGCGCCGACCAGGCTGATACGGTTTGGCATGACAAACGCACGCTGGGTGATGGCGAGAATGAGACGCTCGATTTTCATGATGGGTCGCTGAGTGACCCACTGGGTGGCGCATTGACGTTAGACGAACTGAAAGCATTGTACATCAAAAACTACTCCAGCGACGCGGGCCTCAAGATTGGCGGCGCAGCGGCGAATGCACTGGGCTTGTTTGCTGATGCGACCGACATATTGCTACTACCACCCGGCGGTGAATTGCTATTTACGGCGCCGGGCAGCGGAGGAATCGACATCACAACCAATAGCGATTTGAAATTAGAGCATGATGGCACCGGCTCGAGCAGCTTAATCTACGACATTGTAGTGATTGGTGTCGATTAAACATGACACTTGCTGTGGCAAATCGCGTCTCGAAAAAGTGGCGGCGCTTGTTGTGCAGTCTGCCGGGTTACGACCCGTTCGAGCTGGCAGGTGATTGTTGCTTCGATGAGGACGAAGCGCAGCGGGCAATCGATTTTTTCCCGACGTTTCTTACCCACGTCAAAGGCCCGAAAGCAGGTCAGCCGTTCGAACTCGAGCGGTGGGAACAGGCAATCATTGCGAATTTGTTTGGCTGGAAACGCCCAGACGGACTGCGACGATTCCGCGAGGGATTTGTCTTTGTCCCGCGCAAGAATGGCAAGACGACGTTCGGTGCTGGCATTATTCTGTATGTCGAAACCTGTGACGGCGAGCCGGGCGCCGAGATTTACAGCTCTGCCAAAGACCGCGCGCAGGCGCGATTGATATTCGAACCGGTCAAGCGCATGACCTTGGCATCGCCTGAGCTGTCGGAACGCCTCACAGTTTATCGAAACTCCGTCATTGCAGTTGACCCGGCTACCGGCACTGAGACCGGGACATTCTACACGCCGCTCAGCGCCGAAGTCAGTACGAAACACGGTTACAACAGCCATCTGATCATCAATGACGAACTGCATACGCATGATGACAGCGAACTGATTGATGTCTTGGAAACATCGGTGGGCGCCCGGGCGCAGCCATTGATTCTGCATATCACGACGAGCGATTACGACCGGCCCAGCATTTGCAACGAGAAATATGATTACGCATGTAAAGTCCGTGAAGGTACAATCCGGGACCCTGCTTTTCTGCCGGTCATCTACAAAGCGGACAAAGACGACGACTGGACAAAAGTTGCAACATGGCGCAAGGCAAACCCGAATTATGGCGTCAGCGTCTTTGTCGATTATCTGAAAGCGAAGTGCCTCAAAGCGCAGGAGAACCCCCGCTTTGAAAACACGTTCAAGCGGTTGCATCTGAACTTGCGGACGGAACAGGCGATCCGTTGGATTTCATTAGACGTTTGGGATGGTTGCAGCTCCCCGGTCGTTGAAAACGAACTCATCGGTCAATCATGCTTTGTGGGCTTTGACCTTGCCAGCAATACCGACATTGCGACGTACGTGATGCTCTTTCCGCCGAATAGCGAATCGGAACTGTGGCGGGTCGTGGTGAGATTTTATGTGCCAGCGGAGAACGCGGAAAAGCGAGAGAAGAAAGACAAGGTGCCGTATGTAGCGTGGGCAAGAGAAGGTTTTATCAAGTTGACGCCCGGCAATGTAATTGACTTCGCTACGATCAAGGCGGATTTCGAACGGGATTATCAGCGTTTCGACATGCGCGAGATCGCATTCGACCGGTGGAATTTTGAGGGACTGCGTCAACAGTTTGCCGCAGACGATATTGCCGAGGACAAATTCGTAGCGTTCGGACAGGGTTATGTCAGCATGTCACCGGCCTGTACGGAACTGGAAAAACTATTATTGGCCAAAAAACTGGCACACAGCGCCAATCCGGTGCTTCGTTGGATGGCAGGAAATGTGGCGGTCGAGATGGATTCGGCAGGCAATGTCAAACCGTCTAAGAAAAAATCAAGCGAAAAGATTGACGGCATCGTTGCAATACTGGAAGCGATCGGTCGCGCGCGAGTGACGGAACCACCAAAGCGGAGCTACTACGAAGACCACGACTTGACGGTCTTATGAGAGCACACCTTGCAATCATAGGTCTGATTTTGATGGCTGGCAGTGCTGGGGTTTTGGCAGCGATGTATTGGTCACGGCCGGTTGGTATCTGTGTCGCGTTGTTCATCGGCGGCGCTGGCCTCTTTTATGATGCGATGAAGGAAGATACATAGTGGGTGCAATCAGCCAATTCTTAGCAGCGCGGGCGCAATGGACCAAAGGCGGCAATCCGCGCGAGCCGCAGTATTGGGTCAAGAAATTATTCGGCGTTGGCGTCGACACGGATAGCGGCGTGCAGATTGATGAAGATGTGGCACTACGTTACTCGGCGGTCTGGCGGGCGGTGAACTTAATTGCTGGCACGATTAGCTATCTTTCGCTGCCTGTTTACGAACGTCAAGATGATGGCCGGCAACGCCGTCCAGAGCACCCAATCTATACACTAATCCATGACCGGCCGAATCCGTACATGGATTCGCAGACATGCAGGGAAACGTTGCAGGGACATGCGCTAACGTGGGGCAATGGCTACGCTGAAATCGAGCGTAACGGCGCTGGTCGAGCAATCGGCTTGTGGCCGTTGCGACCGGATCGAGTCACGCCGGAGATTACGGACGATGGGGTCGTCCATTATAAGGTGCGATTAAAAAGCGGCGGAACTGCACACGTCTTTTACGATGACATGCTGCACATCAAGGGCCTGGGTTTTGATGGGCTGCGCGGCTATCCCGTGATTGAATACGCGGCCCGTGAGCTGGGTCTTGGTATCGCAGCGACGAAATTCGGCGCCAAGTTCTTCGCCAATAACGCACGACCGGGCGGCGTTCTGAAGCACCCAGGCACGCTGACTGATGATGCGCTTGCCCGGCTGAAAAAGCAGTGGGCGGAAAAATATCAAGGCTTGGACAATGCGCATCGTGTCGCGGTCTTAGCCGACGGAATGGAGTGGCAGGCAACCGGGATTCCGCCGGAAGATGCACAATATATCGAAACTCGGAAGTTTGAAGTCACGGATGTTGCGCGTTGGTTTGGCGTGCCACCCCACCTGTTAGGTGAGTTGGATCGAGCTACGTTTAGCAACATCGAACACCAACAGATTGAATTTGTCATCTACACGCTGCTGGCCTGGGCGCGCCGATGGGAAAACGAAGCCAATTACAAGCTGTTCAGCGCGAAGGAACGGCAGAAGCTATTTTGTGAATTTCTATTCGATACGGTTATGCGTGGGGATACGAAGACCCGCTTTGAGGCCTATCGAATCGCGGTCAATACCGGCTGGATGTCACGCAATGAAGTCCGACAACGCGAGAATCTCAATCCGGCAGATGGCCTCGATGAATTCCTGGAACCACTCAACATGAAACCGGCAAGTATGCCGTGGCCAGAACCGCAGGTCAAAGGCTTGCCGACGCGGCAACTAATTGCTGTACGTGACTTATTCGAGAGTACGTGGGCGCGGATTGTGACGAAAGAAGTCAATGCGCTACGCACGGCGTTGAAAAAGCCGGCGACTTTCCGCTCGCGCGTCGAGAGGCTCTATACGGACTTGACAGAACACATTTGCAAGGTGCTAGCGCCCGTGGCGGCGGTATATGGCAACACATTGAGGGTCAAGGACGTGGCCGATAGCTACGTGCAGCGCCACCGGTCGCAATTGATTGACGAGGTCGACCGTGATGGTGATAACCCGGCTGACACAGTGGAGCCGATGCTGGCGCACTGGCAGCAGACCGAATCAATTGACATGGCGAATCGTATTTGTGGAGGACCAACTCATGCCATATCCGAACTTTCATAGCGCGCGTATTCGGGAGCCGAATGATTTTGTGCATATCAAGGTACTCAAGACGCTGGACAACGGCATTATGATCTACGGCGGCCCGTTGAAAAGCGATCCCGATGGCGACACAAAGCCGCAAGCGTATCGCTTCCCCAAAGATAAGTTCAGCGTGGCTGAGGCGAAAGCCTGGCTCAAAGAGCACAAAATCAAGTACATCAAGTTCGAAGCCGCCAGTGACGAGAAGAAATCGGAGGATGTGCCGGTCGAACGCCGCTTCATTGAGCCGCTGGAGATGCAGGTCGAAAAACGGACGGACGAGCCAGTTCTGCTTCGTGGCTACGCGGCTGTGTTCAACAAGCTCAGCCAGCCGTTGGGCTTTTCACATTATCGCGAGCGGATTGCGCCGGGCGCATTTACCGAGACAATCAAGAACGATGACATCCGCGCATTAGTAGACCACGAGCGGGGACGGATCATCGGCCGCAATGTCGCGGGCACCTTGCGATTGAAGGAAGACAAGAAGGGCCTGCGCTATGAGGTAGACCTGCCGTCGACAAGCGTTGGCCAAGATATAGCGATTAGCGTCGAGCGCGGCGATGTGTCTGGCTCATCGTTTGGATTTATCACGCTCAGCGACGAGTGGAAGACGGAAGATGGTGAAGAAGTGCGGACGATTGGCAAGGTAAAACTCGTCGATGTGTCACCGTGTACGTTTCCGGCATATCCGGATACATCCGTCGCAATGCGTAGTCTCGAGCAGTGGCGGCAAACTCAGCAACCGGGTTACGGCCGGGAATTGCTGCGGGGCAAGTTAACCATTCTCGAAGCCGAGCAATCAATGCTCGAAGAGTAGCAATAAACCGGGTTCATTGCCGGTCGGCCAATCGGCAGTGGCGCGAAGAACAGAAAACGGCAGTGTGGGTGCCCACACCACTCATCGCTGCCGTTTTTTGTTGCCCGGCAGAAAATCGTCAATACATGCGGTCCGTGTAACCGAAGGCCATTGCCTGGTCGGCGGATTGCCAAGCAATTAGGAGGTTTGAAATATGGAACGAATCAGAGAATTGTTAGAAAAACGGGCGACGCGAATCAATCAAGCCCGCGAAGTGTACAACGGAGCGGAGAACGAGAAGCGAGACCCGACGGCCGAGGAACGCCAGCAATTTGACAAGCTGATGAATGAAGCGGCGACCATCAAGCAAGACGTGGATAACCTGCGAAACCTTGCGACGTTGGAAGCAGCGGAAAAGGAACTGGCCGAATCCCAGGGACGTCAGACAGAAAGTGAGCGGGCGAATAAAGCAGGCGAGCAGACGAACGAGTCCCAAGTCATAGAATTGCGCTCGAATGTCTGCGGTGATTCGCGGGTGATTATTCCGCAGGGTGAGACGGCCAGCAAAGAATACCGCCAGGCCTTTCGTCGGTATCTGCTCACTGGCCGGCAAACACGTGCGCTGCAAGCCCACGATGACGCTGAGTTGCGTGCATTGCAGGCCGATGATGATGTGGGTGGCGGCTACGTTGTCGTGCCGCAGCAATTCATGGCGGAATTGATTCAAGGCTTGGACGATGACGTCTTTATGCGGCGGATTTCACGAGTGTTGCCGCCGCTACTGCGGGCTGATTCACTTGGTGTGCCCACGCTGGATGCGGACCCATCGGATCCGATCTGGACACCGGAGCTGGCAACGGGCGATGAAGATAGCAGCATGGCGTTCGGCAAGCGAGAATTCAAGCCGCAGCCGCTGGCCAAACGCGCCAAAATCAGCAAGACGCTGCTACGCAAGGCGGCCATGCCCGTCGAATCGCTTGTAAAAGACCGACTGAGGTACAAGTTCGGAGTCGCTGAGGATAACAACTTCCTTAACGGCGACGGCGACAAGAAACCGCTCGGCGTGTTCACGGCGAACGATGATGGCATCGGTACGGCGCGAGATGTGTCCACGGGCAACCAACAGACAGAGTTGCGCTTCGATGGACTTAAGAATGCGAAATACGCGCTCAAAGCGGGTTACCGCAGGCGGGCGCAGTGGATTTTCCACCGCGATGCGATCAAACAACTGAGTACGCTGAAAGATGGTGAAGGTCGCTACATCTGGGTAGCTTCCACGCAGCGGGACCAAGCAGACCTTTTACTGAATCTGCCGTTCAACGAATCGGAGTATGCCCCGAACACATTCACGGCGGCCAAATACGTTGGTATCGTGGGTGATTTTAGCTACTACTGGATCGTTGACGGACTGGAAATGATCATTCAAGTCCTCACGGAGCTGTACGCTGAGACGAATCAGAACGGCTACTTTGCTCGGAAAGAAACCGATGGTATGCCGGTCTTAGCTGCGGCGTTCGCCCGCGTCAAGTTAGCACCATAATTGTCGGCCAACGAAGTCGTCAACGCAAGCAGAACACACGCGGAGGACCAAAGCAAAGAATCATGTTGGAGGTCTATTATGAACTTAGGTAAGCAGATCAAGATCACAACGGCCCTGGATTACGCCGAAGCCGCTGCGAGCCGCAACGGCGCCGTGCTGGATATGGCCGGCTGGGACGGCGTCATCGGGGTCGTCAAACATGCGGCGATTGCAACCGGTGCGGCGGGTGACATCCACTGGGAACAAGGTGAGGATAGCAATCTAAATGATGCAGCGGATTTAGCCGGGACCAAGATCGCGGTAGCAGACGATGATGACGACCAGGTCTTCGTCAGTGAGCTGTACAAGCCGCGCGAGCGGTATGTTCGGCTGGTCGTGACAAAGGACGCCAGCCACAACCAGGCGGAAAGTGCGATCTACATCCAATATCGCGGCCGCAAGCAACCGGTCAGCAAAGCTGGCGCCGATGAGTACGAGCTGCATATCAGCCCGGCAGAAGGCACGAAGTAACGGGGCAGTGAAAAAGCAGATGTGAAAACTCGGTAGCGGCGCCCGGATTCATTGGGGCGCCGCTATTGATGGATAAGGGACTCGGTACAACAGAAAGGAGCAGCGATGAAACGGTTGTGGATAATCTTAATTTTATTTGTTGGTGCAGTCGTGGCGTGGGGCAGTTATGCAACGTTGAATTACACCGAACAAGGCGGCGCACGCCAGGTCATCGGCGGTCAGTTGGACATCGTGTCCGGTGGAGAGCTGGACGTGGAATCCGGTGGTGCGCTCAAACTCAAGGGAACGGCTGTGCCGTCGACACTATCATTCGCGGCGGCTGCAGGCGGTGCGAACGTCTGTGAAGTCACTATTAGTGTCAAAGATAATGCAGGCAACGTACTAGCTGGCAATTGGCCACTTATAGTCTGGTTGTCCGATGATGCGGGCGGCGAGGGCCTTACCAGCACGACCGCCAGCGGTACCGTCCAAGCGAAGAGTAACGAGGGAGCTGATCTAACCGCGCTGACTGCGAAGAAACACCTGACGTGCGTCTGTAAGGACGCGGGTACGTATGTCCTGGAGATTACTGACAGCGCGAAAACTGGTTTTTATGTCAGCGCCGCAATCTGCGGTGGATTAGCTCACGGCGTCAGCGCTCAAGTGCAAACCGCTGACTACGGTAGTTGATAGGAGGTGATAGCTGATGTACGTGAGCGAAAAAATTGTCGACGTTACCACCGATGCGAGCGGCAATGCCACAGCCTACACGGACCCGCTCAACGGCCCCATTTTCTCCATTCAGTACGTCAAGCCGGGCAGCGGCGGATTCGCCGATGGCGTCGATTTCAATATCACGCTGGAACGCACCGGCCGTCAGTTGTGGGTGCAGGAAAATGTCAACGCGTCCGCAGAGGTTCGGCCGCGTGCGGCTACGCACAAACCGGATGGTACTGTCCTCACTTATGATGACACATACGAAGTGCGCGACCCGATTGTCGCGGCTGGCGAACGTATCAAAATTGCGGTCAGCAACGGTGGAGATACGAAGCAAGGGACATTCCACATCCAAGTGGGTTAGGAGAAATTATGAAGGTCAAATTGAAAACCAGGTCGGCTTCGGCGGAGGGCAACTTTGCACCCGGTACAATTTTGGATTTACCAGCACATGAAGCGAAGGCGCTGATTGCGGCCGACGCCGCGGTACCCGTCGATGTCGACGCAGCACGGCCAATTGAAACGGCAACGTTGGAGCCAGCGCCCGAGACGACAGCAGAGCTGCGCCGACGACGCAAGAGCCGACCGCGACCAAAGGAGAGTGACTAATGGGCAGTTTCGCTAACTATTGGGAACAGAAAATCCTGGACCATGTCTTTGGCAAAGCATCGTACACGGCGCCGAGTAACATCTATGTCGCGTTATCGACGGCCGACCCAACCGATGATGGTTCTGGCATAGCTGAGCCAAGCGGCAACGGTTACGCCCGCAAGCAGACGGCACCGGCTGACTGGAATGCAGCAGTCGTCAGCGACACTAACTACCGCATCGACAATGCCAACGATATTACGTTTGCCGAAGCAACAGGTAGCTGGGGTACGATTAGCCACTTCGCCTTGTTTGATGCGGCCAGCGCTGGCAATATACTGGCGCATGGTGCGCTCAGCGTATCCAAAGCGATCGGTGCCGGTGATACTGCCAAGTTTGCAGCGGGTGATCTGGACGTTGACCTCGGTTAAGGAGCCGGACAATGGGCGTAATCAGTAAAAGCTGGGGCAGCCAAAGCCAAATTATAGGCTCCGGTGACGGATATGTGACACTTTCCGGTACGACGGAGAGCTATTCTTCTGACGTGGATTTGGAGACTAACGGCTACGAAGGCGCGCATGTAACTGTCGAGATGGACTACGATTCGAGTCCTACCGATGAGGTAAACATCAAGCTCTACGGCTCTCTTGACGGAAGTAATTACGATGACACCCCCATCTGGCAGATGCAGGGCAACCACGATGTTGACCCACAGCAGTTAAGTTTCGTCGTAAAGGATTTGGCTCACTTTCGGATAGGTGTCGTCCAGACGGGTTCGACCGATAGTCACGATGTCCGCGCCTACTGCCAGCCTTGGCGATACAATTCAGCGTAAAAGGTGGTTTGATGTTACTGACAAAACCAGTACGAGCGATGCGGGTCAATACGACACACCCGCTCTCTCGCGGGCTAACTGCAGCTTTTCTCTTTAATGAAGAAGCTGGCAATCTTGCCTTCGATTCGGTTAGTTATCGGACGGCTACTCTGACGAATGCTACGCGGGCGGTAGAAGGCATCCAGGTCGATGCGTCCGGTGAGCGAATCACCTATACCCGCAGCGGCATTATTAGTAGTAAGGGAAGCATAGCTTTATGGCTTTATACTCTTGGTGCACCTCCAGCATTTGCCAGGCTTTTCGCGGCAGAAGGCGGCGGCAATTTTTTCGTACGTAGAACCGCTAATGATGCTGTAATTTTCGAGATAAATGGCAGCGCCCCAACCCTGAGTTCATCCAAAGGAATCTGGTGGTTTTTTGACCGCTTTTTGGTACTGACATGGGACGACACAGCAAATATTCGGCAGTTATTCGTAGATGGCGTGCTTGAGGACACTGCCGCCGATGCGTTTAGCTTTGGTGCGGCCTCGACAAGTTTGGAGATTCTAAATCGCGCTGATGGCGCACAATATGCTAACGCGATAGGCAAATTCTTTTATGTCTGGAATAGGGTTCTGCCGGCTTCGGAAGTCAATCACCTTTTTCTCGATCCATTCTGTTTCTTTGACCAACCGCTTAGTCCGGCCCTCTTAGTGCCGATTAGCGGGCAGGTGGTGACGCTTGCCGGTAGCACGCTGGGTCAAAGCAGCACAAGTGCGACGAGCAAAGTTTTGCGAGAATTGATTAGTTCCGCGCTGACTGCCAGCATCACGGCCGCGACATTGAAAGCAGTGCGCGGATTGGGCGGCTCGCTTGATGCAAGCAGCTCCGTTGCTGCCACAGCCAAGGCGATCCGGAAAATTGCGGGTGAATCCGCGGGCTTATCTACAACGTCCGCCTTAATCAAGCTGGTCCGTGAAGTGGTTGGCTCGAGCGCCACGACAACGCAGCTTGCCGCCGCGCTGAAAGCCGAACGCACGATTGCAGCCAGTATCGGCGCGTTGTCATCGACCGCTGCGGCGGTGCAGCTTGCTATCGCATTGGCCGGTAGCTTAGCAGCAAACGGCGACACAGCGGGCACAGTCAAGCTGTTACGCCAAATTATCGGGCAGCTCGAGGCGAATTCGAACGTTATAGGCGAACTGACGGAGGTCACCGGCTTTCAACCGGCCTGGGCAGATCAAACGAATATCTTCTTAGGAGCAGATTGATGACGTGGCCAAGAAATGCACCGACGAATATCCCATTCGCATTGATAAGTCGGACCACTGGGCAAGCTGTGACCGGCGCTTCCGTCACGGCGAAACGCTGTCTGGATGGCGGCGATCAAGAAGCGGCAACGGGTACCGTAACGGAAAAAGGCAATGGTCAATACAACTTCGCGCCGACAGCGGCCGATATGAATGCAAGTGTAGTCGGGTTTTTGATGCTGGCGGATGGTTGCATCCCCAGAGAAATCACAATCAAGACGGGCGAGCTCCAAGCGGGCCAGGGCGCTATCCGCGTCGACCATAATCATGGCGGCGCGGATAATCTCGCCTACAAGACAGCAGGCAACATCGGAATCGATAATGCGACGGTCTATGCGTATCTGAAAACCGATTACGATGCTGGCAACACGGCAATCGCATACGTCAAGGCCAAGACTACTACAGATGTCAACGGCAGGTGGGCGACACCGATGATGTTAGATGCAGGCACCTACATACTGTATTACTTTAAGCAGAACGCATACGGTCCGGATACCCAACAAATCACAGTAAGCTAAAGGTCGAATATGGCAGTAACCGGCACACCCGTTAGCATTGCAAGCGCACCGGTCAGCTTGGATGAGGCGAAAAAGCATCTGCGCGTGACTCAGACGGACGAAGATACGCTGATTGAGACTCTTATTCTTGTTGCGACCGCGCACGCCGAGCAGCGTCAGGGCCGCACGTACATGCAGACGCAAAAGGTGCTGCAATTGGACGAATTCCCGACGGTCATCGAACCGCCGGGTCCGCCGCTTCTCAGTGTGCAATCGATTCAGTACATCGACATCGATGGTCAAACGCAGACGGTCGACGCCGCGGATTATCAGGTCGATACATACAACGCACCCGGGCGCATCAAACCGGCGTATGAGAAGTCCTGGCCAGCAACACGGAGCGTGTTGAACGCGGTGACGGTCAATTACACCGCGGGTTACGGCGAGGCCTCGGCAGTACCGGTGGAATGCAAGCAGGCGATTCTGCTCTTGGTTGGGCATCTATTCGAACATCGCGAATCGGTCAGCGAACTGAAGCTGCAGGAGGTTCCGCAGGCCGTGGCCGCGCTGTTGGGACCAAAGAAAGTATATACGCTTTAGTATATTACTTTAAGGTACAGGTCACTTTATGGATGCGGGCAAGCTCCGACACAAAATTCAGTTGCAAACTGCATCCAGCGTCCGCTCGAGATCCGGGTCGAAACGCAAAAGTTATACGGTCTATGCAACCATCTGGGCGGCAATCGAGCCATTGAGCGGCCGCGAACTGGAACAGGCACACATATTGAATCGGGAACTGACCCACAAGGTGACGATCCGCTACCGTTCCGGCGTCGAAGCCGCGCATCGGGTCAAATTTGGCGCGCGTATCTTCGACGTCAATGCGAGCCGAAATTTATTTGAGCAAAACCGTTGGCTCGAATTGCTGTGTAAGGAGCTACTGACATAATGCAGATGACATTAGAAGGCGGCAAGGAATTGGAACGCAAACTAACCAGTCTGGAGCGCAAGGTCGCCAAGAAGATTGTGCGACAGGCCGTGCGCGCCGGCTTGCGGCCGACACTGGCGGCGGCTAAGGACAATGCCCGCTCCAATATCGGCGGCAAGATGGGCGCGCTGATTGCGCGACACACCGTGCTGCGAGCGCGGAAGAAACAACGACGCGGTTCGTACAGCATGGCAGTCCGAACAAAAAGTGAATCTGAGGGGGCGCCAGCAGAATTTCTTGGCGAGACGAAAGAAGGGGCACGGTATTATATACCAGCAGCGCTGGAATTCGGTCATCGCACGCCATTCGGCCCGCAAGGTCACAAGGTAGGCGCGCGGCCGTTCATGCGTCCGGCGGCGGATACCACCCGCGAGCAAAGCATTCGCTTGGTGAGCGAGACACTGCGAGCTGGTATTCTACAGGCCGCCAAAGGCTAACGGCATGACACTGGAAGAGGCAATCCGTGGGGTTCTGATAGCAAGCGGCGCCGTTGGTGTTCGCATAGAGCAGCGAATCAATCCGGTCGGTGAAGCAGTGGATCGCGAGCTGCCCGCTATCGTCTACGAGCGTATCAGTGGGCCACACGACTACACCAGCGACGGGGATGCAGGTCACTACGTTGTCCGGTTACAGTTAACCTGTTTGGCAGACAATTACGATGACGCAGTCGGGCTCGCGCTGATGGTCAAAACGGTCCTGACTAGTTATGTCGGCCAGGTGGAGAATATTACGATTCAGCACATCGCTATCGACAACGAGTTGGATTTGCCTATCGGCAGGGCCGACAACGAGCAATCGATGGCATTTGGCCGGGTGCTGGACATTATCGTCTGGCACACCTAATCAACGGTACAGATTGATTCACGAAAGGAGCAATTATGGGTGATATTATTGGCCACGGCGTGACACTGGCTGGCGGCACAACGGGAACGGTCGGCAAAATTCTCAGCATCGGCATACCCGGACGCACGGCGGATATGATCGACGTGACGGCCGCCGATTCTGCGGACAAAACGTGTGAGTATCTCGTTGGTCTGATTGACGAGGGCGAAATCACCGTCGAAGTCAAATATGACGGGAGCAATTCAGGAATTGCGCAGAAGCTCAACACGGCTTTTCAGGGCCGCGCTGCCGAGAGTTGGACAATCACCTTGCCCGATAGCAGCACGTTTGTGGGCAGTGGGGCTATCAGCAATCTTGGCACGCCGATCCCGATCCGTGACAAAGTCACGCAAACGATAACTATCAAACTCAGCGGCAAACTCACCTACACGCCTGCAAGCTAAATCATCGCAAGTAGTAGCTTGCATCATGCAAACTAACAGATAGGAGAAATTCCACGTGGGCATTTTGAGTAAAGAGCAGATACTCCAGGCAGACGATCTACGGCGAGAACAGGTTGTTGTGCCCGATTGGGATGGTAGCGTCTTTGTCCAGACAATGACGGGTATCGACCGTGATGCGTTTGAACTGAGTCTGACGAAAGACGGCAAAGCGAGCATCGAAAATATGCGGGCGAAACTCTGTGCGCGCACTATTGTCGACGAAAATGGCAACCGACTGTTTACCGAAGATGACGTCGAGGCCTTGGGCAAGAAATCGGGGACCGCGTTGGACCGTATCTTCGAAGTCGCACAGCGATTGAACGGAATCGGTGCCGACGCGATGGAGAAGCTCGCAAAAAACTCCGAACCAACCCCTGGCGACGATTTCTGCACATCTTAGCACTCGCCTGGGGTTGCTCGTTGCACGAAGTGTTGGCGCGCACTGATTCACATGAGCTGTCGGAGTGGCTGGCATTCTATTCGATTCACCCCTGGGGCGAAGAACGCGCCGATCTGCGCCAAGCGGTCACATCCACGGTCGTAGCGAATAGCCTGCGTGGCAAGAATGTCAGGCCCTATAAAATTGAGGATTTTCTGCCGGTGCCTTCAGCTAAGCCCGAACAGACAGCGGACGAAATGAAAGCGCTATTGATGCAGCTCTGCCCGATTGAGGAACCATAAATGGCAACGGTCCAGACCTTAGCGGTCAATTTGATTGCCCGTACGAGCGCATTCGAACGGCAGATGCGAAACAGTACGCGCACGATTCACACGTTCGGCAACAAGGTGACAGGGATCAGCCGGACGTTGACGCACTTTACGCGCGGCATTCTGCTCGCGGCCGGTGTTGGCGGGCTGGGCTACATGCTGAAGCGCACGATGGATACGATTGATGC